>NZ_JBHVUH010000005.1:0-90283 GCF_042884245.1 Streptomyces sp. NPDC058145 | reverse complement strand
CGGGCACCGCCTGAGGATTACCGATCTGACCGAGCGCGTTCGCCGCCGAACCCCGAACACCGGCCTCCCCATCACCCGCCAGCGCAGTGACCAACGCGGGCACCGCCTGAGGATTACCGATCTGACCGAGCGCGTTCGCCGCCGAACCCCGAACACCGGCCTCCCCATCACCCGCCAGCGCAGTGACCAACGTGGACACCGCGCGAGGAGCACCGATCTGCCCTAGGGCATTGGCAGCCGAACCCCGGACGATGCCGTCGCGGTCGGCCCCGGTGGTCTCCAGGAGAGCGGGGACGGCCCGATGCGAGCGGATGCGTCCGAGCGCGGTGGCGCAGGCGCCGCGAACCGTGGCGTCCGAGTCCTCCAGCATCGTCGTCCGCAGGTCGTCGACGTCCTCCTCACCGCCGTTGCCGCTCAGCCAGTTCGCGCTGCGGCGGCGCGCGTCCGGATCGGTGTCCCCGCGCAGCCACGCCCGCCGCTTCGCGGCCCGGGCCTCGTCGCGATCGGGTCTTCTCGGTGCCGACTCCTTCTTGTTGCGCTCGTGCTTCCGGAGCAGTCGCTGCAGCGTCTGGGCGTCCAGCGACCCGTTCCACAAGGCGGCCAGGACGTCGTCCGCGAACCCCGGGTCCCTGGCGTTGAGCGCCCGCAGCAGACCGCGCTGGAGCCCGTCGCGAAGCACGGTCGGAGGCAGGCCGGCCAGCGCACCGGCCAGGCGGTCGCGCATCTGGCGCCCCCGATCGAAGCAACCGCCGAGTTGCCGCCACAGCGCGCCGCGCACCTCGTCGCCCAGCACACCCCGGTTGGCCACGAGGACGTCCACCACCAGCTCGGGTGGCAGCGGCTTGGCGTCCGGGGCGAGCAGACCGAGTACGGCGTTGTCCGGGTCGGATTGCAGGCCGACCCAGTCGCCCAGGCACTGGTCCAGGTATGCGGGGTCCAGCACGAAGGGTGGCGGGCCGGTGCTCTGCCAGGCGAGGGCCAGGCCGAAGTCCACGAAGGCCGGGTGCATGAGGCTGTACTGGCCGTCCGCCCCGTCACCGACCGGCTCCACCATCTGCGTGTGCAGGAACGCCTTCACCGTGCGGGCTGTCTCGCGCCTGTCGTCCCACACCAGGTCGAGCAGCGCCTCCACGTCCACGTCGACGAAGTCCGCGTTGCCCTTGCCCGTGGTGATGGCGGCCAGTGCCGCCGCGCACAGCGCCGCCTCCATGCCGAGCCCGCGCTTCGCCTCGCCCTCTTCCGCCGTGCCGGACCCGGTGCCGTTGCTGGGCCGGACCATGGTCTCCCGAAGCAGGTCCGCACGGCTGCGCGGGATGGCCCGGCCCTCCACGGATCGGGTGCCGAGCAGCCAGTCGGTCAGCAGCGACAGCATGAACGGGTTGGACGCCACGCCCAGCATGTCGCCCGACCTGATCTCGTCCAGCGCTTGGGTGGCCGATCCGTCGCGCATCCCCAGATAGCGCTTGATGTCCTGCTCGTCCAGCGGCTCGATGGACATCGTCTCGACATCGCGCAGCAAGGTCCAGTTCAGGTCATCGGATTCGCTGCGGGACGTCGCCAGCACCGTGAAGTCGTGCGATCCGGCCAGTAACTGCCAGACGAAGCTCCACTTGGCGGTGTACTTGAACTCGCGCTCCAACTCGTTCAAGGCGTCGACCAGGAAGACCACGCGGTGCTTCTTGATGTGCGCCTTCCACAACTTCTCGTCGAGGCCCGACGGGCGAAATCGCTTGGCGAACTCCTCGACGCTCAGGCCGTTCACGTCCAAGTGCCTGATCATGCGGTTGTCGACGACGGCGCAGGGGGTCTCCCGGTCCAGGAGCGCGATCGCGTACTGCAGGACGGCGGTGCTCTTGCCGCTGCCCGCGCCGCCGGTGACCAGCCACGTCTTGGGGATCGGCTCGTACTTGGTCAGGTACGACGGCAGTTGGTCGAGGAGGGCGTCGAACCGGAGGCGCTCCACGGCGGATTCGTCCGTGGAATCGCGGACCCGGAATGTGGGTGGAAGGTAGTGCCGGACAGTCCTGTTCGCCAGCCTGGCGCGCATCGCGCTGTACGGCGAACCAGTCATCCGTCCCTCGCGCCCGCTCCACGCCACCCCGACAAATGTGCTTCAAGTTACCACGCGGGGCGGCTGGTTGAGCCGGGATTCCATCGCGCCCGGTCCGCTCGGCACCGTCCACCGGACCGGCAGCGTGACCACGAGAAACGGGCACTCGGACGCCGTCAACGGCCCTGGATCCGACCACCCCAGCACTGAACGCCAAGGTGACCGCCGGGATGACCTCGGCTCGCGCCAGGACCTTCCGGTCGAGGGCCCCTGTTCCCGTTCGGCCGAGTTCAACCGGTGGGCCAGACGGTGAAGCCCCCTTCACCACAGCCGTACTGCGGCCGGCGTCCTCGACCTGACGCACGGCGCGATCGAGCATCCGATACGGCTGACCGACCGCTTCTTCGAGGACGCGCCCCTGCTGTACGCCTCCGGGATCCGCCACCTCAACCTCAGCGGCTCCGCACTGCCCGGCCTCGCCGCCGCCACCATGCGGGTGGACGGCATCCCGCACCTCACGGGCTGCAGTTCCTCGGACAGGTCCGGCTCGGTGAGACGCACATCGCCGGGACGGTGTTCCTGCCTACGCCTTCGCGTCGGAGGGCTGGTACCAGGCGCTGTCCCACGCCCTCATCATCACCGGCTGGATCCTGGCCACGACCGTCATCACCGGCGTGACCAGAAACGTCAGCCGTCAGTGAGCCGGCTCGCCGCGTGCCGGCTCGGGCGACCACTGCAAGCGAGGGGCACAGCCCGCGGCCGGTTGCCGGAGGCCACCGGCCGGTACTCGTGGAGCTAAGCCGCCTTGCGCCGCGCCGCACCTACGCCCGGGGCGGGCTCCTGTGCGTCTTCGAACGGCAAGGTTTCGTCTTCCCCGAAGTCGGGGGCCTGGAAGGGGTTGGTCGCCGGAGGCGGCGATGCCGCCGAGGAGCGGCGGGGTTGCCCTTCCAGGGCGGAGAACAGCGACGTCATGATGGGAGGACTCTCTCTCGTTGCAGATCCCTGAAGGAACCTGGTTGTGCCGTGACCGGGCACAGCGGTCTCACAACTTGGTCATCTTGGCGTACGGGCTCAAGATCCGCATTTGCGCCGAGCCGAAATCCACGAGCACCGCGACTCCGTCCTCGATGCCGACCACTCGGCCGAGGCCGTACATGTCGTGCGTGACCTGGTCGCCCACGGCGAAGTACTTGGGAGCCGGTGTGACCGGTGCCTTGAAGGGGCTCGTGGGCAGATGGCGCTTCGGCGCAGCAGGCTTTGTCATGGCTCAGTATGCGCCTTTGTGAGGCCCGTTTGCTGTGGCCGTCGGCACAGATCCACACGAGAACAACCGCTTAACGCCGCTGACCTGCGGTTTCGAGACCTGCGGAGGCAAAACTGGACCGTAGCTATTCTTCGCCGACCTTGGCTGACGCCTGCATCGGGCACGGCCGGGACGGGGCGGGGCGCATCATTCGCCGTCACACCTCTCCGGACCAGGCTCACCGACCCCTCATCGAGCCCGTCGCTCTCCTCCAGATGGAGGTGAGTCCCGTCGGGTGTGCCGTCCTGGGCGAGTGTGAGCAGACGGCCGGCCAGTGTCCGAAGGCCCGCGGTGTTGGCCTCGATGACGATCTCCCCACCCGGATCGCGGACCTCGACGCGTGCGCGTTCACCCTCGGAGGGCCCAGAGAGGGCCCGGCGGTGTCGCCGCGGACCCTCAGTCACGAAGAGGAGCAGCCTCCAACCCGGTTTGCGAGCACGGCCTTCCCTTCGCCCATGTGGATACGCAAGAGGCCCCGGAGCTCTCGACGCACTCACCATCCACGTCGGCCCCGACGACTCCGTACTCCGCCGGCATCCCGCCCCAGCGGATCCACGAAGTACGCCTTCGGTTCGTGGCCGACAACGACGGTCACCCCACGTCTGCCCCACCGGAAGGTGTCCGTGGCAGGCCGTTGAACCGGTCGGCGACGATCATCGCCACATCGTCCGCCAGGTTTTCGCCGGTGTGGCGGGTCAACGCCTGGTGC
Source organism: Streptomyces sp. NPDC058145 (assembly GCF_042884245.1). Taxonomy (NCBI): domain Bacteria; kingdom Bacillati; phylum Actinomycetota; class Actinomycetes; order Kitasatosporales; family Streptomycetaceae; genus Streptomyces; species Streptomyces sp. NPDC058145. The sequence continues at coordinate 86,221 of NZ_JBHVUH010000005.1, read as the reverse complement.
AGTCGCTCCAGGAATTCCGGTGGGGTGGGGTCGGCGCCTATCCCCTCCATGGCCTCTGGCAGGGCGAAGAATTCGCCGTCGCGATCGCGCGCCTCGATCACACCGTCGGTGTACAACAACAGACGATCCCCGGGGAGGAACGCATAGCTCTCAGGCTTCTCGGGGAGACCGGTCATCAGGTCTTCGAGGCCGAGCGGCGGCGACTCCAAGCTCGGCGTCAGGGGTGCGGCCCTGCCCTGGTGCAGCAGCAGCGGTGGTGGATGTCCACGGTTGACCAGCTGCACCACGGGCTGGTCCGGCACCTGCGCGATGAGCGCCGTGGTGAAACCCTCCAGCAGAACCTCTGGCCCATAGGCACCCGGCACGGAGATCTCCCGTCGCAGGGCGGCCGCACAGCGGTTCATGACCTCCACCAGGTCCTCCTCATAGTGCACGGCTTCCCGGAACGCGCCCAGCGCCACCGCGACGGCTCGCACCGCGGACAGTCCCTTGCCCCGCACGTCCCCGACGATCATCCGAACGCCATAGCGCGTCTGCACGGCCTCGTACAGATCACCGCCCACCCGTGCCCCGGTCCCGGCCGCAAGACACAGGCTGCCGGCCCGCAGCGGGCCCAGGCGCGCGGGCACGGCCCGCAACACGACCTCCTGGGCCGCCACCGCGATGCGGCGGACCTGGTCGAGCTCCCTCTGCCTGCGCTCCTGCATGGCGCGACTGGTGATGAACCCGGCCACGGAGACCAAGGCCAGAGCCAGGAAGTTGCTGTAGACCTGCAGCGTGCCCCACGCCCCGTTGTAGGTCGCGGTGGTCACGCTGATCGCCAGCGCGAGGGCCGCCGCCGCGGTGGTGCCCTTGGTCCCCAACGTCACTGCTGCCAGCGCCGGGACCGCGGTGAGAAAGGGGCCTGTATAGATGAAGTGCGCAGGCGTGAGCTCGATGACCAGCACGGCCAGCGCGATCAAAAAGGGCACACACTGCATCAGCGTGAGGAAGACCCGGTGATGACCGCCTGCTCCAGGCCACGAGGGTGAGCGCAAGAGCGATTTCATGCACCAAGCCTGCCTCGCTGGAACCTACGGCTCCACCCGGCCGCCCCGGACAGCCCCGGAGACCGGCCCGGCCCATTTACAGCAGAGGAACCATCGGTGGCGACGGATCAATGACTCGGCGCCCGTCGCAGGCTCCTCGGGCCGTGACCGTGAGGCAGGCTCGCGACGACCGGCGGGATACCCACTTCGAAACAGACCCCAGGCCGGCGGCAGGTCAGGTTCACCGTCGTCGTTCAGTACACGCGTAAGTCGAAAGACCGCCGTTACGATGCCGGCAGGGGACAGACGATCGGCGTGATCAAAGCCTTCTGCCGCAATCACCACAACAACAAATGCCCCGCATGGATGCATCCGTGACAGACCCCGAAGACCGAGAGCAGCAGGCAGATGTCACCCGCCTGCTGCTGTACTACCTGAACGCGCCCGTCGCCGACTACTGCCATCTGCGCGGCGTCCTCCCCGCCCCCGGCGCCGTACGGATCGCCGTCCGCGCCGGGGAGGACGAGTACGCCATGAGCTTCCTGTACGAGCTCCCCCACGACACGGTGACGCCGTACTACATCCCCGGCCTGCTGCGCACCGTCCTGTCCGGGCCCCAGATCTACAGCAGCAGCGACGTCGACGAGGTCATGGGGATGACGCTCATCCGCCTCCGCCCGCAGGAGATCACCCCGACTCCGGAAACCGAACAAGGCGAGGCACTCACCGTCGTACGCGCCCTCTCCGACCCCGGAGACGACGAGAACCCGTTCCTGATCGGCTTTCTCATGCACGGCGACGGCCTGATCCGTCTGTACGTGCAGCGCCCCGACCGGCCGGGCATCATCGGGGTCGACATCCGCCTGACCGGGACGCCGACGACCGCCCTCCTCGCCTCCCTGCCCTCCCTCATCGGGGAGGAGCAGTACCGGCGCCCGGCCCCGGACGACCCGCACTGCGACCTACTGGTCGACCTGACCAACTGGTAGTGCTCTGCCGAGTACGAGGCCGGCCGGCGCCGCTGGGCCCTGAGCATCGACGCCTCCGAGCAGACCGCCCTCACCCACGCGCTGAGCCACTGCCCTGACGTCCCGATCACAGTCACCAGTGCCAGGTAGCCGAGATCGTAAGCCCCGGCCCGCACCGACGGGCCGGGGCTTCACCACACCGCGCCCTCGAAGAGCTACGCATTACGAGTGGTCCGATCTTGGTCCAAGCATGTCCGGCTGCATCCACCCAGAATGAGTACCTGTGCATGTCAGAGGCTTGGTATGCGTTGGTCTACGTGACCACTGCGCGGCACAATTCTCTTGATCCACTCCCCGCTCACTCCCCGGGGGCTCAACCAAACAGCTCCAGTCCGTTCCAGCTGCGTTCGCCGCCCGTCGCCCAGGCATCCAGTAGCTGCCGGGCCTCGGCCTCAGGGGCGGCCAGCCAGACAGTCTGTGAGCCGCCGTGTGTCGGCACGCTGGCCTCATCCCAGTCGACGCGGCCCTCGCTGCAGCATGCGCACAGCATGTGGAAGCTGCTCGCCGGCTCGGCGCCGAAGTCCTGCGCGAAGAATGAAGCCACCAGGGCGTCGACGTCGGATGCATCCGCTGCGTTTACGGTCGCATGCAGCGTCGGCAGCGAAGAGGCCTCGAAGAGCAGCAATTCGTCGAAGACAGCGACGCTCTGGCCGTTGTACGTCCGCTCGCCAGTCGGCTCCCCATCGTGCACGACGATCTCGCCGAAGCGACGGCCTTTCGTGGCAGGGACGTTCATCACGCGTCCTCGCGTCGGGCAGAGCCGCTGTATCCAGACCACCTCGCGCTCGCCACCCGCGTCCAGCCGTACGCACGCCGGGCCAAAGGCGCCGTTGATCTCCCCCTCGCCCGCCGGCATCGGGATCCCGAAGCCCTCCCAAGCGTCACGGGCGGTCGCCCAGTCACGCTGGATTGTGGCGGCGACCCCCAGATTCCAAAACGCCGGGTCCTGCTCACCGCGCGGCGAGCGGGCGGCAGCCTCACGGCCGAGTTCGTAGGCCTTTGCCCAGTTACGCAGAAACTTGTACGCCAGTGCTGCGTCGTACCACCACACCGCGCTGGGGCCCTCGTCCGGATAGTGAGCAAGGACCTGCTCGTACAGCTCAGCGGAACGCAGCCACTCCTCCGCGTCCCACATCTCGCGAGCCCGTTCCAGCAACTGCTTCGCCTCAGACTTCTCCACGCCCCTGCCCCTCCCTCTGACCAGGGAGGGAGTTTGGCACGACGGCTGAAGGGGTGCTGGAAGGGGGTGTCGAAACGGTTGCGTCCAGGGGAGCGGCGTACAGGTTCGACCTGATCCGGGGCCAGCGAGTCAGAGGCCGGTAGCAAATTCGCCACCGGCCTCTGTGTATCAGCATCAATGTCAGTGCTCCTTGCTAGCTTGCCTGGTGGAGTGAGACCGGTCAGAGAACCTTCGAGGTCCGCGGTCAAGGGGGGGTGGGCACAAAGGTCCCCGGGAGCCACCTCGGGACTATGTTGCAGGCCCCAGACCCCACCCCCCTCATCCCCCGGTCGACACACTTTCCAACTGTGTGAGTTGGGTGTGGGTGTGTGTACGGGGGCGTTCACCTGCGTTCATGGGCGGCTCGTCACCGGATTGGGATCGGCTTCCGGTCTCGGCTGAACGGCGGTGAACCAGGCTGAAATGAGACGGAAAGTGGGACGGGCGCGGCGGTCGTTGTCATTACAGCCTCGTACTGGGCCGTACTCGGCTGTTTGGCCGACGAAGCGAGATGCCGTGCCGTGCGTCGCGGGCGTCACAGGACTTCGACCTGTGATCATGGAGCGTTCATTGAAAGTGATCGACGAGGAGCTCCAGGTCGCGGGGGCCGGTGTGTCGCCGCCGTGGGGTGCCCGTGGAAACGCGTTGTGGGTGATGCGGTGAACTGGTTGACCTCGCTGCCGGCAGTGGTGCTGGTTGTGGGCGGGCTCGTGCTCGCCTTCCTGGTCGCAGCCGTGGCGCGCATCGGCGTCCGGGCGCTCGTACCGGTCGAGGAACGGGACCGGGTGCCGCAGATCGCCACGCCCCTGATGCCGACACTCGGCGCTGCCTTCGCGATCTTTGCGGCACTCTCACTGGCCAGCGAGGCCGGCTACCTGCGCGCAGCAGAGGGGTTGGTGAGCGACGAGGCGGCCGCGGCCTCCCGCCTGGCGTGGGCGGCGACAAGTCCGCGAGTCCAGTCGGAGCCGATCCATGCGGCACTGCTGGACTACTTGCAGACCACGCGTGCCAGGGAATGGCAGGGTGCGGCAGCGGCGTCCGGTAACGACCCGTCCACCGCCCGCGCGATCGCACGGCTGGAGCGGAGCGTGCGCGACGAGGCGGCCCGGCCCGAGTTGGGAACCCCGACCGGCACGGAGCTGGTGGCTTCCCTGGACGGTGTCATCAGCAATCGTCGCGCCCGCGTCGCGGCCGCCTCGCGCAGCATTCCCGCGCTCTACGTCGTCACGCTTGCGGTCAGCGGACTGGCCTTGATCGTGAATGCCGGCGCACTGGTCTTCCGCAGCAGCCTGCGAACGTCACTGCTCATCGTGGGTGTTGCGAGTGTGGTCGGGCTGAGCCTGGCGTTGCTCTTCGCACTCACCGCGCCCTGGAGTGGACCGCTCATCGTCAGTGGGCACTCACTCGACGTCGTCATCAGGGACCTGAAGTCCGGCTTCTTCCACGGCGGGTCGTAGGCGGCGGGCGCGATCAGTACAGGCGCAGGAAAGCTGCCTCCCCCCCAAAAAAACACGTCAGTCACCCCCCCCCAGAGAGCCCAGCTTCGTCCACAGGCCGGCGGAGCCTCAATGGGTGTGCCGGCGCCGGCAACTGTGATCAGTAGCCGGTCTACTGATCAATTCTTCCGCTGACCAGCGGGCCTGAAGAAGCCCACGGCTCTGACCAGCTCAGATGCCGTGGGCTTCTGTCGTTGTCGGTCGGCGTCGGCTGACCTCGGACGGCCCGGGGACGGCCCAGTGGCCCTCACAGGCAACTGCCCGCACCCGGGGGCGGTGCGATGAACCGCGCGGCGGGTGACGGGCTGGCAGCTGCTTGCGGAGTCGGGCCGGCGTCCGCAACATCGCCTCCGGTCTCCCCCGGGCAGCCCGGGACCGAACCCGACCGCCCGGCCCTCCTCGGCCTGGCGTGGTCAAGATAACGAGGCCGAACTATGCCGAAGCCCTGGGAGCCCACCCGGCACGACAGCCCGGATCGCTGACCTGCCTGCCAATGCCCCGACAGGCAAAACGGTCCGACGGGCCGACGGGCGAACCGCCGGACCGCCGGACCGCTATGAAGGATCAGTCTTTGAAGGTGATGATGTAGACCGGGCTGTTAGAGCTGCCCTCGTTGTGCACTACCGGACAGGACGTCTTCTGCTCGCTGTCCTTGGTCTTGACCTGAATTCCGCAGAAGGGCGAATCGTCCCAGTTGAGTGTGTTGATGTTGCTGAGCACGGGGATGTTGTCCCCCTCGTTACCGGTGTCAGCGCTGGCCCCGCCGATGCCGGCGAAGAGGATTCCGCAGGTGGCTACGGCCACCGCTGCAATCTTCTGGACGTTCCTCATATTTTCTCCTCCGCTGCTCTGCCCCAGGTCGGGCAGACACCTGGAGAACGATGCACAAAAAGGATCAGAGCGTAACGTCATTCATGCTTTGATCACTCCTACGGCCGTACAAGTCACGAAGCGCCTGAAGCGAGGTTCGGCGATCGCTGGCGTGACCTGCGGAGACCTGCTTTGGGTCAAAGCACCCCGCGTGCGCAGTCGTTGCCCTTTCCCTTGGGTTGCTGTACCTGGCTGCCGTACCGCAACTCCCCGCCGTCAGTCCCCCCTGTTAGCTTGCCTGACGGGATGAGACCGGTCAGAGAACCTTCGAGGTCCGCGGTCAAGGGGGGTGGGCACAAAGGTCCCCGGGAGCCACCTCGGGACTATGTTGCAGGCCGCAGACCCCACCCCCCTCATCGCCTGGCCAACACGCTTTCCAAGTCTGTTGGTGGTCTTACTGGCCCGATGCCGGGGCGTTCACCTGAGCTCATGTCCGTCCGGCCGTTCAACGAGAGCCGTCGGCCGGACCCTCCTCTTTATGCATCGCTGGGTCGCCCTGCTTGGAGGCCTCTGTTTCCTCGTTGCTGTCGACTATCGCAATTTTGGTCTTTGGGTCTACGACTACTTGGATCGGAGGAACCCTGTTACCGCCAGGCCGATGATGACTCCGGATCGCTTGAGGTCCATGGCAGGGGTGATGGCAGTGCTCTTCCTGGGCTTGCTCGTCTATCTCCTCGGCGGACTCGTATAGACGCTGGCGCCGGCAATGACACTTAGCTGGTTCGGAAGATCGCGTATGCGCTTGCGCGGTGACCTGACAAGATGCTGACCTGCGCGTTTTTGATCTGGTTGCCGTGACTCCCCGTTGCTCCCTGTACGGTCCCCCCTCATCGGGCACGCAGGGGGCACGCATGGCTCTGTGCCGCGTTCTCAGCCCTTCTGCGCTCCTGAGCCGGTCCTGGGTCCTGCTCGGCTCTCACGCCATTCTCTGGCTGGCACACACGCTTTGAGGTCCGGCCTATCCGTATCTGGTCGATCACCACGAACCGCTGTTTCGTCAAGGACCGGGTCGGTCGGGGCAACAGCAGGTCCGGACGGCCCTGGGCTGATCGCCCGACCCGGAGCGAGGCTGGAAGGAACAGGCCCGCTCTGCTGCGTCGGGCGGACGCCAACGGATCGACCTGAAGCGGTGATGACCGTGTGCAGCACAAGCAGACAGACCGTCTCGGTGCTTGTGGCCGTCGCGCTGGCCGGCACGGTGGCTGCCGGATGCGCGGCAGCCGACCCTACGTCCAGCCGTGCCGCCCTTCACTCGACCGCCGCGCCAAGCTCCTCCGGCAGCAATTGCTGGAGGTCGGGCACAACGGGCAACGACTGGGACAACTGGGATTCATGGGGACCCGGCATGGGGTCGGGCATGATGGGCAACGACTGCTCGTGGGGCCCCGGCATGATGGGCGGGCACTACTGGCAACGCGGTGACGGCACCCCGGTGCAGACCCTGGACCAAGCCCGACAGCGCGCCGACGCCTTCGCCCACCGGCTCGACCTGCGCGTTGGCGAGGTCATGCAGTTCTCGAAGAACTTCTACGCCGAGCTGAAGACCCCCTCCGGGAGGCTGGCCACCGAGATCCTCGTCAACCCGGCCAACGGTGACACCGGGATCGAGTACGGCCCGGCAATGATGTGGAACGCCGACTACGGTATGCACCCTCGCGGCCAGACACAGACCCGGCTCTCCCCCGACCAGGCCCAGCACCGCGCCCAGCAGTGGCTGCGTGACCGGCGCAGCGACCTGACCGCCGCCAAACCCGACGCGTTCCCGGGCTACTACACCCTCCACACCATGCGCACCGGGAAGATCAACGGCATGCTCTCGGTCAACGCCTCCACAGGCGCCGTCTGGTATCACACCTGGCACGGCACCTACATCTCCACCAGCGAGCACTGAACGTGCCAGGAACCGTGTCCCAATCGCCGCCCCACCTGCCGGCAGCGCGCGCGAGACGCCCGGCGCCCATCTCACGGCTGCCCGTCTGTTCCTCGGGCCGGAGAAGCAGCCGGGACCGGGCCCGAAAGGCTTTCGGACGGGCGCTCCGGCCACAGGAGCCGGAGGCCTGAGGGCCCGGAAAGGGCCCAGGCCGTGAAAATGCCCCTGATCCGCGCTTCCTGCGCAGGTCAGGGGCATGATCGCTCAACCTACTTCTTCTTGCCCTGGTTCTTGACCGCCTCGATGGCCGCTGCCGCCGCCTCCGGGTCGAGGTACTTGCCGCCGGGGGTCACCGGGTGGAAGTCGGCGTCGAGCTCGTAGTACAGGGGGATGCCCGTCGGGATGTTGAGGCCCGCGATGTCGGCGTCCGAGATGCCGTCCAGGTGCTTGACCAGGGCACGCAGGGAGTTGCCGTGGGCGGCGACGAGGACCGTGCGGCCGGTCAGGAGGTCGGGGACGATGCCGTCGTACCAGTACGGGAGCATGCGGGACACGACGTCCTTGAGGCACTCCGTGCGCGGGCGCAGCTCCGGCGGGATGGTGGCGTAGCGGGCGTCGTTCGCCTGGGAGAACTCGGAGTCGTCCGGGAGCGGGGGCGGCGGGGTGTCGTAGGAGCGGCGCCAGAGCATGAACTGCTCCTCGCCGAACTCGGCCAGCGTCGCCGCCTTGTCCTTGCCCTGCAGGGCGCCGTAGTGGCGCTCGTTCAGCCGCCAGCTGCGGTGGACCGGGATCCAGTGGCGGTCCGCGGCCTCGAGGGCCAGCTGGGCCGTGCGGATCGCGCGCTTCTGGAGGGACGTGTGGACCACGTCGGGGAGGAGGTCGGCGTCCTTCAGGAGCTCGCCACCGCGGACTGCCTCCTTCTCGCCCTTCTCGTTCAGGTTGACGTCCACCCAGCCGGTGAACAGGTTCTTCGCGTTCCACTCGCTCTCGCCGTGGCGGAGGAGGATCAGCTTGTACGGTGCGTCGGCCATGCCTCAGAGCGTAATCCACGTGTTCGGGCCGTCGCCCGGCCCGCTCGGTGGGCGGACGGGCCGGCCACCGAGCGGGCCGTTCCCGTCAGGCGTCCCGTACGGCTCACCTGCGGCTCCCGTTAATCGAGTGGCCGCCGCCCGCCCAGTACATGTAAGTTGCGCTTACCGTTTGAGCCGCTTACATTTCCGTACCCGTGGGGGGTCCCGTCCATGTCTGTCGCGTCCGTCGCGTCTGTCACCCGTCTCAGACGTGCCGCCCGGGAGACCGTCTCCGGGCTGCCCCGCGAGTTCTGGTGGCTGTGGACGAGCACCCTGGTCAACCGGCTCGGCGCGTTCGTCGCCACGTTCATGGCGCTGTACCTCACGCTGGACCGCGGGTACTCGGCCTCGTACGCCGGTCTCGTCGCCTCGCTGCACGGGCTCGGCGGGGTCGTCTCCTCGCTCGGGGGCGGGGTGATGGCCGACCGGCTCGGCAGGCGGCCCACCCTGCTGATCGCCCAGAGCGCCACCGCCGTGTCCGTCGCGGTGCTGGGATTCATGCAGGACCCGGTCACCATCGCCGGCGTCGCCTTCCTGGTCGGCATGGCCTCCAACGCCTCGCGGCCCGCCGTGCAGGCGATGATGGCCGACATCGTCCGGCCGGAGGACCGGGTGCGGGCGTTCTCGCTGAACTACTGGGCGATCAACCTCGGCTTCGCCGTCTCCTCCATGGCGGCCGGGTTCATCGCCGAGTTCAGCTATCTCGCCGGGTTCCTGATCGAGGCCGTGATGACCCTGGCGTGCGCGGTGGTCGTCTTCCTCAAGCTGCCCGAGTCACGGCCCGTGGCCACGGCCAAGCGGGCGGACGGTGACGTCGGGCTGGGCACGGTGCTGCGCGACGGGCGGTACATGGCCGTCGTCGGGCTGTCCTTCCTCGTCGCCCTCGTCTTCCAGCAGGGGTCCGTCGGACTGCCGGTGGCCATGGGCCGGGCCGGGTTCACGGCCGCCGACTACGGCTTCGCCGTCGCCGTCAACGGCGTCCTCATCGTCGCGCTGCAGATCCCCGTCACCCGCTTCATCGAGCACCGCGACCCGCGCACGCTCCTCGTCGTCTCCTCCCTGCTCGCCGGGTACGGCTTCGGGCTCACCGCCTTCGCCGGGTCGGTCGGTGTCTTCGCGCTCACCGTGTGCGTGTGGACGCTCGCCGAGATCGTCAACGCCCCGACCCAGACCGGGCTGGTGGTACGGCTGTCTCCGGTGCACGGGCGCGGGCGCTACCAGGGGATGTACACGCTGTCGTGGTCCGTGGCCGCGCTGGTGGCACCGCTCATGTCCGGCGCGGTCATCGACCGGTTCGGCGCGGAGTGGCTGTGGGCCATGTGCGCCGGCGTGGGGACCGTGGCCGGGATCGGGTACGGGGTGCTCATGCGGCGGCCGCCCGCCGAACGGCGGCCGGCCGAGACCGCCCCGGCGGATGCGGAGGCCGAGCTCAGCGCGGCCTGAGCGCGGACGGACCGAAGGGGCGAGCCCCCTGCGCGCGGTGCTCCGCGGGCAGGGGGCTCGTCGCCGTGGGCGCCGGGGGGGCCGGCGCCCGGGCGATCAGAAGGAGGCGTAGACGCCGACCCGGTTGAACTGGGCGGCGGCGCCCTGGAGCTGCCCGACGGCGCCCTGGACCGTGTCCGTGACGGTGCCGAGCTGGGCCAGCAGGTCCGTGCTGTTGAGCGCGGCGGGACCGGCGACGATGCCGGCCTGCGGGTCCAGGCCGCCGGAGACGCCGTCCAGCTCGGCGTCGGAGATCTCGGCGGTCTGGACCTGGGGAGCGGAGGTCATGTCGAAACTGCCCTTCGTTGGAGGTTCCACAAGGGGGGGAGCGGCCCCGCTGGGGACAGACGGCTTGGCCGCGACCGCGGGTGCGTGGGGCATCCGTTTCCGGACGCCCTGGCTTGAACCCGGCGGCGCGATGGATCAAATCACGGAGCGTGTCCGGCATCCAGTCGACCGGCTTGCGTCACGGGGCAGTTGAGGGCACCGGCTCCTCATCCGTGCCCACCTGGTCATCGATTGAGGGCAGCATCTCCACAAGCGGTTCGGCGCACAGGGGCCGTAGCTCTTGCCAGGGCGGTCCCGATCCGGACAACTCCGCACCTATCGCGTTCGCGGGCGCGGGCTTGCGCATGCGCTGTGCAGATTCGGTCACCGATGCATTCGGGCACCCTTCAGCACCTTGTCCACCCCGTTCCGCGGCCCGTACACGGCGAGCCCGACGAGGTCCAGGTCGGCGGTCCCCACCGCCCGTACGGCCGCGCGGTTGTCGCGGTCGTTGCCGGTGGCGAACAGGTCGGAGGTGAACACCGACCGGGGCAGGGCGCGGGACAGGGCCCGGGCGTGGGCCGCCGTGAGCGTCTCCTTGGTGCCCTCGAAGACCAGCACCGGCTGGCGGAACATCGGCAGGTAGGACACGCCGTCGGCGTCCTCGTACGGCTCGCCGATCACCTCGGGGACCCGGCTGCCCAGGCCGCTGACCAGGAACGCCGTCACGTTCAGGCGCTGCCAGGGCGCCAGGTCCTCGCGGAGCAGTACGGCGATCTTGGTGTCGAAGCGGACGGGGGCGGCGGCCGGCTCGGCATGCGGTTCGGTGTTCATGGAGTGAGACTGCCGACCGGGGCGCGCCGCGGTCTTGTACGTTTTTTGCGTGGCCGCCGACCAGCCCGACGTCTCCGCCTGGCGCCCGCGCGTCCCGGGTGTCGTGGAGGTCTTCCACGCCCACTTCACCGAGTACGCGTACCCGATGCACGTCCACGACGCCTGGACGCTGCTGATCGTCGACGACGGCGCCGTACGGTACGACCTCGACCGGCATGAGCACGGCACCCCGCACGACACCGTCTCGCTGCTGCCGCCGCACGTGCCGCACAACGGCTCCCCCGCCACCCCGCACGGTTTCCGCAAGCGGGTGCTGTACCTCGACGGCAGCCATCTCGGCGACGAGCTGATCGGCCCGGCCGTGGACGGCCCCGATCTGCGGGATCCGGTACTGCGGCTGCGGGTCGGGCAGTTGCACTCCGTCCTGGCCCGGCCCGGCGACGAGCTGGAGGCGGAGAGCCGGCTGGCGCTGGTCGGGGAGCGGCTGCGGGAGCATCTGCGGGGCCGGGACGCCGATGCCCGCCGTCCCGGCCGCGGCCCCGGTCTCGCCCGGTCCCTGCGCGACCTGCTCGACGAGCACGTCACCGAGGGGCTGGCGCTCGCCGACGCGGCGCGGCTGCTGCACGCCCATCCGGCCCACCTGGTGAGGGCGTTCAGCGGTGCCTACGGCATTCCCCCGCACCAGTACCTGATGTCCCGCCGGGTCGGCCGGGCCCGGCGGCTGCTGCTGGACGGGCTGCCGCCGGGTGAGGTGGCGGTGGCGACCGGGTTCTGCGACCAGGCCCATCTCACCCGGCACTTCAAGAAGCTGGTGGGCGTGCCGCCGGGGCGCTACCGGCTCAGTGCCCGGTGAGGGCGCGCCGGGTCACCTGACGTCGACGTAGTCGCCGGCGGCCGTGGCACCGCCGGTCGTGGACGTCTCGCCGTAGGTCCAGCGCCAGTAGCCGTCCGCGGCCGCGGTGACCGTGGTCTTCAGGTAGCCCGCGGAGTCGGCCTGCACGATCTTGACGGTGGAGTAGGTGCTGGTGCCCGCCTTGCGGAACTGCAGCTTGGCCGACTTGCCGCCGAAGCCGGTGTAGGTGTGCCTCACCCAGTCCGCGCGGGTGAGCCGGCCGGACACGGTGAGCTTCTTGCCCTTGGCGACGGGCTCGGGCGAGGCGTTGACGGTGGCCTTCCCGGCGCGCTTGACCTGCACCGAGCCGAAGCCGGTCAGGTACTCCTGGCTCTTCGGCTGGCCGTCCGCGCCCCAGATGCGCGCGGAGACCGCGATCTTCCAGGTCGTGGCGTCGTTGTTGGAGTCCAGCCGGTAGGGCGGGTCGATGTACAGCTCGCCGTCGCAGTCGGCGGCGTGCGTGCCGTCCTCGTAGCAGGTGGTGGAGCCGGTGTAGATGCCGCCGTCGTCGGCGCCCTTGGCGGCGGTGGTGTCGTGGTACAGGAACGGGAAGGCGTCCACGTCCGGCAGCTTGGGGCCGGACGGCCAGGACATGTAATACGTGAAGTCCGGTGTGACCTCGGCGGTGGTGCCCACGATGATGGGCTTGCCGTGGTTCACCACCAGGTTCGACACCTTGATGCCGGTGTCCGCCGCCGCCGCGGGCGGCGCGGCGTACGCCCCCAGGGCGAGCGCTCCCGCGAGCGCGACCGCGGAGCCGGATCTGCCTGCGCGCATGCACAACCTCTTGCTGGTGAGAGAACGGTGAGGACCCGGTAAGGATTCGGGTCGCCGCAGGCTAACAGCAGGCGTGCGAACGCCGGTTCGGGCCCCCGTCTCCGGTCCCGTCGGTCGGCCGGGCGCCGGATGGGGCGCGCCGACGCCGGTTCGAACCCCGGGCCTCGGTCCCGTCAGTCGGCGGGGCGCTCGATGAGATGGCTGAACGCGTCCAGGTTCCGGGTCGACTCGCCGCGTGAGACCCGCCAGGCGTACTCCTTGCGGATCGCGGAGGCGAAGCCCAGTTCCAGCAGGGTGTTGAAGGCACCGTCGGCGGCCTCCAGGACCTGGCCGAGGAGGCGGTCGGTCTCCTCGGGCGTGATGGCGGCCAGCGGCAGACGGGCGGTGACGTAGATGTCGCCGAGCCGGTCCACGGCGTAACTCACGCCGAACAGCTTGAGGTTGCGCTCCAGCAGCCAGCGGTGGACGCCCGCCTCGTTCTCGTCGGGCTGCCGGATGACGAAGGCGTTGAGGGAGAGGGTGTGGCGGCCGACGATGAGGCTGACCGTGGTGGAGAGTTTGCGGGTGCCGGGGAGCTTGACGACGTACGTCCCGGACTCGGGGCTCTCCCACTCCAGCTCCGCGTCCTTCAGGACGTCCTCGACGACCTGTGTGGCCTTCTCGACATCACCCATGCTGGGAGCGTACGCGACGGCGGTGGGACTGGGTCGCGGCCGTGTAGACGTCGGCGGTCGCGGCCGCCGCGGTGTCCCAGCCGAAGCCCAGCGCGTGCCGGGCGGCGGCCGCGCCCATGCTGTCCGTCAGCGAGGGCTGGTCGGCGAAACGGGCCAGCACGCGCGCGTACTCGGCCGGACGGTGACCCTGGACGAGGAAGCCGGTGGCGCCGTCGCGCACGGCCACCGGCAGACCGCCGACCGAGGCGGCGAGCACCGGGGTCCCGGCCGCCTGCGCCTCTATGGCGACCAGACCGAAGGACTCGCTGTAGGACGGCATGACCAGGACGGAGGCCGCCCGGAACCAGTCCGCCAACTGCTCCTGGCCGACCGGCGGGCGGAACTGCACGACGTCGGTGATGCCGAGGCGCGCGGCGAGCTTCTGCAGGCCCTCGGGCCTGGCGAGCCCGCTGCCGCTGGGCCCGCCGACGACCGGTACGACCATCCGGGAGCGCAGCTCGGGCCGCTCGTCCAGCAGGGCGGCGACCGCCCGGAGCAGCACGTCCGGCGCCTTCAGGGGCTGTATACGGCCCGCGAAGAGGGGGATCAGGGCGTCCTGCGGGAGGCCGAGGCGGGCGCGGGCGGCGGCGCGGCCGTCGGCGGGGCGGAAACGGTCGAGGTTCACGCCGGGGTGGACGACGGCGACCTTGGCGGGGTCGGCCGCGTAGTGCCGGACGAGTTCGCCGGCCTCCTCCTCGGTGTTGGCGATGAGGCGGTCGGCGGCGGCGACGATCTGGGTCTCGCCGATGACGCGGGCGGCGGGCTCGGGGGTGTCGCCGTCGGCCAGGTTGGCGTTCTTGACCTTGGCCATGGTGTGCATGGCGTGCACCAGCGGCACGCCCCAGCGCTGGGCGGCGAGCCAGCCGACGTGGCCGGAGAGCCAGTAGTGGGAGTGGACGAGGTCGTAGTGGCCCGGGCGGTGGCCGGCCCACGCCTGCATCACGCCGTGCGTGAAGGCGCAGAGCTGGGCGGGCAGGTCCTCCTTGGCCAGACCCTCGTAGGGACCGGCGTCGATGTGCCGGACGAGGACGCCGGGGGCGAGGTCGACGCGGGGCGGGAGGCCGCCCTCGGTGGCCCGGGTGAAGATCTCGACCTCGATGTTGATCGCGGCCAGCCGCTGGGCCAGCTCCACGATGTAGACGTTCATGCCGCCGGCGTCACCGGTTCCGGGCTGATGGAGCGGCGAGGTGTGCACGGAGAGCATGGCGACGCGGCGGGGCCTGCGGTGCAGCCTGAGCCGCGGGGGTGCCGCCGGGGAGCGACGCCCGAGCCTGCTGACGTACTGGCTCACGTGGCGTTCCTCCTCGGTGCGGCCATGCCTGCCGGAGGACCGACAGCGCCCTCCAGGGGGTGCAACAGCCGATGAGTGCCCCGCCATTTCCCGATCAGGCGCCTTTACCGAATCATGACCTTATCTCGCTCAACCGTTCGACAGCGTGGTGCGTGGGTGGCCGACGGCAACGGGCTCGGGCTCCACGGGAGGGCCACGCTTACCCTCGTAGGCATGACTGCCCGCGCCGCGACCCTCCCCCACTCTCGGCTTCGCTCGAGCGGGGGGACCCCCGTCGTGGGAAACGTGACGCGCGGGACCACCAACCCCAACCGGCTGCGCCGCATGGACCGCTGGATCGCCGCCACGCACGGTGCCGCGCTGCGCCGCGCGGCCGACCCGGTGGCGATCGACCTCGGGTACGGGGCCGCGCCCTGGACCGCCGTGGAACTGCTCGGCCGGCTGCGCACCGTCGCGCCCCGCGCGCGCGTGGTCGGTGTCGAGATCGAACCGGAGCGGGTCGCGGCCGCCCGACCCTACGAGCGGGACGGGCTGGCCTTCCGGCACGGCGGCTTCGAGATCCCCGTGTCCGGGCGCCCGGTGCTGGTGCGGGCCGCCAACGTGCTGCGGCAGTACGACGAGGACCAGGTCGCCGCCGTGTGGCAGCGGCTGTGCGCGCGGCTCGCGCCGGCGGCCGGCGGCTCGCCCGGGGGTCTGCTGGTGGAGGGGACCTGCGACGAGATCGGCCGGCGGCACGTCTGGGTGGCGCTGGGCCCGCAGGGCCCGCGGACGGTGACCTTCGCGACCCGGCTCGGTTCGCTTCAGCGGCCCTCCGACCTCGCCGAGCGGCTGCCGAAGGCGCTGATCCACCGGAACGTCCCCGGCGAGCCGGTGCACGCCTTCCTGCGCGACTTCGACCGCGCCTGGGCCGCCGCCGCGCCGTACGCCTCGTACGGCGCCCGTCAGCGCTGGATCCGCGCGGTGCGGGACCTCACCGCCGACTGGCCCGTGACGGACTCGGTCGCGCGCTGGCGGCAGGGAGAAGTGACCGTCGCCTGGAGCGCGTTGGCGCCGCGCGCCCACTGAGCCTCCGCGAACCGGCGTGCGGCGGCCGCCGGGAACGATCTCGGTGCGTCGTTCGTCACATCGGCGAGGAGATCGTCGTACGCGACGCAGGCCAGGGGAGACGCGCGGAGGGGGCGGTGAGTGATCGAGGCGTGCGCGAGGGCGCGGAGGGCGGGCGGAAACCCGACTTCCCATGACCTCTGTCGTTTCGCGTGCCGCCATGGCACGATCCATCGGACGACCGCAAGTTACTGACGGTTAACCAGCTTGGGGGACTGTATGGGGACGGGCAAGCGCGGCCTGCTCATGGCCGCCGTGACCGTGGTCTGCGCGGTGACCGTGCTGGCGGCGCCCGGCACGGCGTTCGCCGCTCCGACACCCACACCGAGCGGGAGCGCGACACCCGGCGCGTCCCCGAGCCCGACGCCCCCGCAGAGCAAGGACCTGGAGAAGGTCCGCTCGAGACTCGACCGTCTCTACCACGACGCGGCCGTGGCCACCGACGCCTACAACGCGGCCGAGGAGAAGACGAAGAAGCAGTCCGCCCGGATCGCCGCGCTGACCAAGAAGATCACCGAGGGCCAGGAGAAGCTGGAGCGGCTCAGGAACCAGGCCGGCGCGTCGGCCCGGGCCCAGTACCGCACCGGCGGACTGCCGCCCACCGCCCAGTTCCTGCTCAGCGACGACCCGCAGCGGTTCATCGACGGCGCCGGGACGGTGCTGAACGGCCAGCGGGCCACCAGCAAGCTGATCGGCGAAATGACCCGCACCCAGCAGGACTTGCGGGACTACGCCGACGACGCCTCCGCCCAGTGGAAGAAGCTCGAGGTCAACCGCAAGGCCAAGGCCGCCGCCAAGAAGCGGATCAAGCGGCAGATCTCCGAGGCCGAGCAGCTCGAGGACCGGCTCGAGAAGAAGGAGAAGGAGCGGCTCGCCGAGCTGGAGGCGGAGGCCGCCGACAAGGCGCAGACGGAGTGGCTGGACACCGGCGTCCTCAACGACATCAAGACCAAGGCCTCCAAGCAGGGCCGCGAAGCGGTGGAGTTCGCCACCGCCCAGCTCGGCAAGCCTTACGTGTGGGGCGCCGAGGGCCCCGACTCCTACGACTGCTCGGGCCTGACCTCCCAGGCCTGGGCCGACGCCGGCCGGCCCATCCCGCGCACCTCGCAGGAGCAGTGGAAGCAGCTCAAGCACGTCGACATCAAGGACATGCGCCCCGGCGACCTCATCATCTACTTCGGCGACGCCAGCCACGTCGCGATGTACGCCGGTGACGGCCGGATCATCCACGCCCCGCGGCCGGGGCGGACGGTGACGGTCGCGGGCGCGGGCACGATGCCGATCCTGGGCATCGTACGGCCGGACGCGTGACCCAGCTCATGTGACGGCCCGCACGTCGGGCGCCGCGCGCCTGCCCGCGGGCCCCTGCGGCCCCCGCCGAGCGCCGGCCGTGTGACCCACCGCACGGCCAACCCCCGCACGAACCAGGGCGATGCGTGAGCTTCGTCATCCCCGCCGCACGGGCGGCCTGTCCAACTGCGTTACGAATCGCGGCATATGACAGGGGCCTGCGCGGGAGCGACGCGGCTCACACCATTCCATCCAGGCGGGCAGTACCGCTATGGTCACCCGTCGGTGGGTCGAGGTCCCTCGCCCCACCTGCCCTCGGGGGGAGGGAAGGAAAACAGGACGATGCCCGTACCCGTACCGCGGCAGAGAGCGATCCCGGCCGTGGAGAGTGGTCAGGCGCAGGCCGTCGCCCAAGGCGGCCCCCTCAAGGAAGAGGCTCACCGCAACGCCACGGCCGGCGCCAACAGCGCCACTCTCACCCTGCTGCTGATCGAGGACGATCCGGCGGGCCTGCCGATCGTGCCCGACATGCTGGACCCCTCCGGCAAGCCGGTCCGTGTCCGCACAGCCCGCAACCTCACCGAGGCCGAGCGGCTGCTCACCGACGACGTCCACTGCATCCTGCTGGACCTCGCGCTCCCGGCGCCCGGCCGCCCGCACGACGAGGACGCCGACGAGCTGGCCGTGCTCCGGCACGTGCTGCAGCTCGCGCCCCGGCACGCCGTGCTCGCGCTGACCGCCTCCGGCGACGCCGAGCGCGGCGCCGAGGCCGTGCGCGTCGGCGCCCAGGACTACCTGTTCCGGGACGAGCTGGACGGCCGGCTGCTCAGCCGCGCCATCCGCTACGCGGTGGAGCGCAAGCGCTCCGACACCGCCGAGCGGCGGCTCGCCGAGGGCAAGCTGCGCGCCCAGGAGAACCGCCGGCTGGAGCGGGGCCTGCTGCCCACGCCCCTGCTGGAGGGCTCGTCGCTGCGCTTCGCCGCCCGCTACCGGCCGGGCCGCTCCCGCGCCCTGCTCGGCGGTGACTTCTACGACGCCGTACGCACCCCCGACGGCACCGTGCACGCCATGATCGGCGACGTCTGCGGCCACGGCCCGGACGAGGCCGCGCTCGGCGTGGAGCTGCGCATCGCCTGGCGCGCGCTGACGCTGGCCGGGCTGTGCGGCGACGAGCTGCTGGGCACGCTCCAGGAGGTGCTGGAGCACGAGCGCGCGGACGAGGAGATCTTCGCGACGCTGTGCACGGTGGACATCGCCCCCGACGGCCGCCGCGCGGGCCTGTGCCTGGCCGGCCACCCGTCGCCGCTGATCGCCCGCCCCGGCCGGGCCCCGAAGCTGCTGCCGTACGAGAACAACGGCCCCGCCCTGGGCCTGCTGCCCGGTGCCCGCTGGCCCCGGATGCAGGTGGAGCTGGGCGCCGAGTGGAGCCTGATGCTCTACACCGACGGCCTGATCGAGGGCCGCGTCGGCACGGACGGGGAGCGGCTCGGCCAGGACGGCATGGTGGACATGATCCGTCGCCAGCTGGCCGAGGGGCTGCGCGGCGAGGATCTGCTGCGGGCCGCCGTGAGCGAGGTACGCGACCTCAACGGCGGCGAGCTGACCGACGACGTCGCGGTGGTCCTGCTGGACCGCACGTCCTGACCACCCGGCGGTCCGCCGTTCAGCGGCCGCCGTTGTACGGACCGTAGGGGCCGTCGCTGCTGCTTCCGCCGCGGCGGCGGCCCCAGCCGTTGCCGCCGGAGGCCTGCCTGAGCGCGGGACGCACGTCGACGATGTAGACGATGCTCGCGATCACACCGGCGATCGGCAGGATGGACAGGAGCGAGAACAGGTAGCTGACCACGAGCGCGATGCCGAGGATGATCAGCCAGAAGACCTTGTTCTGCTTGTCGGCCGCGCGGAAGGCGTCCTCGCGCCGGAAGGCGGCGTCGAACAGCCCGAACGCGGCGAGGGCCATCATGACGATCTTCAAGATCCCCATCAACCCCGCGAAGCCCAACATCAGCATGCTGTCCACCGCCCGTTGTCTCCCGATCCGTACGCGGCCACCGTACCCGTAGAACGGGCCGGGCACCCCAGGGGTGCCCGGCCCGTTCAGGTCCTGCCGGACGTGCTCACTTGGCCGGCGGGGTCGTCTTCTTGACGGTCGGGGTGACCTTGCGCGGCGCCGGGGCCTTCTTCGCGGCGGACTCCTTGGCCGCGGGCTCCTTGACGGCGGACTCCTTCACCGCGGGCTTCTTCACCGTGACGGGCTCGGTCCTGACCGCGGCCGGCTTCGGCTCGGTCCTGACCGCGGCCGGCGTCGGCTCCGTCCGGATCTCGCCCGGCTCGGGCTTGCCCTCGACGACGATGGCCAGGTCCTCGATCTCCTCGGCGGCCTCACCGCGCCAGTTCCGCACGGTCTGCTCACCGTGCTCGGCGACCTTCTCGTAGGCCTCGCGCGCCTTGACGGCGTACTCGGCGGCGACACCGACCCCGCGCAGGGCGAGGTCCTGGGCGTTCTCGCCGAACTTCTTCAGGTCGACGTCGAGGGTGCCGATGAACTCGTTGACCTTGGTCTGCAGGGTCGTCTGGGCCTCCTTGGCACGACTGGCGGCCTTCTCCTGCACGGCCTTCGGGTCGGTGTTGCGCACCGCCTCGATACGGGCCGGCGCCTCGGCGCGCAGCTGCTCGACCAGGGCGGGCACCTTCTTGGCCTGCTGGAGCGCGAGGTCGGCGGTGCCGGCGGCGAAGTAGAGCGGCTTCGGGTCGCTGAGGGTCTTGCGCAGGTCGTCGGTGATGGCCATGGTGAGGGTCCTCCCGGATTCGCGTTCGGCTGAGGTTGGTGTGTCCGCGGTCTGGGCGGCCGGGCCCTGGTCCGGCTATCCGGCCGTCCGCCGCGGACCGGCATCACTGCCGCCGGCCGTGCGGTTGCCGCGTACGGCGGTGTCGCTCGGGACTTCGGTGCCGCCGGTCCGCTCCGCCGCCTCCGCGTCCTCCGCCGCCGGCTCGCCGACCCCGAATCCGTTCTCCTTGCGGAAGGACTCGTAGATCTGGAGCAGCACCTGCTTCTGCCGCTCGTTGAGCGAGGGATCGGCGAGGATGACGGCGCGCGTCTCCACCTCGTCCCGGTCCCGTTCGGCGTCGAGGATGCCGGCGCGGACGTACAGCGTCTCGGCGGAGATGCGCAGCGCCTTGGCGACCTGCTGGAGCACCTCCGCGCTGGGCTTGCGCAGCCCGCGCTCGATCTGGCTCAGGTACGGATTGGACACCCCGGCGGCATCGGCGAGCTGCCGCAGCGAGAGCTGTGCGTTTCGCCGCTGCTCGCGCAGGTACTCACCGAGATTGCCGACGTTGAGCGATGCCATGCCTCCACCATGCCGCACCTTCGCTAACAATTGCAAGCACCTGCTTGCAAGAGTGCGCCACACCGCCCGAGGACTTCACCCGCCCGTCCCAGTGCCGCCCCCGCTCGCCGGCCACGATCCCCGCGGAAACTCACTGGCGTCCGTTCCCTCCGGCCGTGAGACTGCCGCGGTGACGCTTCACGAGGACGAGATCCCGGTCGACGAGACGCTCATCCGGTCACTGCTGCGGGCACAGCGCCCGGAGTGGGCCGGCCTGCCGTTGTCGCGCGCGGGCGCCGGCTCGGACAACACCATGTACCGGCTGGGCGACGACCTGCTCGTACGACTGCCGCGGACCGCCGACGGACGGTCCGTGCGCAAGGAGCAGGAATGGCTCCCCCGCCTGGCACCGCTCCTGCCCTGCCCGATCCCCGAGCCCGTGCACGCCGGGACGCCCACCGACGCCTTCCCCGTCCTCTGGTCGGTGCACCGCTGGATCGACGGCGACGAGGCCGGCCCGGACACCGTCCGGGACTGGGCGGCCTTCGGCGCCGACCTGGCGGCGGTGGTGAGGGAACTGCACGGCATCGATCTCATGGGAGCGACGCGCGCCGGGGACCTGAGCTGGTACCGCGGCGGCGTTCTGGGGCCCTGCGACCAGTGGGTCCGTGCGGCCTTCGAGGACTGCCGGGCCACCGTGGGCTCCGGGCTCGACGTCGACACCCTGGAACGGCTGTGGCGGGCGGCGCTCGCACTGCCCGACCCGTCCGGACCCCATGTGTGGCTCCACGGCGACCTGAAGCCGACCAACCTCCTGGTCCGGGACGGCGGACTGCACGCGGTCATCGACTTCGGAGCGCTCTCGGTCGGCTTCCCCGACGCCGAGCACGCTCCCGTGTGGGACCTGCCGCAGCGAGCGCGACAGGCCTACCGGGACGCCCTGGACCTCGACGACGCGACCTGGACGCGCGCCCGTGCCTGGGCGATCGCGGTGGGGGTCAGCGGGATCTCCTACTACTGGCACACCTGGCCCGCCTTCGTCGCCGAGTGCCGGGCCCGGCTCCAGGCGATCCTCACCGACGCGGCGGCCGGCTGAGCGGCTGGACAGACAGCCGCAGCCACTCCGCCACGGCGGTGAAGTCGGCGCCGGTCAGGCCGTACCGGTGGTCGACCCGGTGGAGGAGGGCGGGCGCGGGATGGTGGACGGCGGCCCAGGCACGGTCGGCCTCGGTCAGCTCGTCGTCGATCCAGACGAAGGGGCGGCCCGCCGCCCAGGCGACCAGTGACCGGGTCTTCCAGTGCAGCAGGCCGGGCGGCTCGTCCTCGTCCGGCCACCGCACGACCGGCAGCTCGGGCAACCCCAGCCAGGGCGCCAGGCACGCGTTGGCGTCGTCCATCCAGGTCGTCGCCCACACCAGTTCGCAGCCGAGACCACCGAGCCGCGCGCCGAGCGCCGGGTCGACGCGGTTCAGCAGCGGATGGCCGCCCGCGTCCGGCGGCCCGGCGAGGCCGCGGTCGTACACCGGATAGGCCCGGTCCGCCGCACCGAACGGGATGAGCGGCCCGTCGACGTCGAGGAAGAGCAGCATCACCGTTCAGGATGCCCCTGATCGGGCGCCGGTTGAAGACCGCGGCAGAAGGGCAGCGGCCGGGCGTGGACGACGTCCAGGCGGGAGACCGCCCGGGTCAGCACCACGTACAGCCGGTTCGCGCCCCGCTCCTCCGCCTCCGCGACGGCGGCCGGCTCCACGGCGACGACGTGGTCGTACTCCAGTCCCTTGACCGCGCTCGCGGGCACCACGGCGACCCGGGCGCCGAGTTCCTCCGGGCCGGCCGTGCCGATGCCGGCGGCGGCGAGCGCGTCCCGGACACGCGCCAGGTCCGCGTCCGCCGTGACGACTCCGACCGAGCCCTCGCGGGCGAGCGCCGCGCGCACGGCGCCTGGTAGAAGGCCCGGGAGACGGGGGCCCGCCAGTCGACGACGAGGGGCGGGGCGGCCGGGTCCTCGGTGATCCGGAGACGGCCGACGTGGTAGTTCTGCCCGCCGTGTTCGGGATCGTCCGCGGCGAAGTCCAGCCTGCCGAAGAACAGCGGGCCCTCGGGCAGTTCGCGCAGCGCCTTGGCCTGGCTGCGCAGCCGGTATCCGAGCACCTCGGCGTCAGCACCGGAGGCGGAGACGTCCTCGCCGGTGACGACCTGTGCGGCGGCGCCGTCGACCATGGCGGCGAGGGCGGCTCGGCAGGTGTCGTGATAGGCGCGCTCGGTGTGGAGGGTGGCGTCGAGGGTGCGCTGGGATGACGTCATGCCCCCAGCGTACAGAAATTATGTAACCGAGTTACGTTCGTTACCGAGTCTCACAGCTCTGGAGTCCGGGCAGCCCCGCCGCCAGCCGCTCGAAGGTCCGCTCGGCGGCCCGCACCGCGTCCGGCCGGACCTCCTCCACTCCCTCCCCCGCCGCGATCCGCCGCCAGTTTTCCAGTGCGAGGATTCGCTGCACGGCGATGATCTGGCCCGCGGCGAGCCGCGCGTCCAGCCCGCCGCCGAGCGCCTCGGCGAGCGCGGCCTCCGACCGCTCCAGGTAGCCGTACATCCGCGCCGCCAGGGCGGGCGTGCCGTACAGCAGCCGGTGGAAGGCGAGCACCGCCGGGTGGTCGTTCAGACCGGTGACCGGATCGCACCGCTCCAGCCCGTCGAGGAAGTTGCGGCGCAGCGCCTCCAGCGGCTCCGCCGCTCCGGCCACCACCCGCGCGGCCTCCGTCTCGTGGTCCGCGATCCGGTGCAGGACCAGGTCCTCCTTGGCGGGGAAGTACCGGAAGAGGGTCGGCTTGGAGATCCCGGCCGCGGCGGCCACCTCCGCGACGGACACGGCATCGAAGCCCCGCTCCAGGAACAGCCGCACGGCGGTGTCCGACACGTCCTGGTACATCCGCCGCTTCTTGCGCTCACGCAGGCCCATCTCTTCCATGGGGGGAGCCTAGGCGCAGGGCTCGTCCGGTCTCACGCCAGAGCGCGGGCCAGATAGGGGTTCGCGGTCGGGCGGCGGGTGGGCAGGCCGAGGGAGGCGGTGGCGGCGGCCAGCGTCATGGCGTACGAGTCCACGGCCCGGCGGACGTTGGGGGCGTCCAGGCTCGCGCCGGTCACCAGGCGGTCGAGGTCCACGTAGGCCGACCGCACGATCTCGATCCAGCGGTAGACCCGCCAGTCCTGCAGCCAGTCGACGGTGTGCCCGGGGGCCAGCAGCTTCTGCCAGCGCTGGAACATGCGGTCCCGGATCTCCGGGCGGGTCGGGGTGAGGTGCATGTGCCTGACCAGGTCGTAGAGCGGGTCGCCGACCACCGCCATCTCCCAGTCGATGATCGTCAGCGCCAGCTCGTCCGCGCGGCGCACGAGGTTCCAGGGGTTCAGGTCGCCGTGCAGCAGGGCCGGCTCCCGGCGGCTCACGGTGTGCCGGGCCAGGATCTGGCGGAGCCGGCCGGCGTCGGGCAGCCCGAACAGCCGAGCCAGTTGCTGGGACTCCTTGGGCAGCTCCTCCACCAGCAGGACGAGCTGCTCGCTCAGCCAGCCGTAGAAGTCCCCCTCGCCGGCCGCCGGGTCGAGCTCCTTGTAACCCACCCGTGTCAGGGCGTGGAGCTGGTCCACCAGCCGGTCCGCCTCGTGCGGCAGCAGGCCGTGCACGGGGTGGTCGGGGGGATGCTCGCCGTCCCGCGGCCCCTCGTAGGTGTGGATGGCGAACCGTTCCCCCTGGTAGCTGGTCCCCAGGGCAAGGAACTTGGGGGCCGCCACGCCCACGCCGGCGAGGTCGATGGCCCGGAGCACCGCGTGCTCGCTCAGGAAGCCACGCTCCCTGCGGCAGACGTTGGCCACCTTGCGGCGGACCACGACGGGGATGTCGATGCCGGGGACCCGCACCACCGAGTTGAGGTGCCCGGTGCCCTTGAAGACCCGGCTGGCGGGCGTGGCGCCCTCCGCGAACAGGGCCTGGCGCACCGCGGAGTGCGGGAAGTCGGGGTGTTCGGGGACGCGTTGGTCCTGGTGCCAGTCCCTGATCTTGGCGGACAGGCCGAGGCCGCCGTTCCTGGCGGCGCGCCAGCGGAAGAGGATCCGCTCGATCTCGCGCGCGTCCGGCAGATTGCTGAGCCCGAGTGGGCCGGCCGCCACTTCCAGTGCGCGCCGCACCGCCGCGGTCGCGTCGTCCAGGCTCTTCTGGTCGGGCGACGCGTGCAGGGAGTCGGCCGCCCGCATCACGTCGGGGTAGACCGACTGCGCCCGCTCGAAGGCGACGTAGTGCCGCAGGTCCTTGGCGAGCCCGTTGACGGCCGCGGGACGGATCAGCCGCATGGCGTCCGCCCAGGCGTCGATCACCTCGTTCCACTGGTGCGAGGGGTATCGCATGCGGACCAGGTGGGTCGCCAGGTCGTGCAGGGGATCGCCGTAGGTCGCCAGCTCGAAGTCGACGCAGATCAGGGGCGGGTCACCGCCGTAGGACATGATCAGGTTGTCCCGGTGCAGATCGGCGTGGAGCAGGCTGTAGGGCCGCCGGGCCATGGCCGGGACCCGCTCGGCGAACCGCGTCAGGGCGTCCTCGGGGATGCCGAGCGCGGCGAACAGTCCGCCGAAGCCCGGCCAGTTCGCCCGCCTGATCTGACGGTCCGCCAGGCGGGCGAGCGTCCGCAGGAAACCCTGGCTGTCCTTGTCGTTGCGCGGCCAGGCGGCCGGCAGGGGCGGCAGCGCCTCCCTGCGCACCTGGGCCATCTGCGCGAGCAGACCGGCCAGGGCCTTGACGAGCAGGGCGTCGACCGGCTTGCCGTCCTCGCACACGCTGGACAGCGGCACACCCTCGACATAGCTGTGGATCGCGTAGCCGTCGCCCCTGGCAAGGCACTGCGGGACGTGCGGCAGGATGCCCTTGATGGCGTCCAGGATCGCCGACTCGTCCTGCCACGTCCTGATCACGACCGGCAGCACGTCACCCCGGCGGACCCGCACGGTCACGCAGGTGCCGGTGTCACGCCCCAGCAGGTGCCGCACGTCCTCGGTGACCGGCAGCACGTGGTTCCGGTTGTGGTGCCCGCTGCTCGCCACGCCCCGTTCGGCGGCTTCGCGTACGAATGCGCTGATGGCGCCGGGCGAGGCGCCTTCCCCGGGGTGCCGACGGGGAAGAGAGGGTGCGCCCACTGGCCGCTCCGGGTGACTCGCGCGAGAGAGACGGAAGGTATGCCAAACATTAGGTGCAGGTGATTCCAGGCACGACCAGAGTCGACCTCGAATGGTCACAACGGGTGGTCTGCCGGGCTTCGAGGCCGGTCGCCGGGCGTGCTGATTCGCCGTCTCCATATGCGGGGAACAGATCGACCGGTTCAGCGGTGCGGGAATGCTAGCGCACGGGGGCCGCCCTCCGGGGCGCCCCGCGCTGTTCGGCGGGGCGGTTCAGCAGTTCCCTCAGCATGGTTCGCAGGGGCTCCGTGTGGCGCCGGCCGATGGCCCCCAGTCGCTTCTGGGGGCGGTCGTCCGTCCGGTCGTCCTTGTTCCGCGGACAGGGCAGGACCAGCGACTCGGAGGGCAGCAGTCCGCGCAGGGCGATGCGCCGCGGCCGGATGATTCCCGCGCGGACGCGCTCCACCTGGAGGCGGATGTGCGCGTCCAGTGACTCGGACGTCAACGTGTGGACGCGCCGGGCCGGCCTCGCCGTCGGGGCCGCCGTGGTCTTCACCCTGCTGATGACTCAGGCCTGAGCCCGTACCTGTCTCAGCACCGACCGCAGCGAACGCACGGTGTGCGTGGCACCGGCCTCCCGCAGCAGCTTCTCCTTGCGCTCGTTGCGCGCGTAGCCGAGGAAGGGAACGCCGGCGCTGTTCGCGGCGAGCAGGTCCGAGGGTGTGTCGCCGATCATCAGGGCGGTCTCGGGGGCCGCGCCCATCGCGTTCAGGGCACGGTTGAGGCAGTGCGGGTCCGGTTTGAGGTGATGGAGGTCCTGGCTGCGACCGTAGAGGTGCGGGGTGAAGCAGTCCACGAGGTCACGTCCCGCCAGGTATTCGCGCACCACGCGCGGCGAGTTGTTGGTGGTGATCGCGAGCCGCGAGCCGACCGCCGTCCAGGTGCGGATCAGCGGATCGGCGTACGCGGTGGGCATCGCCGACCCGGTGGCCCGCAGTTCCTCCTGGGTGAGACGCTCCTCGAGCTCAGCGACCAGGTCGCTGCCGGGGTGCCTGCGGTCCACGGCGCGCAGGACGACGTGCGGGTCCAGGGACTCCCGCTCCTCCCGTGTGAGCAGGCCGTGCAGGCCCCGGCTCTCCAGCCACCGGGCCAGGTCGGTCGCCACGCGCTCCGCCGAGTGCCCGGCGAAGAGCCGGCAGATCGGCCCGTCGAAGTCCCACAGCACGACACGTGCACGTCTGATCAGATTCCGCAGTTCCTCGGTCTCGTCCTCGGTCTCTTCTGTCACCGGTTCGGTCCGCGTCGCATCAGAAGTCACTAGGAGAGTGTCAGGTCCGTCGTGATGGTTTCCCAGAGGGCGTCGAACCACTTCTGCGATTGCTCCACGAATGCCGCGTCCCGCTGACCGGCCCGCTTCTCGAAGGAGAAGAGCAGGGACTCGGAGCCGAGCGTGTCGTACATCTCCAGCGTGCCGGAGTCGGTGGGCTCCTCGCGGCGGGTGACCATGTAGTGCGCGAAGAGCGCCTCCACGCCGTTGAGCAGGTACAGCTTGACCGGCGGGGTGAACGGCAGGGCCCGGAAGGTGATCTGGACGTCGATGTCGTGCGTGGAGCGCAGGGCCCGCAGGTTGTACTGCAGGACCTGGCCCTGGGCGTTGCGCATCTCCAGCCAGCGCCGGTGCACGGGGTCGTCGTCGCCGTGCGCGTCGACCGAGACCGGGAAGGCGAGGTTGATGTCCCGGGACGGCAGCAGGATGCGCACGTCGATCCGGCCGGGGCGGATGCGGCCCTCGTGGATCAGCCGGAGCGGCTCACCGAGGGCCGGGATGAGGCTCTGCGCGGTCAGGCACACGGCGTCGATGCGGACGTGGGGGGCCGCGAACGCCTCGGTCAGCCGGGGGGCGAGGCCCACCATCGTCGACTGGGGCTCGTCATGGGCGGGGGCGAACTCGGCGACCCGCGGGGGGCTGCCCTTGCTGACGCCGCTGAGCAGACCGTCGTCCGCCAGTACCCGCAGGGCCTGCCGTACGGCGCCGCGCTCCACACCGAACTCCACGGCCAGCTCCGCCTGGGTGGGCAGGCGCTCCCCCGCCCTCAGGGCGCCGGTGCGGATACGTTCCCGCAGGATGTCGGCGATCTCCTGGGACGTGAGCCGTCTGCTGCCGTTCACTGCCACGTTCTCCTGAGCCACAACCAAACGCTACAACCCTGACCCATCTGACGGGAGTTGTCGCCAAGTCGTTTATAAGTAGGAGCCAAGTGGGGACAACTTAATCAGAGTTGGTTGCCAACTTGGTCAAGTTGGCAGACCGAAAGGGGGAACGTCCATGCCTGTCCTCGCGCTCCTCTGCGCCGCCTTCGTCGTCGGCTTCGAACAGCTCGTCGAATGGAAGTACGGCGCCACGGGTCTGGTCGGCCTGCTGCTGCTCTCCGTGGGCATCAGGGCCAAGAGCCCGGCGGTCAGCTCCGCCGGGGCCGTGCTGCTCGCCCTGCTCCTCGCCGGACCGGCCCTGTGACCGGGGCCGGCGATCCCTAGGGTGTGAGCAGAAGATCCGAACTGATCGTCTCCCACAGTGCGTTGAACCACAGGTGGGACTGTTCCACGAACGTGGTGTCGCGCAGGTCCGCACCCTGCGCGAAGGGAAACAGCATCGACCGCGTGCCCTCGGCGTCGTAGAGCTGCAGGTGCTCGTGGTCGATCTCCCGCTCGCGGCGGACGAGCGTGTAGTAGGCGAACAGCGCCTCGCTCCCGTTGAGCAGGTACAGCTTGACCGGCGGGGTGAAGGGCAGGGCCCGGAAGGAGACGCGCACGTCGATGCCGTGCGTGGTGCGCAGCGCCAGCAGGTTGTCGCGCAGCACCTGACCCTGGGCGTTGCGCTGGGACAGCCAGCGCCGGTGCAGCAGCCCGCCGTCGGAGGCGTCGACCACCGGTGCCGGGAAGGCGAGGTCGATGTCCCGGGACGGCAGCAGGACACGCACGTCGATCTTGGCCGGTTTCAACTGTCCGGCATGGATCTGCCGGAGCGGCTCCCCGATCGCCAGTGTGAGCGAGACGGACGTCAGGCACAGGGCGTCGATCTCGACGTGCGGGGCGGCGAAGGACGCCGCGATGCGCGGGGCGAGGCCCACCATGGTGGGCTGCGGCCCGGCCGCGGGGCCGGCCACCGGCCTGACCTGCTGGGCGAGGGCGGCCACGATGGCGGGGGCACCCTTGGACACGCCGGTGAGCAGGTGCTCCGACTGCAGGATGCGCAGGGCCTGGCGCACGGCTCCGCGCTCCACGCCGAACTCGTCGGCCAGCTTGGCCTGGGTGGGCATGCGCTGGCCCGGCCGCAGTTCCCCGGACCTGATCCGGGCGCGCAGTTCGTCGGCCACCTCGCGGTGTGACGTGCGTGACCGCTGTGGCCTCTTCCGCCCATTGGCGGAGGCGTGTTCCGGGTCCACGCACAAACACTACAACTTCGCGCCATCTTGCGGCAGTTCGCGGAAAGGTGGTTATGAGACGCACCCAAACGGAGATAAGTACAGTGAAGTTGGTCGCCAACTTGAGCGACATGGTCAAGCTTCTCAGTGGTTGGCCGACCGGGCTTCCTTCCGGAGGGGAGCCGGGAGCCCGGGCAGGGGACGGCCACCGGAGCGCACAGTCACAACTGAACGGCCCGTACGGCCCGCACAGCCACAACTGAACACGGCATCGCACAGCCACAACCGAACACCGTGACAACTGAACAGCTCGCTACGGATGGACAGCACGCGTCGCCGGCAGAAGGGACTGTCAGAAGATGTCCGGGCACCACGGTCGCCCGGATGTGCGCAGCAGGGCGTCGGCCTTCCGGGCGGCGCCCTCTCGCTCTTCCCGGACCCGCCCGAGGGCCGCGAGCCGCACCAGGGACTCGTCCCCCAGCCAGACCGTGCCCAACTCCGCGACCGGCAGCGTGAGATCGGCACTCGCTCCACCGGCCGGGGCGCAGGAAGCGCCCTGCGGCGAGGCCTCCAGCCGGAACCGTCCTCCGGCCAGACCGTCCGCGTCCACGACCTCCAGCACCAGCGAGCCGGTCCCGTCGTACGTGCGCGCCTCCAGGGCCCGCGTCCAGGACGCGCACCCACAGCCAGTCCGCGTGCGCCGTCACCCGGGCCGCGCGGGGGTCGGGCAGGAAGAACGGCAGCAGGTCGTCCGGGCCGCGCCAACCGCTCCTGACCTTCGTGATCCAGTCGATCGAGCACAGGAACCGCCACAGCGCCCGCTCGGCCGCCGGGGTGGCGGCGAGCAGCCAGTTGACGTCGGCGGTGTTGTGCGGCTGCTTGTCGTGCCAGTGGTCGTCGGACTCGTACGACACCAGGCCCTCGACCTCGCCGGAGGCCGCCCGATAGACGGCGTAGAACGGCTCGGTCCAGCTACCGCCGAAGCGGACGGCACCGGTGTTCACCTGCCACCACAGCTCGTCCCTGCTGACCGCCCCGGGCTGGGCGCGGCGGACCCGCTCATGCAGCTCGGGACCCAGCCCCCGGACGTCCTCGCCGTCCACGAGATCGATCCGGCCGCCGTCCTCCGGGCCCGACCAGCGCGGGTCGAGGCCGCTGCGGGGCACCTCGACGGTCCACTCGGTCGTCCAGGTGGCCGGGCCGAAGCCGTAGCGGCCGTAGATCGGGTACTCGGCGGCGATCAGCGTGGCGACGACGTCACCGCGCTCCTTCGCCGCCGCCAGGTCCTGCGCCATCATGCGGCTCAGCAGGCCGCGCCGGCGGTGGGTGGGGCTGACGGTGACGTTGGTGATGGCGTCCGCGGGGACGGTGGCGCCGCCCACAGCGGTGATCTCCTGGGCGAAGGACCGGAAGGTCGCCACACAGCGGCCGTTGTCGAAGGCGCCGAGCGGCCGGCCCCCGGAGAGCTGCCGGCGGCGCGACTCGATCTGCTCGGGTGCCGTCACCGGCTCTCTCAGGAAGCCGGTGTTCAGCGCGCGGAGCCAGTCCTCGAACTCGGCCTCGGTGACCGTGCGGACGTCGTTCGTCATGGGGTCACGGTAGGGGGGCGGCGCGGGCCCTGTCGCGCGGATTTCCGGTGGTCCGCCCGGGCCCTCTCGGGGTCAGGTCAGCAGGTCGTCGACCTGTGCCTCGCCCACCCGGTAACGGCGGGCGATCTCCCCGCTGCAGTCGTCCGTAATCCGCTGCAGGCGCTGGCGGCGCCGGGAGACCTCCTGCTCGTAGCCGACCAGGCGGCCCATGGCGGTGGTCAGCTCCCGGTCGGTACGGGCCCCGAGGTCCGACAGCTCGACCTCGCCGAGCATCTCGGCGGCCAGCAGCCGGTACTCCTCGTTGAGCGGGGTGCCGAGCGTGACATGGCGGGCGGAGGAGCGCTGGCGGGCCGGGGCGTCGGTGAGGATCTCCGGGAGCCGCTCCACCACGGAGGCGTCCGCGGGCGCCGGTACGGACGCCCGGCCGCGCCGGGCGAGTTCGGCGCGCAGGATGTCGATCCGGCCCTGCAGCAGCCGCCGCACATAGCTGAGGTCCGCCTCGTCGCGCTGGGCGTCGCGGCGCAGGGCGCGCAGCTCGGGCAGGCTCGGCCGGGTCAGGTCGTACTCGGCGGGTTCCGCGGGCAGCGACGGGCCGGGCTGCCCCTCGCCGCGTTGCGCGGGCGGCCGGTGCGTCTCCAGCCACCTGGTACTCGGTGTGCTCATGTGGTGTGACCGTCCCCTCGACCGGCGTGTGGAAGCATCGTGCCACCCCAAGTCGCCGCTATGTGACCGAGTGCCCCCGAACGGCCCCACATGGGGGCGTAAGGATCAATAATGGGCCGACCGTGTCCAGGGCCCGGTCACCCGGCATGATGGTCGGCATGCGTGCGGTGGTGCAGAGGGTGGACGGCGCGAGCGTCGTCGTGGACGGCGAGACGGTGGGCGCGATCGAGGGCGAGGGCCTGTGCGTCCTGGTCGGCGTCACCCACGAGGACACCAAGGAGAAGGCGGCCCAGCTGGCCCGCAAGCTCTGGTCGATCCGGATGCTGCAGGACGAGCGGTCGTGCAGCGACATCGGCGCCCCGCTGCTCGTCGTCAGCCAGTTCACCCTCTACGGCGACGCCCGCAAGGGGCGCCGCCCGACCTGGAACGCGGCCGCGCCGGGCGATGTCGCGGAGCCGCTGGTGGACGAGGTGGTCGCCCAGCTGCGGACGCTGGGGGCGACGGTGGCGACGGGGCGGTTCGGGGCGCGGATGCGGATGTCCCTGACGAACGACGGGCCGTTCACGGTGCTGCTCGAGATCTAGGCCCTTTCGTTTGGATCAGGCCGGATCAGGGAGCGGGGTCTGGTGCCGTGCATCGCAAGGCGGAGGAGGGCGCCATGGCGGAGCCATGGCAACCGACGACAACGCGGCGAGGCGCGGTGCCAGACCCCGCGAGCCCGGCATGATCCAAACGAAAGGGCCTAGGCCCGCCGCCGGATTCCCGTCGTCGGGCGAAGGCCCTACGGCTCGACGATCACTTCCTGGGCGGCGGCCGTCTCCCCGGCCACCAGCCGGGCGTCGAGCGGTACGTTGCGCTTGACCAGGGCGAGGGCCACCGGGCCCAGTTCGTGGTGGCGCACGGACGTGGTCACGAAGCCGATCCTGCGGCCGTCGGGGCCCTCGTCCGCGAGGCGGATCTCGGTGCCGTGGGCGGGCAGGTGGACCTCGCTGCCGTCGAGGTGCAGGAAGACCAGCCGCCGGGGCGGCTTGCCCAGGTTCTGCACCCGGGCCACCGTCTCCTGGCCTCGGTAGCAGCCCTTCTGGAGGTGGACGGCGGTGCCGATCCAGCCCAGCTCGTGCGGGATGGTGCGGTGGTCGGTCTCGAAGCCGAGGCGCGGGCGGTGGTGCTCCACGCGCAGCGCCTCGTAGGCGAGCAGACCGGCGGCGGGGCCGGACTTCGCGGCGAACGACTCCAGCTCGGCGCGCGGCAGGAAGAGGTCACGGCCGTACGCCGTCTCGCGTACGGCGACGCCCTCGGGCACCGCGGCGATGGAGCCGGCGGGCAGGTGGACCACCGCCACCTCGGCGGTGCGGTCGGCGACCTCGACCCGGTAGAAGAACTTCATCGACTCCAGGTAGGCGATCAGCGCCTCCTCGGTGCCGGGCTCCACATGGGCCCAGACCGTCGTGCCGTCGTCCACCAGGTACAGCGCGTGCTCGATGTGACCGTGCGCGGAGAGGATCAGGGCCTCGGTGGCCTCGCCCGCCGGCAGGTCGCTGACGTGCTGGGTGAGCAGCAGGTGCAGCCAGCTCAGCCGGTCCTCGCCGGTGACGGTGATCACCCCGCGGTGGGACAGGTCCACGAAACCGGTGCCATCGGCGAGGGCGCGCTGCTCGCGGAACAGCTCGCCGTAGTGGGCGGCGACGCCTTCGTCCGGGCCCTCGCCGGGTACGGCGCCGGGCAGGGACAGCAGAGGGCTTTTCATACGGGCAAGCCTACGTCGTGGTAGTTGAACTCTTCAGGGCACAGTCCTTGCAGCGGCCGAAGATCGCGAAGTGCTTCATGTCGGTGGCGAAACCGAACTGCTCACGCAGCTTGGCCGTGAAGTCCGCGGCCACGTCCACGTCCGCCTCGATGACGTTCTCGCAGTCGCGGCACACCAGGTGCAGATGGTGGTGGCGGTCGGCGAGGTGGTAGGTGGGCGCACCGTGACCGAGATGGGCGTGGCTGACCAGGCCGAGTTCCTCGAGCAGCTCCAGCGTGCGGTAGACGGTGGAGATGTTGACCCCCGAGGCGGTCCTGCGCACCTCGCCGAGGATGGCGTCGGGGGTCGCGTGCTCCAGGGCGTCCACGGCTTCGAGCACGAGTTGCCGCTGCGGCGTGAGCCGGTAGCCGCGCTGCCTGAGGTCGCTCTTCCAGTCGGTGCTCACCACACCGGAAAGTCTAGGGCCACCGGCCGGCGGGGCACACTCGCCGGCAGGCCCGCCTGCCGGACGGGCCCGCCGCGAGGCGGACCTGCCGACGGACGGGCCGGTGGAAAGACGAGCCGACCGGAGAACGGGCCGACCGGAAGGCGGGGCCTACTTGAAGAACGCGATGCCGTCGTCCGGCATGTCGTCGGGCAGGGCCTTGGCCCAGCGCTCGACGTCCCCCGGGGTGACGACCTTCTTCAGGTGGGCCGACATGTAGGGGCGCAGCTCGACCTCGGGGGTCTGCTTCTCGCCGACCCACATCAGGTCGCTCTTGACGTAGCCGTACAGCCGCGTGCCGCCGCTGTAGGGCGGGGCGTCGGGGGTGCGGGCGACGGTGTCGGAGGCGAGGTCGATCTGCGGCTTCTTGTCGGCCATCCTGCCGTACCAGATCTCGATGACGCCGTCGTCGCGGGTCATCGTCACCTCGACGCGGCGCTCGGCGTCGATCCGCCAGAAGCCGGACTCCGACTCCAGCGGGCGGACCTTGTTGCCGTCGTTGTCCAGCACCCAGGTACGGGAGTGGTACTCCAGGAAGTCCCGGCCGTCGTGGCCGAAGGTGACCTCCTGACCGAAGTTGCACTTCTCCGAGCCGGGGAAGTCGTGCACGCCCGCGCCGGCCCAGTTGCCGAGCAGGAAGGCGAGCGGGACGAGGTCCTTGTGCAGGTCGGACGGGATCTCGATCATGATCGGCAGTGTTCCTGGGTGGTGGTGGTCAGCGCTGGCCCTGGTACAGCTTCTTCACGGTCAGACCGGCGAAGGCGAGAACGCCGACGCAGACCAGGACCAGCAGGAATTCGAAGAAGATCTCCACGGGTGCTCCTTGAGCGAGGGTGGGCGTACGACAGAGCCGGGGCCCAGCTTACGCGGCCGGGGCCCGGCCCTCCTTCCGAGGTGGTTCCTCGGAGTCCTTCAGGGGGTCAGCCGAGTAGCTGGCTCTGCAGCACCACCGTCTGCTGGAAGGGGATCGCGGGGGCGGAGCCCTTCCGGGACTGAAGGATCACGGCGTAGACGTCCCCCGCGGCGACGTAGGCCTGACGGACCTGTTCGGCGCCGTAGGGCCTGGTCTCGACGTACGCGGTGCGCTCGGTCCCGGACACCGCGGCCGCGTCGGGGAAGCGCTCGTCGTAGACGGCCTCGCCGACGCCGCGCACCTGGCGGCCGGGGACGCTGTACGCGACGTTGTCGCTGGCGAACTCGTTCTCCACGACGTTCGCCGTGCCGAACTGCAGCAGGTAGACCCGGGTCCGGGTGCCGTCCGGCATGGTCCAGCCGCGGGCCGCGATGTGCCGCAGACCGGTGTCGACGAGCTTCTGCCGCAACTCGTCCCGTTCCTCTTTTTGCGGGTACTCCGCCAGGTAGGCGCCGGTGGCCAGCCAGCCGTCCCGGCCGCGCAGCGCCTTGTCCTCCGTAGCGCCCTTCGGCGCG
This sequence comes from Streptomyces sp. NPDC058145, assembly GCF_042884245.1. Classification (NCBI taxonomy): domain Bacteria; kingdom Bacillati; phylum Actinomycetota; class Actinomycetes; order Kitasatosporales; family Streptomycetaceae; genus Streptomyces; species Streptomyces sp. NPDC058145. The sequence continues at coordinate 51,174 of NZ_JBHVUH010000005.1, read as the reverse complement.
GGGAGCAGCAGGGCGCGCAGGTCGGCGTAGTGCGAGCCGGCCCGGTTCGACTCGGCGAAGGGCGCGGGGCTGCCGGCGGGCAGCGGGGGCCTGGTCAGCTCCGGGTAGTCCCAGCGGCCGTCCGACCCGGTGGCGAGTCCGGGTACGTCCGTCCGCTCCATCCGGGTGATCCCGTACGCCGTGCCCGCCCCGACCGCCGCGAACGCCACGACGGCCGCGGTCCAGCGCAGCACGGCCCGCAGGACGCGGCGGTCCTTGCCGGGTGCGGGCGGCGGAAGCTCGGGCGCGGGCGGTACGGCGGGCTGCTCGACGGGCGGCTGCGTCACCTGCTGTTCGCTCATACGGCCGCTCCCGGCTCTGCGATGCGGTCGAGCTGGGTACCCAGGAGCTTCGCGACGCCGGTGCCGTCGAGGGTTTTCGCGCCGGACGCGGTGGTGGTGACCAGGACGTCGCCGACGTAGGCCGAGCAGAACATCTCGTTCACGTCCTCGTCGGAGCCCTTGGGCGAGCGGAAGCACTTGGCGTCCTCGTGACCCTTGACGGCCGGGCCCGTCCGCAGGGCGCCGAGCTCCTGGATGAGCTTGCTGGTGGACGTGGAGATCCGGCGGGCCGCGGACTTGTCCCCCATCCGGGACAGCGTGATGCTCACCGCGTAGACCTCCTCGTTCCACAGGTAGGGCTGGGACTGCGAGCTGAAGTAGCTGCGCATGGCCATGCCGGTGATGTGCTGGCGGTCGATCTGCAGCTCCAGTTGCTTGCGCGTGGACCGGGGCAGGCCGCTCACCGACTGCTTGCGCAGGGTCGTGGCCTGGGCGCCGTTCAGTTCGGCGTCGGTGCCGAACTCCCCGATGTCGGGACCGCGGACCCAGGTGCCGGTCCCGTACGGCACGAGCATCCCCGCGAGCCCGTGCCGGGGCGTCTCCTTGTGCTTGCCGGCCGCGACACTGGGGAACTTCCAGACGGGCGCGCCCGCGTCGCGGTCGGCCGCGCGCACGGTGACGGCGGTGCAGCCCACCCCGGCGACGAGGGCTCCGGCCAGCAGCACGGACCCGGCGACCACGGGGACGCGGCTCCGGCGGCGGGGCCCGGGCTCACCGCCGCCCTCGGCGGCTCCGGGGAGGGGCTGCTCGGCGGGCCGGACGGTTTCGGGGAGGGGCTGCTCGGCCGGCTCGACGGACTCCGGGCGGGCCTGCTCGACGGGCGCGGTGGGCTCGACGGACTCCGAACGGGCCTGCCCGGCGGGCGCGGTGGGCTCGACGGGCTCGTTCTGCTTCTCGGTCACAGCCGCTCCATCTGCCGCCGGGCCAGGTCCCTGATCTCCTTCTTGGCGATCGGCCCGCTGCTGTAGATCCAGATCTCCATCGCTATGTCACCGCGCCAGGCGTACGCCTCGGCCCCGTACAGCGGACCCACGCCGAAGTCGGCGACCGGCCGCTGGTGGACGTAGGCCATGCCGTCCCCGGTCCCGGGGATGCTCCAGCTGTCGGTCCCGGGGGCGGACTCCACGGCCTCCTCCACGTTGTGGGTGGCGTCGGCCGCCGCCATGGAGTCCTCCTGCCGGTACTGGATCAGCCGGATGTCGACGATGGACGAGGCACCGGCCTTCCAGCCGGTGACGGCCGCCCGGCGGAACTGGTCCGTCGCCAGCGAGCTGAACTTCTCCCCGGGGTGGTCGAAGTAGTCGGCGTAATCGCCCAGTTCCAGCCAGCCGTCCTGGGGCACCCAGGACGCCGTACGCGCGCCGCGCGGCTTGTCCAGCAGCAGCTTGCGCAGGTCGCCGTCCGTCTTGACCTTGCGGTCCTGGGCGGCGGACAGCGGCTCGGCCCCGCCCTTGGCCTGCTCGATCACCGGCTGCGAGAGCGGGGGCAGCTTCGTGGGCTCGCGGTCGGCCTGGACGAGGTACCCGGCGCAGACGCCGGTCACCAGGCCCAGCAGGGCACCGGCACCGACCAGCCGGGCCGTGCGGCCGCGCCGGCGGGGCCGGGGCGCGGCGGGTGCGCCGGAGGTGTCCGCCGCGCCGCTGTCGTCCCGCACAACCGGATCATTCGCCACACCCGGAACATCCGACGCGTCGGGTCTCTCTTCCGGTTCTTCTGGCTCTTCCAAGACGTCCCCCCACAGAACGGGAAGCGTGAATTCCGAATCCACGCCTCACAGCAGACTCATGGTCAGGTCCGGGAGTTGCGGGGGCGTTGATTACGATTCGGTCATGGCGAAGAAGCTCGTGATCAAGGTGACTGCCGGGGCCGACGCCCCGGAGCGGTGCTCGCAGGCGTTCACGGTGGCGGCGGTCGCCGTCGCCAGCGGGGTCGAGGTCTCACTGTGGCTGACCGGGGAGTCGTCCTGGTTCGCGCTGCCGGGGCGGGCCGCCGAGTTCGAACTGCCGCACGCGGCGCCGCTGCCGGACCTGATCGACTCGGTCCTCGCCGCGGGCGGCGTCACCCTGTGCACCCAGTGCGCGGCCCGGCGCGAGATCACCGAGAAGGACGTCATCGAGGGCGTACGGATCGCGGGCGCGCAGGTCTTCGTGCAGGAGGCGCTGGCCGACGGGACCCAGGCGCTCGTCTACTGAGACCGCCGTTCCGGCCGGTTCAACTCCCCTGCTGGGTCCACAGGCAGAAGGGGTGCCCCGCGGGATCCAGCAGCACCCGGACGTCGGACTGCGGCTGGTGCGCGGCGAGCGTCGCGCCTCCGGCGAGTGCGCGTGCGGTCTCGCTCTCCAGGTCGTCGACCTCGATGTCGAGGTGCAGCATCATCTGCTGGTCGCCGGGGCCGCGGCCGGGCCAGACGGGCGCGACGTAGCCGGGCTCCGTCTGGAACGACAGCGCGGTGCCGCCGCCCGGCGGCCCGATGAGCACCCAGTCGGGTTCCTCGGCGCGTATGACGTAGCCGAGCAGGCGCAGGTAGAAGCCGGCCAGCGCGTGCGCGTCCCGCGCGTCGAGCACCACCGTGGACAGCCGTGCGGATGGCATGCGGGGCCCCTCCTACTGCCGGCGTCTCTTGCCGTCCAGCTCGTCCCACCACTCGTCGGACTTCGGGTCGCCGGACGGGTCGTCCCACCAGCGATCGTCCGGACCCCGCCGGTTCGCGATCATCGCGGCGACCGGCGGAATGACCATGGCCACCACGCACATGCCCACGGCCGCCGGGATCGACCACAGCCGCACCACTCCCCACGCCAGGACGAAGAGACCGATGCAGGTCCCCATCATGGCGAAGTAGACGTGCCGTCGACGGGCGAGCATGGTTCAAGGGTAGGTCGCGGGGTCCGGTCCCGCCGCTGTCACAACTGATCGACAAACTTCCGCATGCCGCGCCCCGCACGGTTACCGTGGCGTATCCAGACCACCGCCGACCCGGGGGAACCACACCATGCGCGCCCTGCGAATAATCCTGATCCTCGTCGTGATCCTGGGCGGGCTCTTCGTGATCGTGGACCGGGTCGCCGTGCACTTCGCCGAGGGCGAGGCCGCGGACAAGCTGAGGACGACGGAGAACCTGGCCTCGACGCCCGACGTGAACATCAAGGGCTTCCCGTTCCTGACCCAGGTCGCGGGCGGCTCCCTGGACGACGTCGAGGTCGGCATCAAGGACTACCGGGCGGCCACCGGCACCGGCGGCGGGACGATCCGCATCGACGACCTGACGGCCGACATGAAGGGCGTCGAGTTCTCCGGCGACTACAGCTCGGCCACCGCGGCCACCGCCACCGGCACCGCGACCATCTCCTACGCCGAGTTGCTGAAGACGGCGAAGTCCGAGCCGACCGCGGTCGCCCCGGGCGTCGAGGCCCGCGTCGTCGGCCTGTCCGACGGCGGCAACGGCAAGATCAAGGTCGCGGTGGAGGTGGAGGTGCAGGCGCTGAACATCAAGAAGACGGTGCCGGTCCTGAGCACGGTCGCGGTTCAGAACGACAAGGTGCGGGTGCACGCCGACAACCTCCCCCGGATCGCCGGCGCGGCCCTCGCCGAGAACCGGGTCCGCGAGATCACGGACTTCCAGCAGGCCATCGACCAGCTGCCGGGCGGCATCGAGCTGGACAAGGTGCAGGCCGCGGAGAACGGCGTGGAGATCAGCGTGAAGGGTTCGGACGTCAAGCTGGCGGGGTAGTACGACAGCCGGCGGTGATGGCGGGTGTCCGACAGTCGAGACACCCGTGTCCGTACCGCAGATGCGAGGACGTGGACGAGCGCCCGGGGACCGTACGACGACGGCCCGGGCGCTCTTTCGTTCCCATCATGCGGACGATCGCGTCTCAGAATGCGACACCACGGTGACACGTCCGCCCAGACATCCCTACGATCGAACCCATGAGGCGACAGGCGGATCTCACGAAGCGGCGGGCAGTGGACCTGTGCCGCGTTGCCGCCATGCTCTGTCGCCCTTTCTGAAGCGGTAGCGGCCGCCCCCGGCCCTCCGCGTTCCCCACCGCCCTGTTTCGAAGGGCACCCGTGCGCCGCTCGCAGCCGAGCGCCCGCACCCACGCACTCGCACGCCCCGCCGTAACTGCCCCGGAGGAGAAAGAGCATGAGCCGCAGCGACGTCCTCGTAGACGCGGACTGGGTCCAGGAGCACCTGGACGACCCGAACGTCGCCATCGTCGAGGTGGACGAGGACACGTCCGCCTACGAGAAGAACCACATCAAGAACGCGATCCGCATCGACTGGACCAAGGACCTGCAGGACCCGGTCCGTCGTGACTTCGTCGACCAGGAGGGCTTCGAGAAGCTCCTGTCGAAGAAGGGCATCGCCAACGACACGCTCGTGATCCTCTACGGCGGCAACAACAACTGGTTCGCGTCCTACGCCTACTGGTACTTCAAGCTGTACGGCCACGAGAGCGTCAAGCTCCTCGACGGCGGCCGCAAGAAGTGGGAGCTGGACGCCCGCGAGCTGGTGGCCGGCGACGACGTGCCCGAGCGTGCCGCCACCGAGTACAAGGCCAAGCCACAGGACGCCTCGATCCGCGCCTTCCGCGACGACGTCGTGGCCTCGATCGGCGCGCAGAACCTGGTCGACGTCCGCTCCCCCGACGAGTTCTCCGGCAAGCTGCTCGCCCCGGCCCACCTGCCGCAGGAGCAGTCCCAGCGCCCGGGCCACGTCCCGACCGCCGCGAACATCCCGTGGTCGAAGAACGCCAACGACGACGGCACCTTCAAGTCGGACGACGAGCTGCGTGACCTCTACGCCGCGGAGGACGTGGACCTCGCCAAGGACACCATCGCCTACTGCCGCATCGGTGAGCGCTCGGCCCTGACCTGGTTCGTGCTGCACGAGCTGCTCGGTGTGCAGAACGTCAAGAACTACGACGGCTCCTGGACCGAGTACGGCTCCCTGGTCGGCGTGCCGATCGAGCTCGGCTCCGGCAAGTAACCGCAACCAACCCTTCCCGACCGACCTTCTGGTCAGACCCCTCTGGAGAGACACATGTGTGGAGCGAAGGCCGGCGGCCCGGACGCCTCGACGATCAAGCCCGGTGAGACCACGATCCAGGGTCAGGTGACCCGCGACGGCGAGCCGGTGACGGGTTACGTCCGGCTGCTGGACTCGACCGGCGAGTTCACCGCGGAGGTGCCCACCTCCGCCACGGGCCAGTTCCGCTTCTACGCGGCGGAGGGCACCTGGACCGTCCGCGCGCTGGTGCCCGGTGGCACGGCGGACCGCACGGTCGTCGCCCAGCAGGGCGGGCTGGCCGAGGTCGCCATCGCGGTCTGAGCGGGCTGAGCGGGCTCGGTGACGGCGAAGGGCCGCATCCCTGGGTTGGACGCCAGGGGGATGCGGCCCTTCGGCATGTCCGCGTGGCCGGGGCGACGCGGGAGGGGGCGGCCGGCTAGCCGAGCGCCCGCCCCAGTACCCACACCACCGGCGCCGCCGCCGACAGGGGCAGCGCCACGCCCGCCGTGAAGTGCACGAAGCGGGACGGGTAGTCGTAGCCGGCGACACGGTGGCCGATCAGCGCGCAGACACCGGCCGCCGCGCCCAGGGCGGAGCCCTTCGCGCCGAACCCGGTCATGCCGCCCACCGCGATGCCCGCCCCGGCCGCCGCCAGCACGGCGACCACGACCGAGGCCGGGGTCGGCAGCGGCAGGGCGCGGGCCACGACGGCCACCGCGACCGCCGCCGCGCCCACCGACACCGCGTGCGGGTCGGCGCCCAGGTAGCCGGTGGCCAGCACCGACAGGGCCGTCGAGGCGACCGTCGCCATCAGGCCGTGCATCCGCTCGTCGGGCGAGGCGTGCGAGCGGAGCTGGAGGACGAGGGACAGCAGGACCCAGACGCCGAGCGGGCCGAGGATCGCGGCGGGCGCGTGGTCGCGGCCCGCGGCCAGCACCGCCACGTCCGCGGTGAGCGCTCCCGCGAAGGCCAGCGCGATGCCCTGCCGGGCGGGCCACATGCCGTTCAGCCGGAACCAGCCCGCGGCCGTCACGGCCTGGAGCAGCACCAGCGGTACGACGAGGGCGTACGAGGCGACGGGCGCCGTCACGGCCAGCAGCAGGCCCAGCAGGGCGGTGAGCAGCGCCGGCTGCATGCCGGGCTCGATGATCGGGGATCGGCCTTCGAGGCGGGCCCGCTGGGCGTCGGTGACGCGGCTGTTGCCGGCGAGGGTGGCGGGGCCGTACCCGAGGTCCGCTCCGGTGCCCGCGGCGGCCTCCGCCGCCGGTGCCGTGTGCGACCGCGCGTGCGTCTCCGGCTGGGCCTGCGGCGCGTACGGCTCGGCGGCCTGCGGGTGGTGCTGGGCCGCGTGCCGCGGCTGCTGGTCCGCCTGCTGCTCCGGCGGCAGCGGGTACGCCCCGTCGGCCGGCTGGACCGGTGCGTGGGTCTGCGTCTCCCACGTCTGCCCCTGCCACTGCTGGGTGAGCTGGGGGTCGTAGCCGGGCTGCGCGTGCTCGTCGTAACCGGACCACGCCTGCTGCCCCTGGTGCGCCTGCTGCTGCTCCTGCGGCTGCTGCTGATGCTGCTGGTACGGCTGCTGCTGGTACGGGTCGTACCCCTCGTACGGCCCGCCCTGATACGGCTGGTCGCTCATCGCCTCATCCTCCTGCGAACGGCGGGAGCACCTCGACCGTGCCGCCCTCGGCCAGCCGTACCGTCTCATGCGCGCGGGTCCCGACGGGGTCACCGTCGACGAGGAAGGAACAACGCAGCAGTACGCGGGTGAGTTCACCGGGGTGTCGCGCACGCACCGCGGCGAGCGCCTCGGCGAGCGTGGCCGCGTCGTACGGCTCCTCGCCGACCCCGGCCGCGGCCTTGGCGGCGGCCCAGTAGCGGACCGTGACCTTGGGCATCTGGTTCCTCTATCGACGGCGGAAAACAGGGAAAGTGTGGTGTCAGGCTAGCCCGCCCGGCGGAGGGCCCATTCCCCGATCCGGCCCAGCAGGGCGTCACCGGCCGCGTTCTCCGCGTGGCCCATGCCCGGCTCCACCCAGAGCTCGCCGTGCTCACCGGCCGCCTCGGCCAGCATCCGGGGGTGGTCGAGGGGGAAGTAGCCGTCGCGGTCGCCGTGCACGATCAGCAGCGGGGTCGGTGCGATCCCGGGCACCGCCTGCACCGGGGACAGCGGCACCGGGTCCCACTGCCGGTGATGGATACGGGTGCGCAGCCCGTAGCGGCCGACCAGGCGGCCCGCGGGGCGGGTGACCAGCCAGTGCAGGCGGCGCATGGGGGCCGTGCCCCGGTAGTACCAGCGGGCGGGCGCGCTGACCGCGACCACCGCGTCGACCGTGCCGGACCGCAGGGCCGCGTGCCGGAGGACCACCGAGCCGCCCATGGAGAAGCCGACGGTCACCACGCGCGTATGCCCGAAGCCGCGCGCCCACTCCACCGCGGCGGCCAGGTCCAGCACCTCCTTGTCGCCGACCGTGGACCGGCCGCCCGAGGCGCCGTGGCCGCGGAAGGAGAAGGTGACGACGGCGCCGTACCGGGCGAGCACGGCCGCCGCCCTGCGCACGTGCGGGCGGCCCACGTCCCCGGTGAAGCCGTGGGCGATCACGAACACCGGGGTGCCGGAGGGCGGCGTGGCGGTGTACGGAGACGCTTCGTATACGACCGGGCCCGGATCGTATACGGAGTCGACCGCGATTCCGTCGGATGTGCGCAGGAACGTCCGGATAGGGGTCCGTCCGGCCGTCTCGCGATTCGGACGAACGGTGGAACGCGCCGCATGACCTGACGGACGGTTGCTCATGTGGGCTATTCTGCTTGGCAGAGGACTCGGGCAGCGCAGCCCCCGGGTCCTTTTGTGCTTTCGGGAGCGTTGTATACGAAGCGGGAGACCGCGGGTGTACGGGGCCTTCGGGATCGCAGAGCAGTTCCGTACCGCACATGTCCTCGCAGGGACCGAGGAGGAACCAGACGTATGAGTTCTCTGCTGCTCCTGACCAACGCCCTCCAGCCGTCGACGGAGGTGCTCCCCGCGCTGGGCCTGCTGCTGCACAACGTGCGGGTGGCTCCGGCCGAGGGCCCCGCCCTCGTCGACACCCCGGGCGCCGACGTCATCCTCATCGACGGGCGCCGCGACCTGCCGCAGGTGCGCAGCCTGTGCCAGCTCCTGCGCTCCACCGGTCCCGGCTGCCCCCTGCTCCTGGTCGTCACCGAGGGCGGCCTCGCGGCCGTCACCGCCGACTGGGGCATCGACGACGTACTGCTGGACACCGCCGGCCCGGCCGAGGTCGAGGCCCGTCTCCGGCTCGCCATGGGCCGGCAGCAGATCGTCAACGACGACTCCCCGATGGAGATCCGCAACGGCGACCTCTCCGTGGACGAGGCGACCTACTCCGCCAAGCTCAAGGGCCGGGTCCTGGACCTGACCTTCAAGGAGTTCGAGCTGCTCAAGTACCTCGCGCAGCACCCCGGCCGGGTCTTCACCCGCGCCCAGCTGCTGCAGGAGGTGTGGGGCTACGACTACTTCGGCGGCACCCGCACCGTCGACGTGCACGTACGGCGGCTGCGCGCCAAGCTCGGCCCGGAGCACGAGTCGCTGATCGGGACCGTCCGCAACGTCGGCTACCGCTTCGTCACCCCCGAGAAGGGCGACCGCTCGGCCGACGAGAGCAAGGCCAAGACCGACCGGGCGAAGGCGGACGATACGGACACCTCGGCCGCGCTCGACGCCCCCGAGATCCACGCGGAGGCGTAGCGCGGGCACGGCCGGGGCCCGGGCAGGGCGCCACCGGCGCATGGCCGGGATGTGATACGCCCTGCCCAGAGCGGGTCAATCCGCGTAGACTCCGCGCGTGGCGAAGGTGACTCGCGATGACGTGGCACGGCTGGCTGGGACCTCCACCGCCGTCGTCAGTTACGTCATCAACAACGGACCCCGGCCGGTCGCCCCGGCCACGCGCGAGCGTGTCCTCGCGGCGATCAAGGAGCTGGGGTACCGGCCCGACCGGGTCGCCCAGGCCATGGCCTCGCGCCGGACGGACCTGATAGGCCTGATCATCCCGGACGCCCGCCAGCCCTTCTTCGGGGAGATGGCGCACGCGGTCGAGCAGGCCGCCTCAGAGCGCGGGAAGATGGTCCTCGTCGGCAACACCGACTACATCGCCGAGCGCGAGGTCCACTATCTGCGGGCGTTCCTCGGCATGCGGGTCTCCGGCCTCATCCTGGTCTCGCACGCCCTGAACGACCTGGCCGCCGCCGAGATCGACGCCTGGGACGCCCGGGTGGTGCTGCTGCACGAGCGCCCGGAGGCGATCGACGACGTCGCCGTCGTCACCGACGACCGGGGCGGCGCCCAGCTCGCCGTGCGGCACCTGCTGGAGCACGGCTACGAGTACGTGGCCTGTATGGGCGGTACGGCACAGACACCGGCCGTCGGCGACCCGGTCTCCGACCACGTCGAGGGCTGGAAGCGGGCGATGGCCGAGGCGGGCATCCCCACCGAGGGCCGCCTATACGAGGCCCCGTACAACCGCTACGACGCCTACCGGGTGGCCCTCGACGTGCTCTCCGGCCCGGACCGCCCGCCCGCCTTCTTCTGCTCCACCGACGACCAGGCGATCGGCCTGCTGCGGGCCGCGCGCGAACTGCGCATCGACGTGCCCGGCGAGCTGGCGGTGGCCGGGTTCGACGACATCAAGGAGGCGGCGCTCGCCGACCCGCCGCTGACCACGGTCGCCTCGGACCGCCCGGCGATGGCCCGGTCGGCGGTGGACCTGGTCCTGGACGACGGACTGCGGGTGGCCGGATCCCGGCGCGAGCGGCTGAAGACGTTCCCGTCGCGACTCGTGGTGCGCGCGTCCTGCGGCTGCTCGAACTGAGGGCTCCGGCGCGTTCATGAGGGGCGGGTGAGAGCCCGCTCCAAGCGACGAGAAGCGTCTTCATATCGGGCGAACGCGGTTCTGCCGGGCTTCTCAGGGAGCACTCAGGCGGCTCTCATGGTCGCGGGACATGCTCATTGTCATGACCGAGAGCATCCGCCGCAGCGGCGAGTACGAGTACGAGGGACCCCAGGGCGGGTACGCCCAGCAGCACGTCCACTCCGCTCCCGTGAACCCCGAGTGGCCGCCCCCGCCGCCGTACGAGCCCGCGGCGGCCACGGTCACGGCGCCGGGCACCGAGCCGGCCGCCGGACCGGCCGGACAGCGCACCCGGGGGCCGATAGCGCTGCTCGCCGCCGTGGCGATCGTCGCGGCCGCGGTCGGCGGCGGCACCGCCTACGCCTTCCAGGAGCTGACCGGCAAGGACACGGTCGCCTCGCCCGGCACCACGACCACCGTGGTCCCCTCGAGCAAGAGGGGCGACGTCGCAGCGATCGCCTCGGCCGTGAGCCCGAGCGTCGTCGAGATCCAGGCGACCCTCAGCAACGGCTCGTCCACCGGCTCCGGTGTGATCATCACGTCCGGCGGCGAGATCGTCACCAACAACCACGTGGTCTCCGGCGCCTCCTCCATCAAGGTGCGCACCAGCGACGGCAAGAGCTACACCGCGGACGTCGTCGGCACCGACAGCTCCAAGGACCTCGCGCTGATCAAGCTGCAGGGGGCCTCCGGGCTGACGGCCGCCGCGCTGGGCGACTCCTCCGACGTCCAGGTCGGCGACTCGGTCGTCGCGATCGGCTCCCCCGAGGGTCTGACCGGCACCGTCACCAGCGGCATCGTCTCCTCCCTCGACCGGGACGTGACCGTCTCCACCGACGAGAGCCAGGGCCAGAGCCGGGGCCAGGGCGAAGACGGCCAGTGGCCGTTCCAGTTCGGCGGCCGCCAGTTCAACGGCGACACCGGCTCGTCCACGACGACCTACAAGGCGATCCAGACCGACGCCTCGCTGAACCCCGGCAACTCCGGCGGCGCGCTGATCGACGCGAGCGGTCATGTCATCGGCATCAACTCCGCCATGTACTCCTCGAGTTCGCAGGCCTCCTCGTCCTCGGACGCGGGCAGCGTCGGGCTCGGCTTCGCGATCCCCGTCGACACCGTCAAGTCCGACCTCGCCAAGCTGCGGGCCGGCTCGACCAGCTGAACGACCCACCCGGCATAGTAGGGAGCACGTCATGATCACTCAGGTCTCGCACAGTGACGTCACGGGCACCGGCCCGGCCGCCCTCACCCTCCCCCTGGCGGCGGCGTACGAGCTGCACGCGGCCGCCGCCGGCCCCCGCGTCCCGGAGGTCGCGGTGCCGGCCCCGGAGCTGATGGGCCTGCGCACCTCCGCCGACCGTCCGCACCGCCGCAAGGTGCCGCTGCGCCGTCTGAGCGCGGTGCACCAGCTGAGCGCGGCGCGCGGCCTGAGCACGCTGGGCTCCTGAGCCCGGCGTGCGTGCCCCACGGCCCCCGGGCGTGCGAGGCTGAGAGGCACCCCGTCCACCACCCACCGCACCCCGAGGAACCGCGAGCGATGAGCCCCGCCGAAGGCGACCGTGACCCCCAGCGCATCCTGATCGTCGACGACGAGCCCGCCGTGCGCGAGGCACTGCAGCGCAGCCTCGCCTTCGAGGGATACGACACCGAGGTCGCGGTCGACGGCGCGGACGCCCTGGAGAAGGCGGCCGCGTACCGGCCGGACCTGGTGGTGCTGGACATCCAGATGCCCCGCATGGACGGCCTGACCGCGGCCCGCCGGATCCGGGGCGCCCGGGACACCACCCCGATCCTCATGCTCACGGCCCGCGACACGGTGGGCGACCGGGTGACGGGGCTGGACGCCGGGGCCGACGACTACCTGGTCAAGCCCTTCGAGCTGGACGAGCTGTTCGCCCGTATCCGCGCGCTGCTGCGGCGCAGCTCGTACGCGGCCGACGTGTCGGCCGAGGCCCAGGCGGACGAGGCGCTGACCTTCGGCGATCTGCGCATGGACCTCGCCACCCGGGAGGTCACCCGGGGCGGCCGGCAGGTGGAACTGACCCGCACGGAGTTCACGCTCCTGGAGATGTTCATGGCCCACCCGCGCCAGGTCCTCACCCGCGAGCAGATCCTGAAGGCCGTCTGGGGCTTCGACTTCGAGCCCTCCTCCAACTCGCTGGACGTCTACGTCATGTACCTGCGCCGCAAGACCGAGGCGGGCGGCGAGCCGCGGCTCGTGCACACCGTCCGGGGCGTGGGGTACGTACTGCGGCAGGGCGGGGCCGAGTGAGCCGGCTGGCGCGCCGCTACCGGGCGCTGCCGATCCGGGCCCGGCTGGCGATGCTGGTCGCGGCGGCGGTGGCGTTCGCGGTGGCGGCGGTCTCGGTGACGAGCTGGTTCATCGTGGAGCGCAAGCTGTACGACCAGGTCGACGCCGATCTGCAGAAGGTCTCGGAGCCGCAGCGGCTGGTGAACATCGTCTCCACGCTGGAGTCGTGCCCGCAGACGCCCGGCGACGCCGGACTCGGTGACTTCCACGCGCACGGCAACTACTACTACATCCAGCTCGTGAAGCAGAACGGCACCGCCTGTGTGTCCTCCAACTCCGCGGGCCGGGTGAAGACCACCTCCGCCGACACCGACGTCATCGCCCGGGCGGACGACCACGACGGCCTGCAGCACGACGGCATCCTGCGCGACGGCACCGACTCCGAGGGCAACGCGGTGCGGGTGCTGACCCAGCCGCTGACGTTCAGCCCGGGGCCCGGGACGCAGCCCCAGATGTACCCGAACACGGCCCTGATGGTCGCCATACCGCTGAAGAACACCCAGGACACGCTGAAGGACCTCGCCCTGATCCTGCTCCTCGTCTCCGGTATCGGGGTGGTCGGGGCCGGCGCGGCGGGACTCGCGGTGGCCCGGGCGGGGCTGCGCCCGGTCGACAAGCTCACGGAGGCCGTCGAGCACGTGGCCCGGACCGAGGACCTGGGCATCCGCATCCCCGTCGACGACGACAGCGAGGACGAGGTGGCCCGGCTCTCGCGCTCCTTCAACTCGATGACCACCGCGCTGGCCGGCTCCCGCGACCTCCAGCAGCAGCTCATCGCGGACGCCGGCCACGAGCTGCGCACCCCGCTCACCTCGCTGCGCACGAACATCGAGCTGCTCACCCGCAGCGAGGAGACGGGCCGCCCGCTGCCCCCGGAGGACCGCAAGGCGCTGCTCGCCTCGGTGAAGGCGCAGATGACGGAACTGGCCGCGCTGATCGGCGACCTGCAGGAGCTGTCCCGCTCGGAGGGCCAGCGGGGCGAGCGCGTCCAGGTGGTGTCGTTCCAGGACAGCGTCGAGGCGGCCCTGCGCCGGGCCCGCCTGCGCGGCCCCGAACTGACCATCACGGCGGACCTGGAGCCCTGGTACGTCCGCGCGGAGCCCTCCGCGCTGGAGCGGGCGGTGGTCAACGTCCTCGACAACGCGGTGAAGTTCAGCCCGGAGGGCGCCACCGTCGAGGTGCGGCTGGCCAAGGGTGTCCTGACGGTCCGTGACCACGGCCCCGGCATCCCCGCCGACGAACTCCCGCACGTCTTCGACCGCTTCTGGCGCTCCCCCAGCGCCCGCGCCCTGCCCGGCTCCGGCCTCGGCCTGTCCATCGTGGCCCGCACGGTTCAGCGGGCGGGCGGCGAGGTCTCCCTGGCCCGGGCGGAGGGCGGCGGCACGACCGCCACGATCCGCCTCCCGGGCGCGGCCACGGCTCCGCCGGAGACCGTGTAGACAGCCGGGCGGGCCGGGCACGGCACCGTCGGATCCGAGACGGGGCATGGGGGACAGGGGACGGGGCAACCTTTCCCCGTCCCGTGGCGACTTGAGGACACTCACACCTCCTCCGGGACCGGAGCCGCCCATGAGCCCCCGCACCCCCCGTCACCGCCGGCGCCGCGGGGCCGTCGCGAGCGGCTTCTCGTGGAAGGACGACCGGTTCGCCGAACTACCGCGACAGCGGGCCGGGCGCGGGCACGGCGAGCGCGGACCGTCCCCGGCTGACCGACGTCCAGGCCGCGAACCAGGAGGTCGCCGACTGGCTGGGCGACCGGACGCCCGCCTCTTCCTGACGCCGAGAGCCGCTCCGTAGGGTGAGGGCCTTGCGGAGAAGCCGGTGGGGTAGCGGCCCGGAGGCGGCCCGTTACCACCTGAGGATCAGCGTGTCGTCGGCCGTGCCCGGCGCCGTGTCCGGTCCGGCCGCGGCCTCCGGCAGGGGCCCGGCGAGCCGGGCGTAGACGCCGCCGCGCGCCAGCAGTTCCGCGTGCGTCCCCGCCTCGACCAGCCGGCCGTGGTCGAGGACCAGGACGCGGTCCGCGTCGGGGGCGAGGCTCAGGTCGTGGGTGATCATGACGGTGGTGCGCCCCGCCATCAGCCGGCGCAGCGGCCGCACCACCTGGCGGGCGGCCACCGCGTCCAGGCCCGCCGTGGGCTCGTCCAGGACGAGCACCGGGGCGGCGCGGAGCATCGCGCGGGCGATGGCGATGCGCTGGAGCTGGCCGCCGGACAGGGCGGAGGCACCGGGGGCGAGGCGGGTGTCGTAGCCGTCGGGCAGCGCGGTGACGAAGTCGTGCGCCGCCGCGTCCCGGGCCGCCCGTTCGATCTCGGTGTCACTCGCGCCGGGCCGGCCGCAGCCGATGTTCTCGCGGACGGTGCCGCTCAGGATCAGTGTCTGCTGCGGGAGCAGGGCGATCTGCTCGCGCAGGAAGTGCAGGGGTATGTCGGTGAGCGGGACGCCGTCCAGGCGGACGACGCCGGCCGAGGGGTCGTGGAAGCGGGTGAGGAGCCCGGCGAGGGTGGACTTCCCGGCGCCGCTCGGGCCGGTGACGAGGACCAGCTCGCCCGGTCCCGCGGTGCAGCTGATGTCCCGCAGGGCGGGGCGGGAGGAGTCCGGGTGGCGGAAGGAGACGCCGTGGAAGCCGATCCGGCCGCGCACCGGCCAGGCGGCCACCGGGTGGTCGGGGTCGGCGACGGCGGGCTCGGCGTCCAGGATCTCCCCGATGCGCCGCGCGCCGGCGGTGGCCGCGGTCACCGTCAGACCGAGCCCGCCCAGGCTGCGGACCGGCGGATACAGCTGGCCGAGGAAGGCGGCGAAGGCGAGAAGCTGACCGAGGCTCATCCGCCCAGCCGAGATCTCCCACACCCCGAGCCCGATCACCGCCAGCACGCACAGCGTCTCGACGACCTCGACGAGTTGCTCGTACAGCTCGCTCAGCCGGGCCCCGCGCACACTGGCCCGCAGCCAGGCGCGGGCCTCGCGGTCGAGCCGCCGTGCCTCGTCGCGCTGCCTGTTGTAGGCCTGGGTGAGCATGATGTTGCCCAGGGACTCCGCGACCACGGAGGTGATGGCACCGTCGGCGGCCCGCTCGTCCCGGGACGCCTGCTGGATCCGGCCGGAGAAGCGGCGGGCGGCGAGCAGGAACAGGGGTGCGAGGACGAAGGTGGCCAGCGCCAGGTCCCAGCGCAGCCACAGAGCGGCACAGGCGTAGAAGACGGCGGAGAAGCCGGCCGAGACGGCGCCCACGATCCCGGAGACCACCAGCTGCTCGATGGACTCGACGTCCCCGGTGAGCCGTTCGACGAGGTCACCCTGCCGGTGCCGCTGGAAGAAGTGCGGGGGCAGGTCCTGCACGTGCCGGAAGACGGCCGCGCGCAGCCGCAGTACGAATCTCTCGGCGGTCCAGGTGGCCAGCGAGTTGCCGAGGTAGCCGGCGAGAGCGGCGAGCACGGCCACGCCCAGCCAGGCGCCGGCCGGCCCCCAGAAGGCGGCGAGCGAGCCGGCCTTCAGGGCGTGGTCCGTCAGGCGCGCGAACAGCAGGATCGCCGCTGTCTCGGCGAGCGCGGCGACGACCACGCAGGCCACGATCAGTGCGAGCCACCCGCGGTCGCCGCGGGTCAGCGGCCAGAAACGGCGGAAGGCCCCGCTGGCTTCCCTCAACAACGTCGACTCCCTCTTCCGGACCCGGGTCCGGGCACGGCCGAGGCGGGGCCACCGTCCGACCACACGGATTTCGGTGGCCCCGCCTCAACGGGTTCCTGTGTACCGAACCCAGCTTTTTCACCGGCTGAACTCAGCTTGCTTTTACCGCCGGATCACACCGGCACTCACAAAGCCCTTACTTGTGGCCGACCGGGCGCTTCGGAGCGGGCTTCTTCGGGCCCTTCTTCTGGTGCACCGGCTGCGGGGCGGGCTTGCGGGTCTTCTCCACCGGGGCGATCTTGTGGAAGCTCATGTGCTTCACCTTTCCTGTCGGTTCGGTGTCTTCAGCGCCGTTCGCTTTCGACATGGAAAACACTACGGCGGCCGAAAGCGCGGAAATACCAATTCCGCTGAGACTTCAATGAAATGGCCCTGAGAGTAATTCTCAGGGCCATTTCGGAACCGGCAGAGCATTCACACAGAAATTACGGGTCCACTCAGCGGCCCACTTGGAGCCGAGGGGGGACCCCCCAGGGCGCGCCCGGCCCGTCGTAGGGGTCGGGACCCCACCCGCAACCTCTACCCGAGGTGTGCGAGCCGGCTCATGGCGGCTACTGCGTGATCGTGACGCGGTCCGCCTTCGGCGGGGCGATCGGGTTCGTGGCCGAGGAGTTGGCCGTCAGGTACTTCGCCAGCGCGGCCAGGTCGTCGCTGCCGACCAGGTCGTTCGTGCCCTGTCCCAGGGTGGGGAAGCCGTCGCCGCCGCCCGCCAGGAAGCTGTTGGTGGCGACGCGGTAGGTGGCCGCCGGGTCGATGGCGGCGCCGTTCAGCCGGATGGAGTCGGTGACCACGCGGTCCGCCCCGGACTTGGTCATGTCGAGCGTGTAGGTGAGTCCGGCCGAGGGCTGGAGGATCTTCGGGGCCGCCGCGTTGGGCCCGCTCACCTGCTCCTTGAGCACCTGGATCAGCTGGGCACCGGTGAAGTCCTGGAGGTTCACGGTGTTGGCGAAGGGCTGGACCGTGAAGCCCTCGGCGTAGGTGACGACGCCGTCGCCCTCGGCGCCCTTGGCCGCGTAGGTCAGGCCCGTGCGCACGCCGCCCGGGTTCATCAGGGCGAGGCTGGTCTTCGGGTCCAGCTCCTTGCCGTGCGCGAGTTGCGCGTCGGCGATGAGGTCACCCATGGGGGACTCGGTGCCGGTGTTGTTGATGTCACCGGCGATGTAGCCGATGGGCCGGTTGCCGATCGGGGCGGCCAGGGTGTTCCACTTCGAGATCAGCTCGGTCATGTCCGCCGCCTTGGGGACGTCCCGGGAGACCACGTGGTTCGCGGACTTCACGGCCGTGCGCACGATGTCGCCGGTGCGGTGGTCGTAGGTGAGCGTGGTGTCCGTGTACAGGCGGCCGAAGGAGGACGCCGAGGTGACCATGCGCGGCCGGCCCGACGGGTCGGGGATCGTGCAGACGTAGGCGTTGTGGGTGTGGCCGGTGACGAGCGCGTCGACGGCCGGCGTGACGTTCTTCGCGATGTCCACGATCGGGCCGGAGATGCCGGAGCCCGCGCCCGCCGAGTCGCAGTCGTAGTTGTAGGAGCCGGAGGCCGGGAAGCCGCCCTCGTGGATCAGGGCCACGATCGACTGGACGCCCTGGCGCTGGAGCACCTTGGCGTACTTGTTGATCGTCTCGGCCTCGTCCTTGAACTTCAGGCCCTTGACGCCGTCGGCGGAGACGATGCCAGGGGTCCCCTCCAGCGTGACGCCGATGAAGCCGATCTTGACGTCCTTCTTCTGCCAGACCCAGTAGGGCTTCAGGATCGGCCGGTCCGTCTTGTCGTCCAGGACGTTGGCGGTGAGGTACGGGAAGTCGGCGCCCTCGAACTTCTTGTCGCTGTAGCAGCCGTCCGTGGGGTGGCAGCCGCCGTTCTGCAGACGGGCCAGTTCCTTCGCGCCCTCGTCGAACTCGTGGTTGCCGACCGAGGTGACGTCCAGCTTCAGCTTGTTGAGCGCCTCGATGGTGGGCTCGTCGTGGAAGAGCCCGGACAGCAGCGGGGAGGCGCCGACCATGTCGCCGCCGGCCGCGGTGATGGAGTACGGGTGGCCCTGGCGGGCCTGGCGCAGATGGGTGGCGAGGTACTCGGCGCCACCCGCGTCGATCGTCTTCGTCGTGCCGTCCGGCTGGAGTTCGGTGACCCGGCCGGAGGAGCCGGACGGGGGCTCCAGGTTGCCGTGCAGGTCGTTGAAGGACAGGAGCTGGACGTCCTGGTAGCGGCTGGAATGACCGTGCCCGTGGCCACCCTTGCCGGTGTGCGCCTGCGCGGGCAGGGCGGCGGCCAGGCCGGCGGCCGTGGCGAGAGCGGCGGTGGTGGCGAGAAGGCCGTAGGTCCTGCGTCTGGTGAGCCGGGGTGCGGCTGACATGAAACCCCCCTGTGGGTCGGCTGGGGCGCGTGGCCCCCGTTCGCCGCGCAGCCTAAGGTCAACGCGCGTAGCGCGACAGGGGGTTCGGGGTTACGTCCTGGTTTCCCTTGGCCGTCCTTCTTCCCTCGCGGTACCGGGACTTCCGCCCTCCGCGGTACCGGGACTTCTCCCCTCCGCGGTACCGGGACTTCGCCCCGGCGGCCCCGTACCCTCGTACGCATGAGCAGCGACGACACCGTACGGCCGGTCCCCTCCCGTTCCCTCGAGACCCGCTCCGCGCTCGACCCGGACCAGGCCGAGGCCGTGCTCGGACTGCTCGCCGAGGCCGCCCGCGTCGACGGGCAGCAGCCGGTGTCCGAGCAGGGCCGGCTGCAGCTTCGCGGGGGCCCTCGCGAGGGCGTCTCGCACCTGCTGCTGACCGCCGGGGGCGAACTGGTCGGTTACGGCCAGCTGGAGGACACCGACCCGGTGGAGGCACCGGCCGCCGAACTGGTCGTCCACCCGGCGCACCGCGGGCACGGGCACGGCCGGGCGCTGGGCTCGGCGATGCTCGCCGCCTCGGGCAAGCGGCTGCGGGTGTGGGCGCACGGCGGGCACTCCGCCGCCCGTCATCTCGCCCAGGTGCTCGGCCTGACCCTGTTCCGTGAACTGCGCCAGATGCGGCGGCCGTTGACCGACCCGGAGCTGCCCGAGCCGGTACTGCCGGAGGGCGTGAGCGTGCGGGCCTTCGTGCCGGGCAAGGACGACGCGGCCTGGCTCGCGGTCAACGCGGCCGCGTTCGCGCACCACCCCGAGCAGGGCTCGCTGACCCAGCGCGACCTGGACGACCGCAAGGCCCTGCCGTGGTTCGACCCGGCCGGGTTCTTCCTGGCGGAGCGGCGCGGGGAGCTGGTGGGCTTCCACTGGACCAAGGTGCACGCCGAGGAGGGGCTCGGCGAGGTGTACGTGCTCGGGGTCCGGCCGGGCGAGCAGGGCGGCGGGCTCGGCAAGGCCCTGACCCTGACCGGCCTGCGGCATCTGGCGGCGCAGGGGCTGCCGACGGCCATGCTGTACGTCGACGCCGACAACAAGGCGGCGGTCGCGGTGTACGAGCGGCTGGGCTTCACGACGTACGAGACCGACCTGATGTACCGCGCCGAAACCTGACATACCGGGGCGCGCGCAGGCGCCCGGCGCAGACCCCAGGGGTGGCCGGCTTGACGGCCACCCCTCTCTTGCACCACCCTTTCACTACTCAATTAGTGAAAGGGTGGTTCATCGCGTGGTCGAATACCGCATCGACCGGCACAGCGGGGTCGCCACCTACGTCCAGATCGTCCAGCAGACCAAACAGGCCCTCCGGCTGGGCCTGCTGCGCCCGGGCGACCGGCTGCCGACGGCCCGCGAGGTCGTCGAGGCCACCGCCATCAATCCCAACACCGTCCTCAAGGCCTACCGCGAGCTGGAACGGGAGGGCCTGGTCGAGGCGCGGCGCGGACTCGGCACCTTCGTCCGGCGCTCACTGGGCGCCGCCCCGGCCGACTCCCCCCTGCGGGCGGAGCTGGAGCAGTGGACGGCGAGGGCCGCCGCGGCGGGCCTTGACCGGGACGACGTGGCGGCCCTTTTCACCGCCGTACTCGACAAGCACTTCCAGGGAGAACGTTCATGAGCGACACGGCTCTGGAGGCCACCGGCCTCGGCAAGCGCTTCGGGCGCAGGGGAGGCTGGGCGCTGCGCGACTGCGGCTTCCGGCTGCCCGCCGGGCGGGTGTGCGCCGTCGTCGGGCCCAACGGCGCCGGCAAGTCGACGCTGCTCGCCCTCGCCGCGGGACTGCTCCCGCCCACCGAGGGCCGGCTGACGGTGCTCGGCACCACGCCCGCCGCGGCCCGCGCCCGGGTGGGCTACGTCGCCCAGGACAAGCCGCTGTACCCGCAGCTCACGGTCGCCGAGACGCTGCGCATGGGCGCCGACCTCAACCCCGAGCGCTGGGACGCGGAGACCGCCGGACGGATCGTGGCCGCCGGTCCGCTCGATCCCAAGGCCCGCATACGGTCGCTGTCCGGCGGCCAGCGCACCCGGGTCGCACTCGCCCTGGCCCTCGGCAAGCGGCCCGAACTGCTGCTCCTGGACGAGCCGATGGCCGACCTGGACCCGCTCGCCCGGCACGAGCTGATGGGCACCCTGATGGCCGAGGCCGCCCAGTACGGCACCACCATCGTGATGTCCTCGCACGTGGTCGCCGAGCTGGAGGACTCCTGCGACCACCTGCTGCTGGTCGGCGACGGCCGGGTCCGGCTGGCCGGCGAGATCGACGACCTGCTCGCCGCCCACCTGCGGGTCAGCGGGCCCGCCGAGAAGGCGGGCCTGGACGCGCACACCGTGGTCGAGGACCGGGTCACCGGCCGCCAGCGGACCGCGCTGATCCGCCCCACCGGCCCGCTCGGCGACGACTGGCGCGCCGCGGAGCCCACCCTGGAGGAACTGGTCCTCGCCCATCTGCGCAACCCGCAGGCCCCCGCCCTCACCACCGCACCGGCCGCGACCGAGGAGAGTGCCGCATGAGCGCCGCGACCGCCCCGGCCGCCGTCCGGGCCCCCGCCGCGCGGCCCCGGACAGCCCGCTGGCTGCTACGCCTGCACCGTCCGGCGCTCGTCGTCTGGACCGCTCTGGTGATCCTCGGCGCCGCCCTGCTGCTGTGGCTCGCCGGACCGCTCACCGACGCGGCCGCGGAGGGCTGGCGGCAGTACAACGCCTGCAAGTGGTCCGAGAAGTGCCCCTACGCCCAGGACGCGATCCTGCGCTACAAGGACGTCTACAACTACCTCACGCTGTCCCTCGCCGCCCTGCCGTTCCTCGTGGCCGCCTGGGCCGGCGCCGCCCTCACCGGCCGCGAGCTGGAGTCCGGCACCGCCCGCCTCGCCTGGACCCAGGGCATCACGCCCGTCCGCTGGCTGGTGACCAGGCTGGCCCTGCCCGCCGCCGCGGTCGCCGCGGGCACGAGTCTGCTGGTGTTCCTGCACCACCGGGCCTGGTCGGCCGCCGACGGCCGCGTGGACACCGCCAAGAACTGGTACGACTTCTGGACCTTCCACACCAACGGCCCCACCACCGTCGCCCTCGCCCTGGCCGCCCTGGCCGCCGGCGCCCTCACCGGCCTGGCCCTGGGCCGTGCCCTGCCCGCGCTCGCCGTCTCCGTCGTCCTCACCGCCGGCGTCTGGGGCCTGGCGCAGTGGCTCATGCCGCACCTGTGGCCGGCCGTCACCCGCGTGACCAGCCTCGAACACGGCTACGCCGCCCCCTACTCCGGCGTGGATGTGGCCAAGGGTCTGGCCATCCGCGGCGGCGGGCACATCCCCGAGCCCGAGTGCTACGCGGCCACCACGGAAGGCTGCGCGCGGATCTTCCGTGAGCGGGGCGCCGTCGGCTGGTTCCACGCCTACCACCCCGCCTCCCACTACTGGCCGCTCCAGCTCACCACCAGCGCCTTCCTGCTGGCCCTGGCCGCGCTGTTCACCCTGGCCGCGTTCCGCGTGCTCAGGCGCCTGTCCGGGTCGCTCCGGGCCGGAAAGGGGGCCACCGCGTGAGCGCCGCCCTCCAGGGCCTGCCCCGCACCGTGCTGCGGCTGCACCGCACCGCCCTGCTCGTGTGGGCCGCCGCCGTCGCCGCTCTGACCGGCTGGCTGGTGTGGCTGAACGAGGTCACCGCCGGCTCCGTCCTCGCGTCCCTGGCCCGCTGCCGGCACGCCGACATGTGCCGGGACGTCTTCGCCGGCCTCGGCTACAGCGAACCGACCGCCTGGATCGGCACCCTCGTCTGCTACAGCTTCCTCGCCGTCGCCGCGTTCGCGGGCGGTGCGCTGATCGGCCGGGAACTGGAGTCCGGCACCGCCCGCCTCGCCTGGACGCAGGGCGTCACGCCCATCCGCTGGCTGACCGCCAAGCTCGCCCTGCCGGCCCTGGCCGTCACGGCCGGCGGCACCGTCCTGGTGCTGATGTACCGCTGGGGCTGGGGAGCCCACCGCTCACTCATGGGCGACCGCTGGTCCACCGGCGACGTCTTCGTCGCCCGCGGCCCGCTCACCGTGGCGTACGGCCTGTGCGCGCTGGCCGTCGGCACCCTCGCGGCGCTGCTGCTGCGCCGGACCCTGGCCGCGCTCGGCTCCGCCGTCGCCGCGATGTGGCTGGTCAACCTGCTGCTCACCCAGTACCGCGCGGATCTGTGGCCGGCGCTCACCCGCACCTCCCCGAAACCGTTCACGCTGCCGGCCGGCGCCTGGCAGGTGCGCGAGGGACGGAACGCCGGCGGCGATTTCGCCGTCTACCACCCCGCGTCCCACTTCTGGCCCCTGCACCTGGTGGAGACGGGCGTCGTGCTGGCCCTGACCACGCTGGTGACGACGGCCGCCTTCCTGGTGCTGCGCCGCCGGGCCGCCTAGGCCGTTACCCGGGTGTGCGTCCCTTCCACGGGGGGAGGGACGCACCCGGGGGCCGCCCCCCGATATCCGGGACGTCATGTCTCCGTAACCATCGATTCAGACTGGCTTGCGACGCTCGGCCAATGAAGCCCGTCGTGCCAGAGCCTTCGCCGCCCCCCGGGGGGCCCGCGGGGAACGGGGCCGTGACGCTCCCGCCCGCACGTTCCGACGCGCCTGTCTCGCGGGTGGCGCGGAAGAATGGTGTCATGAGTCAGCAAGACACCCAGGCAGAGGCCCAGCACACGCAGCCCTCCGTGGGCTCCATCGCCGCGCACCGGTCCCATGCGGTCGCCGCGACCGTTTCCGACCTGGAACCCGACCTCGACGCCGACCTCGACGCCTACGAAGAGGCGCAGAGCGACGGGGCGCCGCTGCCCCAGGGTCGTTTCCTCGACCGGGAGCGAAGCTGGCTCGCCTTCAACGAGCGCGTCCTGGAACTCGCCGAGGACCCGAACACGCCCCTGCTGGAGCGGGCCAACTTCCTGGCGATCTTCGCCAGCAACCTGGACGAGTTCTTCATGGTCCGGGTGGCCGGCCTGAAGCGCCGCATCGCCACCGGTGTCGCCACCCGCTCCGCGTCCGGTCTCCAGCCGCGCGAGGTGCTGGAGATGATCTGGGCCCGCTCGCGCGAGCTCATGGCCCGGCACGCCGCCTGCTACCACGAGGACGTGGCCCCCGCGCTCGCCGACGAGGGCATCCACCTGGTCCGCTGGAACGAGCTGACCGAGAAGGAGCAGGCACGCCTCTTCACGCTCTTCCGGCACCAGATCTTCCCCGTGCTGACCCCGCTGGCCGTCGACCCCGCGCACCCGTTCCCGTACATCTCCGGCCTGTCCCTGAACCTGGCCGTCGTCGTGCGCAACCCGGTCAGCGGCCACCGGCACTTCGCGCGCGTGAAGGTGCCGCCGCTGCTGTCCCGCTTCCTGGAGGCCGCCCCGGGCCGCTACGTCCCGCTCGAGGACGTCATCGCCGCGCACCTGGAGGAACTGTTCCCGGGCATGGAGGTGCTGGAGCACCACGCCTTCCGGCTCACCCGCAACGAGGACCTCGAGGTCGAGGAGGACGACACCGAGAACCTGCTCCAGGCCCTGGAGAAGGAGCTCATGCGGCGCCGCTTCGGACCGCCGGTGCGCCTTGAGGTCGAGGAGTCCGTCGACCGCGAGGTGCTGGACCTGCTGGTCCGCGAGCTGAAGATCTCCGAGGCCGAGGTGTACCCGCTGCCCGGCCCCCTGGACCTCACCGGTCTCTTCCGCATCCACAGCCTCGACCGGCCGGAGCTGAAGTACCCGAAGTTCGTCGCGGGCACCCACCGCGACCTGGCCGAGGTGGAGTCGGCGTCCGCGCCGGACATCTTCGCCGCCCTGCGCGCCCGGGACGTGCTGCTGCACCACCCGTACGACTCCTTCTCCACCTCCGTGCAGGCCTTCCTGGAGCAGGCGGCCGCCGACCCGGACGTCCTGGCGATCAAGCAGACCCTGTACCGCACCTCCGGCGACTCCCCGATAGTCGACGCCCTCATCGACGCCGCCGAGTCCGGCAAGCAGGTCCTCGTCCTGGTCGAGATCAAGGCCCGCTTCGACGAGCACGCCAACATCAAGTGGGCGCGCAAGCTGGAGGAGGCCGGCTGCCACGTGGTGTACGGCCTGGTCGGCCTGAAGACGCACTGCAAGCTGTCCCTGGTGGTCCGTCAGGAGGGCGAGACCCTCCGCCGCTACAGCCACGTCGGCACCGGCAACTACCACCCGAAGACGGCCCGGCTGTACGAGGACCTCGGCCTGCTCACCGCCGACCCGCAGGTCGGCGCGGACCTCTCCGACCTCTTCAACCGGCTGTCCGGCTACTCCCGCCGGGAGACCTACCGCCGCCTCCTCGTCGCCCCCAAGTCGCTGCGCGACGGCCTGATAGCGCGGATCGACAAGGAGGTCCAGCACCACCGGGCGGGCCGCCCCGCCTTCGTGCGCATCAAGGTCAACTCGATGGTCGACGAGGCGGTCATCGACGCGCTGTACCGCGCCTCCCAGGCCGGCGTTCCGGTGGACGTGTGGGTGCGCGGCATCTGTGCCGTCCGCCCCGGCGTCGCGGGCCTGTCGGAGAACATCCGGGTGCGCTCCATTCTCGGCCGCTTCCTCGAGCACTCCCGGCTGTTCGCCTTCGGCAACGGCGGCGAACCCGAGGTGTGGATCGGCAGCGCCGACATGATGCACCGCAACCTCGACCGCCGGATCGAGGCCCTGGTCCGGGTCACCGACCCCGGCCATCGGGCGTCCCTGAACCGGCTGCTCGACACCGGTATGTCCGACACCACCGCCTCCTGGCACCTCGGCCCCGACGGCGAGTGGACCCGGCACGCGACCGACGCGGACGGACAGCCCCTGCGCAACGTCCAGGAGATGCTCATAGACGCCCGGAGGCGCCGGCGTGGCACAGCGACACCTTGACCCGACGGACCCCACGGCCCAGGCGGTGACCGGAGACGCCCTCGCGGGCCATCTACGCGGCCGGGCCACGGAGTTCCTCCGCGCGCTGCGCGCGCACCGGGAGACCGGCGGCGTCAGCGCGGGCGGCGCGCAGGAGTCCGTCGACGCGGCGCTGCTGCTGCGCCGCTCGGTCCGCCGCATCAGCGCCAGCCTGCACACCTTCCGCCCGCTGCTCGACCCGGACTGGTCGGAGGAGATGCGCCCGGAACTGGCCTGGCTGTCGGGCACCCTGAAACTGGAGCACGCCTACGAGGCCCGCCTGGAACGGCTGCTGCAGGCCCTGAACCGGCTCTCGGGTACCGCGGCGCTGCCGGCCCAGCCCGTGGCCGCGGT
Organism: Streptomyces sp. NPDC058145; assembly: GCF_042884245.1. Classification (NCBI taxonomy): domain Bacteria; kingdom Bacillati; phylum Actinomycetota; class Actinomycetes; order Kitasatosporales; family Streptomycetaceae; genus Streptomyces; species Streptomyces sp. NPDC058145. Next base: position 25,267 of record NZ_JBHVUH010000005.1, on the reverse strand, counting down.
GACCGTCGGCACCCTGACCGACGCGGCCGGGGCGGCCGGCGGTCGCGGCACCGGGTCGGCACCCGCCCCGGTGAACGCGGCGCTGCCCGGCACCGGTGGCCCCGCCCGTCCGGCGCACGCCCCGGAACGCGGCAACCTGACGGTCGGTGCGGCCAAGGCGGGGGCCCTGCTGGAACGCCAGCTCACCCTGGCCCGGACCCGGGCCCACTCCACGGCCCTGCAGGCCCTCGGCTCCTCCCGCTTCCACGCGGTCGCCGACAAAGTGGCCTTACTGGCGAGCGAGGTCCCGCTCACCCCCAACGCGACCGGCACCGCGCTGCACCCCCTCGCCGCCGCGGCCGAGGAACGCCTCACCCAGGCCGTCGCCGCCCTCCCGCTGCTCACCGCGGGCCACCCCTACAACGCGGCGGCCCTGGTCCACGGCCTGTCCCCGGACCCGTCGCCGCACCCCCAGGACGGCCCCTGGCACCAGGTCCGCCTGCTGCTGCGCCTGCACCGCTACGCCCGCGAGGTGTTGCACGGCGGCAACTCCCCTGTCGACGTACGGCTGCTGACGGCAGGCCAGTCCCTGAACCGCCACCGGGACGCCTCGGAGGCGGCGGCAGCGGCGGCCCAGGCGGCCCGTACCCCCCGCATCGCCCCGGCGACGGCGTACGCCCTGGGCGTGCTCCACGCCGACCAGCGGCACGAGGTGGAGGCCGCCAGGTTCGCCTTCCAGCAGGCCTGGCAGAAGCAGACGGTCGGCGCGTCCTGAACCCCCGCGAGGAGGCGGTGTGAACGACACCACGGTCGAGGCGGCGGGCTGCGTCCTGTGGCGCCGCTCGCCGGCGGCCGGCGGTCTGGAGCTCTGCCTGGTCCACCGGCCCAAGTACGACGACTGGTCCCACCCGAAGGGCAAGCTGAAGCGGGGCGAGGACGCGCTCGCGGGCGCCCTGCGCGAGGTCGCGGAGGAGACCGGGTACACGGCCGAGCCCGGATCCGAGCTGCCGACCCTGAGCTACCTGGCCAACGGCCGTCCCAAACGGGTGCGTTACTGGGCGGCCGAGGCCACCGCGGGAGCCTTCGCCCCGAACGACGAGGTGGACCGGATCCTGTGGCTCTCCCCCGCCGAGGCCCGCCACCGGCTGACCCAGCCCCGCGACCGCGACCTCGTCGACGCCCTCACCCGGCGCTTCGAACACCGCTGAGGGGCTGCCCGGTAGGGCCGCTTCACTCCACCTCCGCGTGGGCCTCCGCGTCCGCTCTGGCGAGGCTGCGGGCCCGGCGGGCCGGGCCGCGCCAGCCGCAGCTGCAGCGGGCCACGCAGAAGCGGCCCTGCTCGGTCGTCGCCGTGAGGTGTTCCTGCCCCTGCCGGGCTCGCCCCGGCCCGTCCTGCTGCACCACGGTGACAACGGTACGGCAGCGCGTGACGGTGCTCCCTACCGGTCGTTAACCGGGAAGACAGGGGGCCCGTGACGGACCTACCGGCTGGGGGTTTCACGCGATGGATCGGCGGCAGTACAGGCGCGCGGGAAGGATCGCCCTCGCGGTGGGAGTCATGCTCGGGCTAGGGGCGGCGGCCACCGGGTGCACCGGTGACCGGGCCGCGGCCGAGGGCGCGCACGGCGCCGGCGGCGACCCGGTGGCCGTGCTGCGGCGGGCCGCCGACACCCTGCGCGAGGCGGGCAGCTCCAAGGCCACCACGTCCATGGAGATGGCGACCGGCGGCACCCGGGTCACCATCCGCGGCCGGGGCGGCTACGACTTCCGGCACCGGCTCGGGGAGCTGACCGTGGTGCTCCCGGAGGACCCGGCGGGCACCCCCGAGCACCGGCCCATCACCGAGCTCCTCGCGCCCGGTGCCCTGTTCATGAAGAACCGGGGCGCGGGCGTACCCGCCGACAAGTGGGTACGGGTGGAGACCGCGGGCCTGTCCGACGGCAACCTCGTCACCGGCGGCGCCACCGACCCGTACGCGGCGGCGGAGGTGCTGCGCGGGACACGCACGGCGACGTACGTGGGGCGGACCGAGGTGGGCGGGACTCCGGTGCGCCACTACCGGGGGACGGCGGACCTGTCCCGTGCGTCGGTGAGCGCCTCGGCGGACAACCGGGCGTCCCTGGCCGCGGCGGCGAAGGGGTTCGCCACGGCGGAGGTGCCGTTCGACGCCTACCTGGACGACCAGGGCCGCATCCGCAAGCTGCGCCAGCGCTTCAGCTTCGTCAACGGCCGCGAGAAGACGCCGGTCGCGGTCGCCTCGAGCACGCTGCTGTTCGGGTTCGGCACCCCCGTGGACGTGCGGCTGCCGAGCGCGGCGGACATCTACGCGGGCCGCGTCGCCGAGAGCGAGCCCGGCGCCGGGGACGAGATCCAGTCAGGGCACTAGTCAGTGACGCGCCTGTCGAACTAGCCCGTCCGTGCCATGCGCGGTGTGTGGGGCGCTGCCTACTCTAGGAAGTCGGTGACGGCAGAGACGAGGTGACGCACGTGGCTCCGCTCGGCGGTACGGCAGTTCAGGACCACGTGGCCCTGGCCGAGATCGAGCTGTGCGGAGAGCTGATCATCGCCGCCTCGGCCGCCGAGGACCGGCTGAGCCTGGAGAGCATCGACGAGGTGCTGCGGGTGGCCGAGGAGCGGAAATCCGCCGATCGCCCCCGGAGCCGGGACCGGCTCTGAGACCGGCGCAGCTCAGGTGCGCAGCAGCCGGCCGATCGCCTTCGTCGCCTCGTCCACCTTGGCCTCGATCTCCTCGCCGCCCCTGAGGGCCGCGTCCGCCACGCAGTGCCGCAGGTGCTCCTCCAGCAGTTGCAGGGCGAAGGACTGCAGGGCCTTGGTGGAGGCGGACACCTGGGTGAGTATGTCGATGCAGTACGTGTCCTCGTCGACCATGCGCTGCAGGCCGCGGATCTGGCCCTCGATGCGGCGCAGCCGCTTGAGGTGCTCGTCCTTCTGCTTGTGGTAACCGTGCGTGGCGCCGGCCTCGGTCGTCGTCATCACGGGCCTCCATGTCGGGACGAGCTGCGGATAGATACCCCTACTGGGTATATGGTAACGAATTTCGCGGGGTAGAGGGCCCTTGGTACGCCCCCGTGCTGATCGATCCGAACGATGGGCGACACTGGGAGACGGCCCGATAGCCGTGGCCGGATGTTGCGCCTAGCATCAGCCTGACCGAAACCGAAGCACCTAGAGGACCCCAAGTGCGCTTTCGTCTGACCCCCAGGGAGACGAGCTTCTACGACATGTTCGCCGCGTCCGCGGACAACATCGTCACCGGCTCGAAGCTCCTGATGGAACTGCTCGGGGCGGACGCTTCCGCCCGGGCCGAGATCGCAGAGCGTATGCGGGCCGCGGAACACGCAGGTGACGACGCCACGCACGCGATCTTCCACCAGCTGAACTCCTCGTTCATCACGCCCTTCGACCGTGAGGACATCTACACCCTCGCCGGGTCCCTGGACGACATCATGGACTTCATGGAAGAGGCCGTCGACCTGGTCGTCCTCTACAACGTCGAGGAGCTGCCGAAGGGCGTCGAGCAGCAGATCGAGGTGCTGGCCAGGGCGGCCGAGCTGACCGCGGAGGCGATGCCGAACCTCCGCACGATGGACAACCTCACCGAGTACTGGATCGAGATCAACCGGCTCGAGAACCAGGCCGACCAGATCCACCGCAAGCTGCTGGCGCACCTCTTCAACGGCAAGTACGACGCGATCGAGGTGCTGAAGCTGAAGCAGATCGTGGATGTGCTCGAGGAGGCGGCGGACGCGTTCGAGCACGTGGCGAACACGGTGGAGACCATCGCCGTCAAGGAGTCCTGAGGCGTCGATGGACACCCTCGCCCTGATCGTGACCGTCGCGGTCGCGCTCTTCTTCACGTACACGAACGGCTTCCACGACTCCGCGAACGCGATCGCGACCTCGGTGTCGACGCGGGCGCTGACCCCGCGGGCGGCTCTCGCCATGGCCGCGGTGATGAACCTCGCCGGTGCCTTCCTGGGCTCCGGGGTCGCCAAGACCGTCAGCGAGGGCCTGATCGAGACACCACAGGGCTCGAAGGGGATGGCCATCCTCTTCGCGGCCCTGGTCGGTGCCATCGTCTGGAACCTGCTGACCTGGTACTTCGGCCTGCCCTCTTCGTCCTCGCACGCCCTCTTCGGCGGCATGGTGGGCGCGGCGCTCGCGGGCGGCACCGAGGTGCTGTGGAACGGCGTCCTGAACAAGGTCGTCATTCCGATGTTCCTGTCGCCGGTCGTCGGCCTGATCGTCGGCTACCTGGTGATGACGGCCATCCTGTGGCTGTTCCGCCGGTCCAACCCGCACAAGGCCAAGCGGGGCTTCCGTATAGCGCAGACGGTGTCGGCGGCCGCGATGGCTCTCGGGCACGGTCTGCAGGACGCCCAGAAGACCATGGGTGTCGTGGTGCTGGCCCTGGTCATCTCGGGCCACGAGACCTTCGGCGACCCGATCCCGGTCTGGGTCAAGATCGTCTGCGCCGTGATGCTGTCCCTGGGGACGTACGCCGGTGGCTGGCGGATCATGCGCACGCTGGGCCGCAAGATCATCGAGCTCGACCCGCCGCAGGGGTTCGCGGCCGAGGCGACGGGCGCGTCGATCATGTTCACCACGGCGTTCATCTTCAAGGCGCCGATCTCCACCACCCATGTCATCACCTCGGCGATCATGGGCGTGGGCGCGACGAAGCGGGTGAACGCGGTGCGCTGGGGCGTGGCCAAGAACATCGTCATGGGCTGGTTCATCACGATGCCGGCGGCGGCCCTGGTCGCCGCGGCGGCCTTCGGGATCGTGAACCTGACCGTCCTGTAGACCGTCCTCCGGCGGGACGGCCGGTACGACGAATCGGGCCCGCCCCCGGAATTCCGGGGGCGGGCCCTTTTGCGTCCTCGCGGTGGCACCGCCATGCAGCACCGCGAGGGGATCTGGGACTCAGGCCCTCCGGTGTGGATCACGCCGGGCTCGCGGGCCCGGTACCGCGCCCTGGTCCGGCCTGATCCGAACGGGAGGACCTATCCGAAGCGTCCGGAGATGTAGTCCTCCGTGGCCTGCACCGACGGGTTGGAGAAGATCCGCTCGGTGTCGTCGATCTCGATCAGCCGCCCGGGCTGGCCGACCGCCGCCAGGTTGAAGAACGCCGTGCGGTCCGACACCCGGGCCGCCTGCTGCATGTTGTGCGTCACGATGACGATCGTGAAGCGCTCCTTCAGCTCACCGATCAGGTCCTCGATGGCGAGCGTGGAGATCGGGTCCAGGGCCGAGCACGGCTCGTCCATCAGCAGCACCTTCGGCTCCACGGCGATCGCCCGGGCGATGCAGAGCCGCTGCTGCTGACCGCCGGACAGGCCGGAGCCGGGCTTGTTCAGCCGGTCCTTGACCTCGTTCCAGAGGTTCGCGCCCTTCAGCGACTTCTCCACGACGTCGCTGAGCTCGGACTTCTTGTAGCTGCCGTTCAGCCGCAGCCCCGCCGCCACGTTGTCGAAGATCGACATCGTCGGGAAGGGGTTCGGCCGCTGGAACACCATGCCGACCTCGCGCCGCACCGACACCGGGTCGATCCCGGCGCCGTACAGGTCCTCGTCGTCCAGCAGCACCTTGCCCTCGACACGGCCGCCGGAGGTCACCTCGTGCATCCGGTTCAGCGTGCGCAGGAACGTCGACTTGCCGCAGCCGGACGGCCCGATGAACGCCGTCACCGAGCGCGGCTCGACCGTCATCGAGATGTCCTCGATCGCCTTGTGGGAGCCGTAGTAAGCGGTGAGTCCGCTCACGTCGATTCGCTTGGCCATAACTACTTCACTTCCAGTCAGTCGCTGAGGGGGTCGCCACGCGGCGGTAGCCGCCGATCGATGCCTTAGCGACCGGTCTTCGGGGCCTTCCAGCGGGCGATGCCCCGGGCCACCATGTTGAGGATCATCACGAAGGCGATCAGCGTGAGCGAGGCCGCCCACGCTCGGTCGTACGCCGCGTTGGCACCAGCGCTCTGCGAGTACTGCTGGTAGATGTACAGCGGCAGCGACGCCTGCGCGCCCTCGAAGGGGTTGTTGTTGATGAACGGGTTGCCGAACACCAGCAGCAGCACCGGCGCGGTCTCGCCCGCGATACGGGCGACGGCGAGCATGACGCCGGTGGTGATGCCACCGATCGAGGTCGGCAGGACCACCTTGAGGATGGTGCGCCACTTCGGCACGCCCAGCGCCAGCGACGCCTCACGCAGCTCGTTCGGTACGAGCTTGAGCATCTCCTCGGTGGAGCGGACCACGACGGGCATCATCAGGATGGCCAGCGCGAGTGAGCCGGCGAAGCCGAAGGGCTGCATGCTGAAGATCAGCATCAGGCTGAGGATGAACAGGCCCGCGACGATCGAGGGGATGCCGGTCATCACGTCGACGAAGAAGGTGACGGCCTTGGCGAGCCTGCCGCGGCCGTACTCCACCAGGTAGATCGCGGTGAGGATGCCGACCGGCGCGCCGATCACGGTGGCGAGGCCGACCTGCTCAAGGCTGCCGATGATGGCGGCGTAGATGCCGCCGCCCGGCTCGGAGTCGGCGACGACCCCCATGGAGTGGGTGAGGAAGTAGACGTCGAGGACCTTCACACCGCGCGCCACGGTCACCCAGATCAGGGAGACCAGGGGGATGACGGCGAGCAGGAAGGCGACCCAGACGAGCGAGGTCGCGACGCGGTCCTTGGCCTGGCGGCGGCCCTCGACGCGGGCGGCGATGCCGAACGTGCCGAGGATGAACAGGATCGCGGCGATCAGGCCCCACTGGACCTTGCTGTCCAGGCCGGCGGCGAGGCCGACGCCCACCGCGACCACGAGGGATCCGGCGGCGATGGCCCAGGGGGACCACTTCGGCAGGCTCGCGCCGCGCAGCGAGTTGGCGCGCTTGTCGGCGAGGCTGGCGGTGCTCATGCGTTGGCCCCCGAGTACTCCTTGCGGCGGGCGATGATCGCGCGGGCCGCACCGTTGACCAGCAGGGTGATGACGAACAGGACCAGACCGGAGGCGATCAGCGCGTCCCGGCCGTCCTGCGTCGCCTCGCTGAACTTGCTGGCGATGTTCTGGGCGAAGGTGCCGCCGCCCGGGTCGAGCAGGCTGGCCTGGATGTCGAAGGTCGGGGAGAGCACGGTGGCGACGGCCATCGTCTCGCCGAGGGCGCGGCCGAGGCCGAGCATCGAGGCGGAGATCACGCCGGAGCGGCCGAAGGGCAGCACCGCCATGCGGATGACCTCCCAGCGCGTGGCGCCGAGGGCCAGCGCGGCCTCCTCGTGCATCTGCGGGACCTGCCGGAAGACCTCACGGCTCACGTTGGTGATGATCGGCAGGATCATGATCGCGAGCAGGAGGCCGACGGTGAGCATCGAGCGCGGGGCGCCGCCCTGCCAGTCGAAGACGCCGGTCCAGCCCAGGTACTTGTCCAGCCAGCCGTAGAGGCCGGTCATGTGCGGTACGAGGATCAGGGCGCCCCACAGGCCGTACACGATGGACGGCACGGCGGCGAGCAGGTCGATCACGTACGCGACCGGGCCGGCCAGCCTGCGCGGCGCGTAGTGCGTGATGAACAGCGCGATGGCGACCGAGACCGGGACCGCGATGGCCATGGCGACGACCGAGGAGACGACCGTGCCGAAGGCCAGCACCGCGATGCCGAAGACCGGCGGGGTGAGGTTGGTGTTCCACTCGAAGGTGGTCAGGAAGTTGCCGTGGTCCTTGCTGATCGCGAGCGAGGCGCGGTAGGTGAGGAAGACCGCGATCGCGGCCATGATCACCAGCAGCAGGATGCCCGAGCCACGGGACAGGCCGAGGAAGACGCGGTCACCGGGGCGGCTCGCGCCGCGGGCGCTGCGCGCCTGCTCGGTCAGGGTCGGCTCGGGACGGGGTGGAAGTGCGTCGGTTGTCTGCGTCGATATGTCCATCGGGTTCTCCGGTCTGCGGAGCCGCTTCGATGGGCGGCTCGGTGGAGCCGTACGCCCGTCGGGGGGCGGTGCGACTCCGGGCGGCGGTGCACCGGACGGTGCGGCCCGGCCCCGCGGGGGGCCGGACCGCACTCAGGTCAGTTCAGGCCCTCGATGGTGGTGCGGACCTTGGCGATGATCTCGTCGGGGACGGGCGCGTAGTCGATGCCCGAGAGGATCTTCTGGCCGTCCTCGCTGGCGATGTAGCGCAGGAAGGCCTTGGTGGCGGGCAGGCTGTCCGCCTTGTTGCCCTTGTCGCAGACGATCTCGTAGGTGACCAGGGTGATCGGGTACGCGCCCTCGGCCTTGGTCTTGTAGTCGAGCTGCAGCGACAGGTCCTTGCCGGTGCCGACGACCTTGGCGGCCGCGATGTCGGCGGTGGCGCTCTCGGTGCTGGGCGCGACCGGCTTGCCGGCGCCCGTGTCGATGGAGACGGGCTTGATGCCGTCCGAGACGTAGGACAGCTCGAAGTAGCCGATGGCGCCGGAGGTCTGCTTCACCTGCTGGGCCACGCCCGCGGACTGCGGAGCGGACTGGCCGCCCTTGGCCTGCCAGGCCTTGCCGCCGGAGTACTTCCAGTTGTCCGGGGTGGTGGCCATCAGGTACTTGGTGAAGTTGTCCGTGGTGCCGGACTCGTCCGAGCGGTGGAACGGCTGGATCTTGAGGTCGGGAAGCTTCGCCGACGGGTTCAGCTTCTTGATCGCCGGGTCGTTCCAGTTGGTGATCTTGCTGTCGAAGATCTTGGCGAGGGTCGGCGCGTCCAGGACCAGGTTGTCCACACCCGGGACGTTGAAGCCGACGGCGATCGGGCCGCCGACCATCGGGAGGTCGATGCCCTGGCCGCCGGAGCAGACCTTCTTGGAGGCGGTGACCTCTTCCGGCTTCAGCGCGGAGTCGGAGCCGGCGAAGGCGACCTGGCCCTGCGTGAACGCGGTGACACCGGCGCCCGAGCCGCCGCCCTTGTAGTTGATCTGCACGCCGCAGGCCTGCGAGAAGTTCTTCACCCAGGCGTCGATCGCGTTCTTCTGCGCGGAGGAGCCGTCGGCGAGGAGCTGCCCCTTGGCGTCGTCGCACTTGATGGAGCCGGCGCTGGTCGACGACGAGGAACCGTCCGTCGCCTTCTTGCCCGTGTCGTCGGAACCGCACGCCGTCAGGGCCAGGGCGCCGGAGACGGCGACAGCACCGAGCGAGAGGGCGCGCAGCCGGTTCTTGCGCTGAAGCTTCACTTTCGGGAGTTCCTTCCAGGAGCCGCCGCAGTGGGCGGCGTGCGAAGACATCGAAGGTGCGTGAGCGCGTTCATGGCCGCCCCGAGCACCGCGTAAGGCCGAAATTAGGCAGAACAGGTGAAGCCGCCGATGGCCGGAAGTGAACGTGGGGTGAACCCCTGCCGTCGGCCCGGTGAGGTCACGGAATGCTCACGGGGAGAGCACGTGGAGGTTCCGGCCTCCCTCTCGCGCGGACACACCTTCGATGTTCGTCCTCGTGCGACGGGAACCCGTGTGCGCATGACGTCGTCTCGTTCCAGGAGAGCCGAGGAAAGGCGACGGACATGGAACGGCGTACGTTGATCACGGGCGGCACGGCCGCGCTGGCCACCACCGCGCTGGCGGGCTGCAGTTCCGGCACGGACGCCTCCGCGCGGTCCTCGGCGCGGTCCTCGGCGCGGTCATTCTCATCCTCCGGTACGGCGCTGAAGACCACCAGCCAGGCCGCCGCCGCGAACTGGGCGGCCCTCGCCCACGACCTGGACGGCACCCTGATGCGCCCCGGGGACGCGAGCTGGACGACGGCCCACCAGCTGTACAACACCCGCTTCGACGGCCTGAAACCGGCAGCGGTGGCCTACGTCGCCCACACCGCCGACATCCGTACGACGCTGGCGTACGCGAAGGCCCACGGCATACGCGTGTCGATACGCAACGGCGGCCACTCCTACGCGGGCTACTCCTCCGGCGACAAGCGGCTCGTCCTCGACGTCTCCCGGCTGAACCGGATCCGGGTGAGCGGCGGGCAGGCGGTGGTCGGTGCCGGGTCCAAACTGATCGACGTCTACCGCGCGCTGGCCGCGAAGGGCGTGACCATACCCGCCGGCTCCTGCCCCACCGTCGGCGTCTCCGGCCTGGTCCTCGGCGGCGGCCACGGTGTCGCCTCCCGCGCCTACGGCCTGACCTGCGACAGCCTCACCCAGGCGACGCTCGTCACCGCCGACGGCACCCAGGTGACGGCCGACGCGCAGCACCACTCCGACCTGTTCTGGGCGCTGCGCGGCGCGGGCAACGGCAACTTCGGCGTCGTCACCGAGCTGCACTTCAAGACCCACCCGGCGCCGCAGGCGGTGACCGCGTACATGACCTGGCCCTGGTCCAAGGCGGCCGCGGTCGTCAAGGCCTGGCAGGAGTGGGGCCCGTCCCAGCCGGACGAGATCTGGTCCTCCCTGCACCTGGCCTGCTCACCGGGCCGGACCCCCACCGTCTCGGTGGCCTGTTTCTCCCTGGGCACCTACGGCGAGCTGCAGAACGCCGTGGACCGCCTGGCCCACAAGGCCGGCGCGAACGCCTCCTCGGTCTCGCTGCGCCGCCGGGGCTACGAGGAGGCCATGGAGATCTACGCCGGCTGTTCCTCCTTCTCCTCCGACGCCCAGTGCCACCTGCCCGGCTCCACCCCGGGCCGTTCCTCCCAGGGCAGGCTGGGCCGGGAGACCTACGCGGCCCGCTCCGACTTCTTCGACCGCTCGCTGTCCGCCGCGGGCATCCAGACCCTGCTCAAGCAGATCGGCTCCGTCCGCGGCGGCGCGGGCAGCATCGCGTTCACCGCCCTCGGCGGCGCGGTCAACCGGGTCTCCCCCACGGCGACGGCCTTCGTCCACCGCCGCTCCCGGATGCTGGCGCAGTACATCGCCTCCTGGGGCGCGGGTGCCTCCGGCGGCACGGCGCAGTCGTGGCTGACGTCGGCTCACCAGGCCATGGTCCCCCACGCCTCCGGCGCGGCCTACCAGAACTACACGGACCCCACCCTGAAGAACTGGCGCCAGGCCTACTACGGAGACGCGGCGACGCGGCTGAGCACGGTGAAGAAGCAGTACGACCCGGACCGCTTCTTCTCTTACCCCCAAGGGGTGTAAACCGCCACGTACCGTCGCCGTCGGCGCGCTCCTCGTGGGAGCATCCAGACCGGGGAAGCGCGCAGGACGGCCGACACGGGTCAGGCGGCCTGGGAGAAAATCGTGGAGAAGGTCTTTGACAGCGGGGACTTTCCCGCGCGGGACGCTCTTGCCGCGTGGGCCGAGGTCACCCGTCACGCGGTGATGCCGACGGCGTTCCGGCTGGTGGACATCGACACCTTCGCCGGCTGGTTCAAGACGATGCCGCTGGGCCCGGCGCAGGTCTCGGCGATGTCGTACTCGTCGTTCCGCACGCTCCGGACACCACGCCTGATCCACGCCTCGGACCCGGAGTGCCTCCAGATCGCGCTTCCCCGCTCCGGCTCCCACGTGCTCGAACAGAACCGGTGCCAGGTCCCGGCCGAGCCGGGGCAGCTGCTGCTCTTCGACAGCTCACGCCCGTTCGAGGGCTACGCCGACGGCGAGGCCCTCCTCATCCAGCTCCCCCGGGCGCTGCTCCCCCTGCCCGCCCCCCGCGTCGAGCGGCTCACGGCCCGGGCCCTCCCCGGCGACGAGGGGGTCGGACTGCTGCTGGCGACCTTTCTGACCCACCTGGCGGAGGACACCACCCGCTACACCCCCCAGGACGCCGCGCGGCTCGGGACGGTCGGTCTGGACCTGGTCACCGCCGTCCTCGCCCACCACTTGGACCGGGAGAGCGATGTCCCGGCCGACACCCGGCAACGTGCCCTGTTCCTGCGCGTCACCTCGTTCATCCAGCGTCACCTGGGCGACCCCGCGCTCACCGCGGAGGGGATCGCGGCTGCCCACCACATATCGGTCCGCTCGCTGCACCGGCTCTTCCAGCAGCACGGCGTGAGCGTGCGTTCCTGGACACGCGCCCGGCGCATGGAGCACTGCCGCCGGGACCTGGCCGACCCGGCGAAGCGTCATCTGGCCATCGCCGCCGTCGCGCACCGGTGGGGATTCCCCCGGCCCGCGGACTTCACCCGCGCCTTCCGCGCGCTGCACGGCATCACGCCCAGCGACTACCGCGACCGGGCCCATTCCCGCGGAACGGAAAGCGGAACGTACAGCGGGACGGAAAGCGGCACGCACGGACGGCCGGGGCCCGGGGCGACAGCGCCCCGGGCCCCGAACCGCCGCTGTTGAAGGCGCCGGCTCAGCCGCTCAGAGCCGCTTCCAAAGCTGGGTGCTTCCCGTCGCCGAGTTGCAGCGCCCCTGAACGACCAGGGTCCCCTTCGCCGTCGAACTGCCCCGCGTTCCGACGCACTTCCCCGAATCGGCGTTGATGATCAGATAGTTGCCGCCGCGGACGTAGTGCACCCGCCACAGCTGCGAGTGGTCCCTCGTGCTGGTGCAGTTGCCCCATGCCAGCGCCGCACCGCCGGCGGTGGACTGGCCGGCGACGCCCAGACACTTGCGGTTGTGGATGCTCTTGAGCTTCACGTACTTCTTGCCGCCGACATAGGTCGCCGCGTACGACTTCCAGTAGGTGCGTGAGGAGCCGCATCCCATCAGGTTGATGGTGCTCCTGCTGGAGTGCATGCCCAGGCAGTAGCCGGAGCGGGAGTTCTTGTGCCGAAGCGCGGATGCGGCCTCGGCCTGACTGGTCGACGTCAGCGCCAACACCGCCGCTGCCAGGCCGGCCGCGACGGGCAGCGCGTGCCGTTTGGTCATCTGGTTCCCCCAGGTCGGTTCGGGAGTGCTGTTCCGGCAACCCATCGTCGCCGGACGCACCGCGGACCGCCTTGGCGTGGAGTGCCAGTGACTTGGCCGGGAGCGCCAGTCACTTCGGCGGGAGCGCCAGTCACTTCGGCGGGAACGCCGATGACTTGACCGGGAGCGCCGGGGGACGACCCCGCACCAGCCGTGGCTACGCCGCGAGGTCCCGTTCCTCGGACTTCAACGCGTCACGGGAATCAGGAAGCAGGGCGTTTCGCCGCTCCCCCGCGGAGCGGCTCCGCACGAGCCACCCCGCCCGCGCCGACCGCTCGACCGCCTTCATCAGCGGCGTCAGCAGCGCCATGGCCGGCGGCGACAGCAGCAGCGCGACCGCCGTGCCCAGGGCGAATCCGCCGACGACGTCCGTCGGGTAGTGCACGCCCATGTAGACCCGGCAGAACCCTTCCAGCAGCGCCACCCCGATACCGGCCAGGCCGAAGCGGCGGTTGGCCACGAACAGCCCGACCCCCAGCGCCATCGTGATCGTCGCGTGGTCGCTGACGAAGGAGAAGTCCGTCTTCCCGGAGACGAGGACGTCCAGCCCCCGATGGTCCACGAAGGGCCGCGGCCGCTCGACGAACCCCCGTATCGGCACGTTCACCAGGACCGCGATGCCGGCCGCCAGCGGAGCCCACACCAGCGCCGCTACGGAGGAGGCCGCCTCCTCGCCGCCGCGCCGCCGCACGGACCACCAGCACCACAGCACGAGCAGCACCATGGCCACCAGCAGCCCGTACTCACCCACGAACTCCATGACCCGGTCGAACCAGTGCGGCGCTTCCTTGGCCAGGCCATTGATGTCGTACAGCAGGTCGACGTCGGGGTTCGATCCGGATTCGGCGAGTACAGCCATGGTGCTGTGGCCCCTTCGTCGTAGTCCCGGACGCACCTCGTGTGCGTCGCTCCGGCTCCCCGTGGTCGTAGATCCGCATCCGCTGCGCTGCCGCACTGACGTCCGCTCGGCTACGTCAACAGGAACGCACGGTCCCCGTCAATACGTTCCACTCTCCACCGAATGATCACGCAGACGTTATCGAAGAGAGACTCATCTCCGCAGCTCAGGGGGCAGGTTCACGCTTGGTTCACACGTTGGTGGGGAGTGCTTTTGCGCCATCTTCCGTCACCCGGGTGGCACCGAAGTAGTCGGGGGTGTCGACGGAGTCGAACCGGATCACGGCACCCGTCCTCGGCGCGTCGATCATGTACCCGCCGCCGACGTAGATACCCACGTGCCGGATGGCCCGCGAGTCGGTGAGGTCGTCGGAGAAGAAGACCAGATCGCCCGGCATCAGCTCGTCCCGTGAGGGGTGCGGACCGGCGTTGTACTGGTCGTTGGCGACCCGGGGCAGGGTGATGCCGACCTTCTCGTACGCGGCCTTGGTCAGACCCGAGCAGTCGAAGCGTCCTCCCTGGTCGGCGGTACCGTCGCCGCCCCAGAGATAGGGCGTTCCGAGCTTGCTCTGGGCGAAGCCGATGGCACCGGCGGCCTGCCGGCTCGGGTCGAGCCGGGTGACCGGCGCGGCGAAGCTCTTCTCCAGGCTGCGGATCCGCTTGACGTAGTTCTGGGTCTCGCTGATGGCCGGCACCCCGCCCGACCTTATGACGCGGTAGGCGCCCGCGTTGTAGGCGGCGAGCATGTTGTCGGAGACGTTCCCCGGAACGTCCTTGACGTACTTGGCGAGTTCGCAGTCGTACGACGCGGCCGACGGAATCGCGTCATTCGGGTCCCAGATGTCGCGCTTGCCGTCGCCGTCGCCGTCGATGCCGTGGGTCGCCCAGGTGCTCGGGATGAACTGGGCGATGCCGCGCGCGTCCGCCGGGCTGACGACGGTCGGGTTCCAGCCGCTCTCCTGGTACAGCTGGGCGGCGAGCAGCGCCGGGCTCAGCGCGGGGCACAGGTTGCCCCACCGCTGCACGAGCTGCTTGTAGGCGGCCGGTACGGCGCCCTTGGCGAGCCCGCGGCTGCCCGCGGCGACGTTGTTGACGAGGTTTCCGGCGACCACGTACACCCCGACGACGAGCAGCATGACGAAGCCCATGCCGAGCCCGACCGCCGCACCCCCGAGCACCCATACCTTCCGCACGGTCCAACTCTCCCCCATGTCGGACCGGTTCCAGTCCTCATCGGCCTGAAGTGGCGCCATTTCACAGGGGAACGGCGGGAACGGCGAGCGGCGCGGCGGCTGACGCGCCCTCAGGGCGCCGCCGTGGCCTCCCGGTACAGCTCCGCGGCCTGCCCGCGCAGCACCACGCTGTACGAGACGTCGGCCGTGTCCCCGCCCTTCTCGTGCCCGCCGAGCACCCCGACGACCTGACCTTCGCCGTCGGTCCACGGGCTGCCGCTGGTGCCCGCCGGGAAGCCGGGGCAGTCGATGCGCTGCTGGGTACGGCTGTCCCGGTCAGGCCTGTTGGTACAGCTGACGGGCGCCTCGCGGGAGTCGGGGTAGCCGGTCAGCGTCACGGCGTCGGCACCGGTGGCCACCCCGGTCCGGAACCGGTTGGCCCCGACCACGTCCTCGATCTTCCTGCCGTCCAGCGCGTCCAGGTGGGCCAGGGCGACGTCGCTGTCCTCGTCCTGCCCCTTCGCCCACCCGTCCGGAACGAACCGCTTCCCCACCCTCCACACCCCGTACGGCGCCTCACCGTCCCGGTATCCCGGCGCGAACACCAGATCGCCGTCGACACCGTCCACGCAGTGGGCCGCGGTGACGATCAGATCGCGCTGCGGGCTGTGCACTACCGATGCGGTGCAGAAGTGCCCGCCGGCCAGTTCGCCGACCCGGTCGGC
The DNA here is from genome assembly GCF_042884245.1 of Streptomyces sp. NPDC058145. Classification (NCBI taxonomy): domain Bacteria; kingdom Bacillati; phylum Actinomycetota; class Actinomycetes; order Kitasatosporales; family Streptomycetaceae; genus Streptomyces; species Streptomyces sp. NPDC058145. Next base: position 9,680 of record NZ_JBHVUH010000005.1, on the reverse strand, counting down.
CCCGAACAGCGCGCCCACCCGCACGGTCCGCGCCGTCTCGGCGGCCGCGGCCGTGAGCCCGAGCGGCCCGGGCCCGTCGTCGGCAGCCGCGACGGAGGCGGAGGTCAGCGCGAGCAGCACAACGGCACCGAGGAGCGCGGGCCGCGAGGTGAACCAGACACGGGCGGTGCGAGAGATGCGCTGCATCAGGCCCCCACTCCCCGCCACGAGCTGAGAAAGCCGTCCCGACCACACCGAAACCGTTCCCGCGAGACCTCCCGAACGGGGCCGCGCGGTCGCATCCACCGTACTGTCCCCCCGCCACTCCCGCCTCCCGAGTCGTCACATCAGGTCACCATCCCCGTCGCCCAAGGGGGCACCCGGTCGCGGCAAACCCTGGCGCGTACTCGCCCGTATACAGCCATGGACGGCCTTTCACCCGGAAGGGGATGAGCCGCATGACACTCTCGGCACACAGGACCCTCACGCCACTCGGTGCCGCGGCGGGAGCGTGCGCGGCCGCGCTCGTTCTCGCCGCCTGCTCCGGTGGGGGCGGCGGCACGACGGCGAGCCACTCCGCGACCGGGGCGAACTCGGGGACCCGGGTGACGGTCACCGAGACCGAGTACGCGCTGAAGCTGTCCCGGTCGTCCCTCGCACCGGGCACCTACACCTTCGTCTCCGACAACCACGGCAGGATCACGCACGCCCTGTCGATCGACGGCCCCGGCGTGGAGGACGCCAGGACGAAGAATCTCCAGAGCGGTCAGGAAGGGACGCTGACGGTGCACCTCAAGAAGGGCACGTACGACCTGTACTGCCCGGTCGACGGCCACAAGCAGCTCGGGATGGACCAGCACATCGAGGTCGGCTGACCCGGCGTGAGAACATCGTGTCGACGCCTCACCCGACCAGCCGTCAGAAAGCGTGCGGAGTCGTAGAAGGGGTCAACGACGGAACCACACGACAGGTTCCGCTCCGGCGTCGTTGCCCGGCGTGACCTGCCGTGATACACAGAGTGACCGTACGACTCATTCGTACGAAACCCGCCGGCCAATGACGTCAAGTCGACATACGACCGCGGCGTTGTCGGCGAGAATGGACCTGACCTCTGCACACCGCAGGGGGCTTGCGGAACTACCCACCAGGGGCGGTGACTTACATGCTCTTTGCGGCCGACAAGGGAGACATCAACACCATCATCGGCGGGATCGCTCCGGACTGGGGCCCCTTCGGCAGCCTGGGCAACGAGGCCAAGGTGATGATCGAGGTGGTCATGGCCGTGGCCATTCTGCTCTGCCTCGGCATCGCGGTCTGGGGAGCGGCCAAGCAGCGGATCGGCGCGACGGCCCTGCGGGACACCTTCAGCGCGGAACAGGGCAAGGGCCTCATCATCGCGGGCCTCACCGGGGTGTTCATCATCGGCTCCCTCGGCACCCTGTTCACGATCGTGTACGGCATGGCGGTCTGACACCCCCTCCACCGCCGGGCCGGCCCGGTCGTCCCCTCCACCCCACCCACCCGTCGTGCCCACCGGCTGAGGTTGCGTTTCCCTGATGTCGAGTCACCACACCGCGCCCGCGCGGGAACCAGCACGGCTACCGTCGTATGTCTACGACGTGGAGGGGGCCTACCCGGCATGAGTCCCGGAGACGAGCAGGGTTACACCGAGACGGGCCAGACCCGTACCCGCCTGCCCGGCGGCGACCCCTACGGCGGCGCACCCCGCAGAACGGGCCGCTCCTCCTCCCGGGGCCTGATCACGGTCGTCGGCGTGGTGGTCCTCCTCATCGCGGCGATCGCCTTCGCGAACCGGGGAGACGGTTCCTCGACGGACGCCTCCGCCGACAAGGGGGACCGGCCGAAGGCCGCGTCCACGGCGGCGACCGGCACGAAGCCGGTCGACACCAAGTCCGCCAACATCCCCTCGGGCTTCGCCCACACGGAGCAGGGGGCGCAGAGCGCTGCCGCTAACTATGCGGTGTCGCTGGGGTCGGCGGAGATGTTCAACACCGGGTGGCGGCACCAGATCGTCAACCTGGTCTATGCCCCGGACGTGGCCGCGGCCAAGCAGTCCGACATGGACAGTGCCTACACCAGCGAGAAGTTTCTCGCCAACATCGGCCTGGCCAAGGATGGCTCCGCCCCCAAGGGCCAGACGTTCGTCTCGCGGGTCATCCCCGTCGGCACCAAGGTCGCCTCGTCGGGCACGGACACCATGGCGGTCGAGGTCTGGTACACCTCGCTGTTCGGCCTCTCCGGCGAAGGCTCGACCAACCCGGTGACCGAGAGCTGGTACACCACGACGTACGAGCTGAAGTGGATGGACAACGACTGGAAGGTCACCGACTTCCAGCAGAAGGACGGACCCGTTCCCGTGGGCCGCGATCAGACGGCTTCCACCGCCGACGACATGACGAAGGCCGTCGAGGAGTACGGAGGGTTCACGTATGCGCGCTAACCACCGCGTCCTCAGGATCACGGCGGTTCTCGGAGCCGTGCAGACGGCCACGGTGCTGCTGGCCGCCCGCGCCGTCGCCGCGCCCACGCCCTCACCCTCGAAGAGCGACGACGCCTGCGACCTGATCCGCGGCGCCGCCAAACAGTTCTGCGAGAAGGACAGAGGCGGCTCGAAAAAGGGCCTCACCACCCCCGACAACCCCCTCACCTCCACCCTCGACCCCCTCTCCTCCCTCGGCAAGGGCTGTGCCGACGCCGCGTCCTGGACCATCGGCAAGCTCAGTGACGCCGTGCAGGAGACCGCCAACGTCGACTTCACGAACACCAAGTTCCTGCAGCAGTACGCCGTGGTCTTCGCGGCCTCCACGATCCTCACGCTGCTGCTGTGGCTGCTGGCCGTCGCCAAGCGGGCGGTACGCGGCGTGCCGCTGACCACCGCCATCTCGGAGGCCGTCGGCTTCCTGTGGCTGACGGTGCTCGCCTCCGCCTTCACCCCGCTGATCCTTTACACCGTCGTCTCCGCGGCCGACGGCGTCACGGACGTCCTCGCCAGGGCGACCGGCGACCAGACCGACACGTTCTTCGGCACCTTCTCCGGCGCCCTCGACAAGGGCGACGACATCGGCGGCGGACCGATCATGCTGATCGTCGTCTCCCTGGTCAGCATCCTCGCCGCCGGCATCCTCTGGCTCGAACTGGTCATCCGCGCCGCCCTGCTCTACGTCGGCGCCCTGCTCGGCACGGTCGTCTACGCCGGACTGGTCGACAAGAACCTGTGGGGCCACGTACGGCGCTGGGCCGGGATCATGATCGCCGTCATCCTGGTCAAGCCCGTCATCGTCATCGTGCTCGGCCTGGCCGGCGCGCTGGCCGGTGACAACGGCCCCGACGCCTTCTCCGCCGTCGTCTCCGGCCTCGCCATCATCCTGCTCGCCATCTTCGCCAGCGCGATGATCTACCGCTTCGTCCCCGGCTTCGGCGACGAGATCGCCGGCTCCCGCAGCAACCGCATCATGCAGGGCGCCGAAGGCAAGGCCGCCGCGGTGATCAGCTCCCCGGCCACCCTCGTCGCCCAGGGCATCAAGACGCACAGCACCCGCGCCGACAACAACGGCTCGGGCGGCGGCGGCTCCACCGGCGCCCGCCCCGCCAACCCCGCCTCCGGCGGCGTCGCCGCGCACAGCGGCCGTACCGCACAGGGCGGCGGAGCAGTCCCCTCCGCCGCGCCCGCACCGCGCGCGCCCAGCCCGGTCAACACCCCGCACGCCGGCAACACACGCGACAGCAGCAGCAACCGCTCAGGAGGTGAAGGGCGTTGACGACCGAGTCCCACATGTCCCATCCGGTCACGCCCCGCCGTACGTATCTGATCGGCCGCGCCCGGCCGAACGCGATCATCGGCCGGAACCGCGAATCCGGTGAGATCGCGCTGATCGTCGCCGGCGCGTTCCTCGGCATGATGAGCGGCCTCCTCGTCCCCGTCCTGTCCCTGCGGATCGTGCTGCTGACGGGCTTCCCGCTGCTCGCGCTCGCCGCGGTCTACGTGCCGTACAAGCGCCGCACGTTCTACAAGTGGTTCGAGATCAACCGCTCGTACAAGCGCAGCGTCAAGCGCGGTGCCACCTACCGCTCCGCAGTGGTCGAGGCCGGCACCCGGCTGGACGGGCGGGAGGTCGAGGTCGGGCCGCCGCCCGGCATCGGACGGATCACCTGGCTCGCCGCGCCGTTCGGGCCCGACGAGATCGCCGTACTGCTGCACGCCGACCGCAAGACCGTCACCGCCGCCATCGAGATCGAGGGCCCCGGCGTCGGCCTGCGCGACTCCGAGGACCAGGAAGCCCTCGTCGACCGCTTCGGCACGCTGCTCAAGCACGTCGCCAACGGCGACGGCTTCGTCACCCGGCTGCAGATGCTCGCCCGCACCCTGCCCGCCGACCCCGACGCCCACGCCAAGGACGTTACGCTGCGCGGCGACGACAAGGCACCCGACTGGCTGTCCCGGTCCTACGACCAGCTCCAGTCCATGGTGTCCACCAGCAGCGAGCAGCACCGCGCCTACCTCGTCGCCTGCATGCACTACGGCCGCGAACTGGCCGCCGAGGCACACGTCATGGCCCGGTCCGTCCGCGCGCACGGCGGCAAGGTCGACCGGGACGCCGGGCTCGCCGTCGTCATGGCCCGCGAGCTGACCGACATCTGCTCCCGGCTCCAGGAGGCCGACATCCGCGTCCGCCAGCCCCTCGGGCAGGGCAGACTCTCCTCCCTCATCCACTCCATGTACGACCCGGACCACCCCATCGACCACATCCAGGCGATGACCCAGCGCAACGCCTGGCCGGCCGAACTGGACGCCATGGAGCCCACCTACCTCCAGGCCAAGACCCGCGAGTCCGCCACCCGCGCCCCCTGGTGCCACGCCACCGCCTGGGTGAAGGAGTGGCCGATGACCCCCGTCGGCGTCAACTTCCTCGCACCCCTGCTCGTCCACACCCCGGACGTCATCCGAACGGTCGCCGTGACGATGGATCTCGAGCCCACCGAGGTAGCCATCGAACGCATGCTGACCGAGAAGACAAACGACGAGGCCGAGGCCTCCCGCGCCGCCAAGATGAACCGCACCGTCGACCCGCGCGACATCGCCGCCCACAACCGTCTTGACCAGCGAGGAGAAGACCTCGCCAGCGGCGCGGCCGGCGTCAACCTGGTCGGCTACATCACCGTCTCCGCCCGGTCCCCGGAGGCCCTCAACCGCGACAAGCGGACCATAAGGGCCTCCGCCGGAAAGTCGTACCTGAAGCTGGAGTGGTGCGACCGCGAGCACCACCGGGCCTTCGTGAACACACTTCCCTTCGCCACCGGCATTCGAAGGTAGGGGCTGATGCGCTGATGCGGGACCCGCTGTCCGTCCTCACGGAAGCCTTCACGTCCTTCCTGTTCGGGAAGGTCGAGACGACCCGGCTGCCGGTGCGCACCTCCACGGGCCAGGCCCAGGCGGTGTACCTGCCCACCGCCGCGCCCGGCCTCGGCGACTCGGGCGTCATCATCGGCCGCGAGGTGTACTCCGGCAAGGGCTACATCTACGACCCCTTCCAGCTCTACGGCCAGCAGCTGCCGGCCCCCCACTGGCTGGTGCTCGGCGAGTCCGGCAACGGCAAGTCGGCCCTGGAGAAGACGTACGTCCTCAGGCAGCTGCGCTTCAAGGACCGCCAGGTCGTCGTCCTGGACGCCCAGGGCGAGGACGGCGTCGGCGAATGGAACCTGATCGCGGAGGAGCTGGGGATAACTCCCATCCGCCTGGACCCGACCGCCGCCCTGAACCACGGCATCCGGCTGAACCCCCTGGACCCCTCGATCACCACCACGGGCCAGCTCGCGCTGCTCCGGACCATCATCGAGGTCGCGATGGGGCACGGCCTGGACGAGCGCTCCGGCTTCGCCCTCAAGGTCGCCCACTCCTACGTCAACGAGTCCATCCTCGACCGCCAGCCGGTCCTCACCGACATCGTGGAGCAACTGCGGCACCCGGAGCCGGAGTCCGCGGAGGCGATGAACGTCGCCATAGACGACGTACGGGCGTGGGGCCTGGACGTCGCCCTGGTCCTGGACCGGCTGGTCGACGGTGACCTGCGGGGCATGTTCGACGGCCCGACCACGGTCGGCATCGATCTGGACGCCCCGCTGATCGTGTTCGACCTGTCCCACATCGACCGCAACTCCATCGCCATGCCCATCCTGATGGCGATCGTCGGCGTGTGGCTGGAGCACACCTGGATCCGCCCCGACCGCAAGAAGCGCATCTTCCTCGTGGAAGAGGCCTGGCACATCATCAACAGCCCGTTCGTGGCGCAGCTCTTCCAGCGGCTGCTGAAGTTCGGGCGCCGGCTGGGCCTGTCCTTCGTGGCGGTCGTCCACCACCTGTCCGACGTGGTGGACGGCGCCGCGGCGAAGGAGGCGGCGGCGATCCTGAAGATGGCGTCGACCAGGACCATCTACGCCCAGAAGGCCGACGAGGCGAGAGCGACGGGCCGGGTCCTCGGTCTGCCGCGCTGGGCGGTCGAGATCATCCCCTCCCTCACCCCGGGCATCGCCGTCTGGGACGTCAACGGCAACGTCCAGGTGGTCAAACACCTCGTCACGGAGACCGAGCGCCCGCTGGTCTTCACCGACCGCGCGATGACCGAGTCCTCCAGCGACCGGGCGGCCGGCGACGCCCTGCGCGCCGCCGAACTGGAGGCCGAGCAGCGGGCGGCGGCCTACGTGGAGCAGCACCTGGGCGACTCGGAATCGACGGTGGCGTAGGGGGAGGCAGGAGTGAGACCGGACGAGCGCCGTGACACCCGTCGGGAGGGTCAGGGCGGAATCCCCGACGGGCTGCTGATCGGCATCCTCGCCTTCCTCCTCGGCATGACGGTGCTGGTGTGGACGGCCACCGGTCTGGCGGCCCTGTTCGCCCACGGCGCGTGGCCGGACGGCGTGACGTTCACCCGCACGGCCCTGGCCATGCGTCACCTCATCGGCGAGCCGCACGACCTGCCCGGCGCCTGGCCGGACACCCCCACCGCCCAGCTCTCCGGCTGGGGCCTGTTCTGGGGCCTGTTCATCGGCCAGCTCATGATCCTGCTCGTCCTCACCCTGTTCGTGATGAGCACGGTGGCGAGATGGCGGGCGGAGAAGGCACGGCGCGCCTCCGAGCGGGGAACGGCGCCGGGCCGGACGGAGGTCACGGCGCCCGCTGCCGCTCCTGACCCGACTGCCGCCGCGACTGCCGTTCCTGCCGTCGTCCCCGTGCCCGAGGCGGTGCCGGAGCAGCGGCACGAGGTCCTGGTGGCGCGCACCGAGCCGGCTCCACAGCCTGTGGAACACCTCATGGGCGGCGTTGCTCCGACGGCCGATCCGGAGGCGTCCAGCGGCGAGGGCGGGGTGCGCTACGGCGCGCCGGCGACCCGGCACACCACCGCGGTCCGGGCCGTCCAGCACGCCCCGGGCCCGACCCTGGTGGTCACCTCCAACCCCGCCCTCTGGGCGGAGACCAAGGACGCCAGAACCAAACTGGGCCCCGTCCACCTCTACGACCCCACCCACCTCTGCGACACCCCGGCCCGCCTCCACTGGTCCCCCACCAGCGGCTGCGAGGACAAGGAAACGGCGCTGAACAGGGCCAAGGGCCTCCTCGGCCCCGTCCGGCCCACCGGAAAACTCGACCAGGCCGTGGCCGACACCGCCACCACGCTGCTGCGCAGCTACCTGCACGCCGCCGCCCTGGAGTCCCGCACCGTCCGCCATGTCCACCGCTGGGCCCAGGGCACCCAGGTCCAGGACGCCGTACGCACCCTCCGCACCCACACCAAGGCCGCCCCCGGCGCCGCGGGCGAGCTCGAGGCCGCCCTCACCGCGCATCCCGAACGGCGGGACATGGCACAGGAGTTGATCAGCCGGGCGCTGTCCGCCCTGTCCACTGTCAACATCCGCGAAGCCTGCACTCCGAACCGAACTGATGCCCTTGCCTTGGATTCCTTCGTCCACGAAGGGGGCACGCTTTATGTGGTCGGTGAATCCATCGAGGACCCCAGGACCCACCCGGGTGCGATGCCCCTCCTGACGGCCCTCGTCTCGAGCGTGGTCGAGCACGGCCGGCGCATGGCCGAACGGTCATCCTCCGGTCGGCTCGACCCACCACTGACCCTGGTCCTGGACGACATCGCGGCCGTGGCCCCCGTGCCCCAACTCCCCGATCTGCTCGCCACCGGAGCCGACCAGGGCATGCCCACCCTCGCCCTGCTCCGCTCCCGCGAACAGGCCAGAGCCCGCTGGCCGCACCGGGAACTGCCGGCCTGACCGCCGTCCCGGGCCCCAAGTAGGCCGCGGCGGGCTGGTCACCGCTCCAGCACGAACTCCAGCTCGTTCTCGGCCTCGTCCTTCGAGAACGACACGACCAGCCCGCTCGGCCCGAAGCCCACCTTGCGGTAGGCGCCCTGGGCCCGCGCGTTGTCCGCGTGCACGAACAGCCGCACCCGCTCGGCACGCTGCCGCCAGGCCCATGAGACACCGGCGTCGAACAGCATCTTGATCAGCCCGTTTCCACGGTGCTCCGGCCGGACGAACACACCGACCACATGACACTGCCGCCGCTCGACCGGATACCCGGCCCAGTCCGTCGTCCCGGCCTGCTCCAGCAGCACGGTGACGGTGCCGGCCCAGCTCCCGTCGGGCGCCTCGGCGATGAACTGCCGCGCCGTGTCGGACCCTTCACCGGACCCGATCGCCCGTTCCTGGTAGAAGGAGTCCGGTCGGCCCAGGGCGTCCTCGTAGGTCTCGAGGAAAGCGATGTGCGCGACCGGGTCCCGCAGCGCGTCCAGGCGCAACTGCTTCACGGCCGCCCACTCGTCGGGGCGTATGGCGCGGACGACGTAGTCATCGCTGGTCGGGGTACTCATGCGGCCACGGTAGCCGCGCCCGTCACCACCCTCACCCGATATACGGGCGCCCACTGTCGGTGCCTGGCTCTACGGTGGCCCCCATGACCACACTTCCCGAACGACCCAACACCGCACTGCTCGTCATCGACGTCCAGAACGGCGTGGTGGCGGATGCCCATGACCGCGACGGCGTCATCGCCAACATCGACACCCTGATCGGCAGGGCCCGCGCGGCGGACGTGCCGGTCATCTGGGTGCAGCACTCCGACGAGCAGTTGGAGGAGGGCAGCGAGAACTGGGCCTACGTCCCCGAGCTGGTCCGCCGGGACACCGAGCCCCTGGTCCCCAAGAGCTACCCGGACTCCTTCGAGGACACCCGTCTGGAGGAGGTGCTGGCGGAGCGGAAGGTGGGCCGGCTGCTCGTCACGGGCGCCCAGACGGACGTATGCATCCGATCCACCCTGCACGGCGCGATCGTCCGTGGCTACGACGCGACGCTGGTCGCCGACGCCCACACCACGGAGGACCTCACCAAGTACGGCGCTCCCGCCCCGGAGCAGGTGATCGCGCACACCAACCTCTACTGGAAATGGCACGACGCACCCGGCCGGCAGGGTGGCACGGTGGAGACGGCCGAGGTGACCTTCTAGGTCTCCCAGGCCTTGCGGAAAAGGACTCTCCGCAAAGGGCCGTGAACGCAGAAAACCCCCGCATCTTTCGATGCGGGGGTTTTCCCAAAGATTGTTCGGCGGCGTCCTACTCTCCCACAGGGTCCCCCCTGCAGTACCATCGGCGCTGTGAGGCTTAGCTTCCGGGTTCGAAATG
>NZ_JBHVUH010000004.1:451608-517312 GCF_042884245.1 Streptomyces sp. NPDC058145 | reverse complement strand
CTGGCGTTGATTTTTGGCACGCTGTTGAGTTCTCAAGGAACGGTCGCTTCCTTTGTACTCACCCTCTCGGGCTTTCCTCCGGGCGCTTCCCTTCGTTCTTGCGTTTCCGACTCTATCAGATCTTTTCTCGACCCGATTTCCTCGGTGCTTTCCAGGTTCCCGCTCTCGCGTTTCCCTTTCCGGCGGTTCCGACTCTATCAGATCCTTTCGGCGTCTGACCCCCAGTCAGCGGGGCTTGTCTTCACGGCCGTTGGGCCGTTCCGACGTCTCAAACCTTAGCGGATCCGCTCGGCGATTCCCAATCGGGCCGTCGAGTCCCTATTCGAATTGAATTCAGGCATGCCGAAATCAATCCCGTAGGGAGATCGTGCTGGTGGTGTGAGGTGCCACTCGAGGCGGCGGAGGTGTCGTCGAGGAACCGTTACGGCTCTGCGGCAACCCGGAGAACTATACGGATCGGGCAGGGGAGTGTCAAGCGGCCCCTGTCAAGGTCTTTTGTGGGGCTCAGTCCAGGTCGGTGAGCCGGCCGCCGGCGTCCGGCTGGGCGTGCTCCACCCGGCGCAGAAGCCTGGTCAGCACCTCGCCGAGCACCATGCGCTCGGCAGGGCTGAGGTCCTGGAGGAGTTCCTCCTCGAAGACGGTGGCGAGACGCATCGCCTCCAGCCACTTCTCGCGACCCTCGGGAGTCAGCTCGACGATCACCCGGACGCGATTGGTCTCGTCACGCTCACGGGTGACCAGGCCCTCCGTGACCATGCGGTCGATCCGGTGGGTCATCGCGGCGGGCGTGAGGCCGAGCCGCTTGGCCAGGTCGCTGGGTCCCAGGCGGTACGGAGCACCGGACAGGACCAGCGCCTTGAGGACCTCCCACTCGGCGTTGCTGATGCCGAGGTCGGCGGTCTGGCGGCCGTACGCGACGTTCATACGGCGGTTCAGCCTGGACAGCGCCGACACGATCTTCTCGACCTGCGGGTCGAGGTCCTGGAACTCGCGCTGGTAGGCGGCGATCTGTTCTTCGAGGGTCGGCTCCGTGACGCCGGGCGTGTCGGCCATGGCCGCAGTATGACACGAGGCCCCTTTGCCCTGAAGTCCTTGACTGTGTACTCTTTAGCTTCGAACTTTAGCTTTGAAGTCTTCACTCCTAACTAGTGAGAGAGGTGAACGTGACCAGGGCGATGGGCGCGGCGATGCGCCGGATCCACGTGGGCAACGCACTCAGCGCATTCGGGCTCGGCTTCACGGTCCCCTACCTGTACGTCTATGTGGCGCAGGTGCGGGGCCTCGGGGCCATGACAGCGGGTCTCGTGCTCGCCGTCTTCGCCGTGGCCGCGTTGATCGTGCTGCCGTTCGCCGGCCGGGCGATCGTGCGCCGCGGCCCGCTGCCGGTTCTGCTCGCCGCCCTGGTCACCGCCGCGCTGGGCGCGTTGAGTCTGGGGCTCGCGGGCAACGCCGGCGCCGTACTGCTGTCGGCCGCGGCGCTCGGCGCCGGGCAGGCCGTGATGCAGCCGGCCCTGGCGACCATGATCGTGGACTGCTCCACGGCGGAGACCCGGTCGCGGGCGTTCGCGACGCAGTTCTTCCTGCAGAACCTGGGGCTGGGCGTCGGTGGCCTGATAGGCGGCCATCTCGTCGACACCACCCGGGTCTCCTCCTTCACTCTGCTGTTCGCGATCGAGGCGGGAATGTTCCTGCTGCTGGTCGCGGTGATGGCGACGGTGCGGACGCCGCACTCGCCGTGTATCGCCGACGCTCCGTCCGGTGGGGCGAGGGGAAGCTGGAAGCGGCTGCTCGGGAACCGGGCGATGGTGCAGCTGTGTGTGCTGGGCTTCGTGCTGTTCTTCGCCTGCTACGGACAGTTCGAGTCGGGACTGAGCGCGTACGGCGTGGAGGCCGCGGGGATATCGACCTCGGCGCTCGGTACGGCGCTGGCCGCGAACACGCTGATGATCGTCGTCGCGCAGTTCGCCGTGCTGAAGTTCGTCGAGCGGCGCCGGCGGTCGCGGGTGATCGCCGGTGTGGGGCTGGTCTGGGCCGTGGCGTGGCTCGCGGCGGGGTACGCGGGGCTCGGGCACGGCAGCCAGGAGATGGCCACGGCCGCGTTCGTGTCGACGTACGCGCTGTTCGGTCTGGGTGAGGCGATGCTGTCGCCGACGGTCGCTCCGCTGGTGGCGGATCTGGCGCCGGAGGGGATGGCTGGGCAGTACAACTCGGCGTTCGCCCTGGTCAAGCAGTTGGCGCTGGCTGTTGGGCCGGCGGTGGGTGGGCCTCTCGGTGCCTCGCTGCACGCGCCGTACATCGTGACGTTCCTGCTGTTCTCGCTGGGGATCACGGTGTTGGCGTTGCGGTTGGGGCGGGGGCTGACTGTTGCGCAGGATCAGCCTTGGGCTGCCGCGAGGAGTCGAGTGGTGGCCCGGGAGCGGCCGCGGAGCCGGTCACCGCGGAGGCGTAGGCCCCCCGGGGGTGGTGCGGGCCAGGGGGTGTTTCGCCTCTACGCGCCGGCGGGGTGCCTCCCCACCGGCCACCCGTGCCGCCCTGGGGGTCCCCCAGGCCCTCAAGGCACGGAGGAGGCCCGCATGCCCGAAGCCACGCGGGCTCCTAGCCCTTCGGCAGCAGGAACTCGCACCACACCGCCTTGCCGCCGCCCGGGGTTCTTCTTGAGCCCCAGCTGGAGGCGATGGTGGCCACGATGGCGATGCCCCGGCCTGATTCGTCGGCCGGTTCTGCCTGGCGGCGGCGGGGGAGGTGGTCGTCGCCGTCGGTGACCTCGATGATCAGGCGGCGGTCGGTGCGGCGCAGCCGCAGGCGCATCGGGGGCGTGCCGTGCTGGAGGCTGTTGGCGACCAGTTCGCTGGTGGCGAGGACGCCCAGGTCGTGCAGCTCGGCGGGGAACCGCCAGCTGGTCAGGACGCCGGAGGCGAACGCTCTGGCCCGGGGGGCCGCTTCCACACCGCCGAGGAGTTCCAGGGCCGCGTTGCGGAACAGGTCGCCCGTGGGGCCCTTGTGGGCGGGGTGCTGGAGGACGAGGACGGCCACGTCGTCGTCGTGGTCGGCGGTGACGCCGGCCGAGCGGACCAGGCGGTCGCAGACGACCTGGGGGGTGCCGGTCGCGCCGGACAGGGCGCGCTCCAGGGACGCGATGCCCTCGTCCAGGTCCTCGTTCCGGCGCTCGACCAGGCCGTCGGTGTAGAGGACCGCCGTGGAGCCGGGACCCAGCGCGATCGAGCCGGAGGCGTGCATCCAGCCGCCGGTGCCGAGCGGCGGGCCGGTGGGCTCGTCGGCGCGCAGCACCGTGCCGCTCTCGTCGCGGACCAGGATGGGCAGGTGGCCGGCGGAGGCGTACACCAGGCGGCCCTCGTTGGGGTCGTGGACGGCGTAGACGCAGGTGGCGATCTGGTTGGCGTCGATCTCGGTGGCGAGGCCGTCGAGGAGCTGCAGTACCTCGTGCGGGGGGAGGTCGAGGCGGGCGTAGGCCCGTACGGCCGTGCGGAGCTGGCCCATGACCGCGGCCGCTCGCACCCCCCGGCCCATGACGTCGCCGATCACCAGGGCCGTGCGGCCGCCGCCGAGGGTGATCACGTCGTACCAGTCGCCGCCCACGGCGGCCTCGGTGCCGCCGGGCTGGTAGGTGGCGGCGATGCGCAGGTCGTCGGGCTCCTCGAGTTCCTGCGGGAGCAGGGAGCGCTGCAGGGTGACGGCGGTCTCGCGCTGGCGGCGCTCGCTGGCGCGCAGCCGTTCGGCGGCCTCGGCGTGGTCGGTGACGTCGGTGGCGAAGACGAGTACGCCGGCGTCGCGGTCGCCGTCCTCGGCGACCGGAGTGCAGGTGAACGTGTATGAGCGGCCGTCGACGGCCTTGCGGGACTTCAGCGTGCGGGATCTGCCGCTGCGCAGTACCTGGTCGAGGAGCGGGAGCAGGCCGAGTTCGGCGAGTTCCGGGAGCGCTTCGCGGGCGGGGGCGCCCGGGGGCCGCGGGCCGAAGGCCGAGGTGTAGGCGCCGTTGACGTAGCCGACGCGGTGGTCGGGGCCGTGGACGAGGGCGACGAGGGCCGGGACACGGTCTAGGACGTCGCGCGCGGGCAGTTCGTCGACGGCGGGCACCGGCGGGGTCCCGTCGGCCGGCTGTCCGGCGCGGGCCATGGGCACGGAGCCTTCCCCCCGGCGGTCCGGGGAGACCGCGGTGTCGGTCCGCGCGGCGGCGCGGCGCTGCGTTCCGGGGAGCCGGGCGCTCCAACGCGTGAAGTTCACAGTGGGGAAAGCCTCGTGGGTGCTGAGGGCGGGCAGGTGCCCGTCCGAGGACGTGGGGCAGTCTGGCAGGTGGCCGTCCGCGGCGATATTCGTCAGACGCCGGGGCGGCCCGTGGAGTTCCCGGGTCCGGTCAGGACGACCCCTTCGGGTCGTCGGAGGGGCTGTGCGGAGGCTTTCCACCGGCCGCGAGTTCGAACTCCGCTCGGGGGTGTTCGAGTGAACCCAGCGAGACGATCTCCCGTTTGAAGAGCCCGGCGAGGGTCCACTCCGCCAGGACCCGGGCCTTGCGGTTGAAGGTGGGCACCCTGCTGAGGTGGTAGACGCGGTGCATGAACCAGGCAGGGTAGCCCTTCAGCTTGCGCCCGTAGATCTGGGCGACGCCCTTGTGCAGGCCGAGGGAGGCCACTGAGCCGACGTACTTGTGCGCGTACGTCTCCAGGGGCTCGCCGCGCAGCGCGTGGGCGATGTTGTCGCCGAGGACCCTGGCCTGGCGGACGGCGTGCTGGGCGTTGGGCGCGGTGTGGGTGCCGGGTTCGGCGGCGGTGACGTCGGGGACGGCCGCGGCGTCGCCCGCGGCCCAGGCGTGCGGGGTGCCGTCGACGGTCAGCTCGGCGGTGCACTTCAGGCGGCCGCGCGCGTCGAGGGGCAGGTCGGTGGCGGCGAGCAGCGGGTGCGGTTTGACGCCGGCCGTCCACACGAGCGTGCGGGTCGGGAAGCGCTGGCCGTCGCTGAGGACGGCTACTCGGTCGGCGCAGGAGTCCAGGCGGGTGTTCAGCAGGACCTGGATGTTGCGGCGGCGCAGCTGGGTGACGGTGTAGCGGCCCATCTCCTCGCCGACCTCCGGCAGGATGCGGTCGGAGGCCTCGACGAGGATCCACTTCATGTCCTCGGGGCGGACGTTGTGGTAGTAGCGCGCGGTGTAGCGGGCCATGTCCTGCAGTTCGCCGAGTGCCTCGACCCCGGCGTAGCCGCCGCCGACGACGACGAAGGTGAGGGCGGCGTCGCGGACCGCCGGGTCGCGGGTGGAGGAGGCGATGTCCATCTGCTCGATGACGTGGTTGCGCAGCCCGATGGCCTCTTCGACGGTCCGGAAGCCGATGCCGTACTCGGCGAGGCCGGGGATGGGCAGGGTGCGGGCGACCGAGCCGGGGGCGAGGACGAGTTCGTCGTAGCCGATGAGTTCGGCGGTCCTGCCCTCCTCGGCGGTGGCGAGGGTGGTGACGGCGGCGGTGCGCACCGCGTGGTCGACGGAGGTGACCTCGCCGACGACGATGTGGCACTGGTCCAGGACACGGCGCAGCGGTACGACGACATGGCGGGGGGAGATGGAGCCCGCGGCCGCCTCGGGGAGGAACGGCTGATACGTCATGTAGGGGTCGGGAGTGACGACGGTGATGTCGACCTCCCCCCGCCTGAGCTCCTGCTTCAGCCTCCGCTGCAGGCGCAGGGCCGTGTACATCCCGACGTAGCCGCCGCCGACAACCAGAATGCGCGCACGTTCCTTCACCACCCCATGACGCACCCGACGCTCTTGTTTGTCCACAGCCCCGGCAATTTGTGTGACCGTCGAGCGGGGGTGGGCGCGTCGGTGCGCGCTGCCGAAGCGGGGAGAAAGCGGGCAGGTCAGCGAGGGCGGGCGAGAGGGGACGAAGGTGCGTTATCGGGGCGTAACTGACCCGTACTCCGATCGAGGGGCGCACTGTGCGGAACCTGCCCCTTCTGAATTGACTGCCTCTCAACTATGTTCGTGTGTCGACGGGGTGTAGGGGATGTGGTCGAACGGGTCCGCGAAGGACGGTCCCGCTCGGGACCGATGCCAGGTCCGCGCACTCCGGATTCAGTGGCGGGGAGTCTCCGGGGGGAGACGTCATTTACCGGGGGAAACACATGCATGTTCAGGACACTCATTGGTCGTCGGCAGCCCTCGCCTCGGGCGGCACGGCGGTGAGCGCGGCGGCGGGCAACGGACGCGCGGACTCGGCGCGTACGACGCCGCTGCGGGTGGACGCACAGCGCAATCTGGAGCACGTGCTGCGTGCGGCGCGTGAGGTGTTCGGCGAGCTGGGGTACGGCGCGCCGATGGAGGACGTGGCACGGCGGGCGCGGGTCGGGGTCGGCACGGTGTACCGGCGCTTCCCGAGCAAGGACGTTCTGGTCCGGCGGATAGCCGAGGAGGAGACCGCGCGGCTGACCGAGCAGGCGCGGACCGCGCTCGGTCAGGAGGACGAGCCGTGGTCGGCGCTGTCCCGCTTCCTGCGGACGTCCGTGGCGTCCGGTGCCGGGCGGTTGCTGCCGCCGCAGGTGCTGCGGGTCGGCTCCACCGGTCCGGGCGACTCGGGCGGCCCTGTCGGACTGGTGGGCGCGGTCGGTGCGAGTGGTCCGGTGGGTTCGGGCGGCTCGGGCGATGAGCCCCGGGTGCCGCAGCAGCGGGTGCAGCCGGGCGCCGGTGAGCTGCGGCTGGTGCCGGAGGACGCGTCCTCGGCCGTGGCCGACGACGCCGGGGTCGGCGCGCTGCTCGAGGTCGTCGGGCAGTTGGTGGAGCGGGCCCGGGACGCGGGCGAGCTGCGGACGGACGTGTCCGTGGCGGACGTGCTGCTCGTGATCGCCACGGCGGCGCCCTCGCTGCCGGACGCGGCGCAGCAGGCCGCGGCTTCGGCGCGGTTGCTGGACATCCTGCTGGAGGGGCTCCGGTCCCGGCCTGCGTAGCGGCGGCGGCCGTCCGCCGCCCGGCTCCGCTTCGGCGGAGTCGTCTTCCACACCCGCACCACCCGTGCGCCGTCGCGGCCGGGCGGTGCGGGTGGCCCGCGTGGCACGCGCGGTCACGGTCGGGCCGGCGCCAACTGGGCGCGGACAGACCGAATTTCTCGTTCGGGTGACGCCTGGTACTGCGGGGATTGGTGCTGTGGCACCCTGAGCCGGTGACGGGTTGGGCTGTGCCGGTTTCGGGGGCTTTGCGCGATGGGCGTTGACGGGTGGGACGAGTCGCGTGGTGACGGTGATTCCGAGGCCGCCGGGCTGACCTCGCCGCAGGTGCCGAAGCAGGGCGGACCGGCCGGGGCGCCCGCCGAGGCAGGCGTGCCCGTCCAGCGGGACGGCAGGGTGCCCTCGCCCCGCCGGGCGCCGCCCGCGGACGGCGAGTTGATCCACCGGATGCGTACGGGCGACGACTCCGCCTACACGGAGCTGTACCGGCGGCACGCGGACGCCGTGCGGCGCTACGCCCGTACCTGCTGCCGTGACGCCCACACCGCGGACGACCTCACCGCCGAGGTCTTCGCCGGGATGCTTCAGGCGGTACGGGGCGGCGCGGGGCCCGAGTACGCCGTGCGCGCCTATCTGCTGACCTCGGTGCGGCGTGTGGCCGCGCACTGGGCCAGGTCCGCCCGGCGTGAACAACTCGTCGACGACTTCGCCGTGTTCGCCCAGCAGGCGGCGCGGCCCGCCGAGGGGGCCGGTGACGAAGCGGTGGACGTGGGCGCCGATGTGCGTGCGCTGCACGAGGCCGAGCAGTCCATGGCGCTGCGGGCCTTCCGCTCGCTGCCCGAGCGCTGGCAGGCGGTGCTGTGGCACACCGAGGTGGAGGACGAGTCGCCCAGTGAGGTGGCCGTGCTGTTCGGGCTGGACGCCAACGGCACCCGGGTGCTGGCGAGCCGGGCCCGGGAGGGGCTGAGGCAGGCCTATCTGCAGGCCCATGTCAGCGCGGCGTTGACCGGTGACGAGGAGTGCGCCCGGTACGCCGACCAGCTCGGCACCTATGCCCGGCGCAAGTTGCGGCTGCGCGCCGAACGGGGGCTGCGCAAGCACCTGGAGGAGTGCGCCAGGTGCCGGCTGGCGGCCGCGCAGATCGAGGAGGTCGCGGGCGGTATCCCCGCGGTGGTGCCGGTCGCGGTCCTCGGCTGGTTCGGGGCCGCCGGGTACGGGAAGGTCCTCGGGATCATCGCCGGTGGCGCCGGAGTGGGCGCCGCGGGTGCCGCCGCGGCCGGCGGGTCCTCCGCGGGTTCGGGTGCGGGCGGCGCGGCCGCCGCCGAGGGGCTCGGGGCGCCGGTGAAGGCCGGGATCGCGGCCGGTGTGGTCGCGGTGGCCGCGGCCGCGGTGGCGCTGGCCCTGGTGCACGACGGCCGTCCGGCGAGGGAGGTGGCCGGGCCGTCGCCGTCCGCTCCCGTCGTGCCGACACCGCGGCCGTCGGTCTCGACGCCGGCGCCCGCTTCGACGGCCGCTTCATCGGCCGCCACGAGGAAGCCGCCCGTCGCCCCGCCGGTGGTGCCGGTCTCCCGGACGAGCCCGGCACCGGCCTCTTCGACCGCCGCCCCCGCGCCGAAGCCGACGGACGCTCCGCGGCCCACTTCGAAGCCGAGTCCCGATCCGCGTCCGACGGCCACTCCCAGTCCGGCTCCCACTCCCCCGCCGGCTCCCGTCGTCTACGAGTGGAGCGGCCTGCGTTACGACGTCAACGGTGACGGGGCCGTGCCGGAGATGCGGCTGTGGGGGAGCAGTTGGGTGTGGCAGCGGTACGGGATGCCTGTCGGCGGGAAGCGGTACGCGCGCGGTGTCAGCGTCCACGGAGAGTCGTCCGTGATCGTCGACCTCAATCGCCGGTGCACCGCCTATGACGCGCTCGTCGGCGTCGACGACATGACCCTCGGGCTCGGCAAGGTCGTCTTCTCCGTGTACGCCGACGGGGTTCAGCTGTGGCGGTCCGGGGTGGTCGGGGGGCGGGACGCGGCCGTACCCGTGCATGTCGATCTCACCGGGCGGGAGACCGTACGGCTGGTGGTGTCGCCGGGGGGCGGGGGGATCGAACGGGTGGCGCTTGCCGACTGGGCGGAGGCGCGGTTCAGCTGTTGATCGTGCCCGGCGCTGACGCGTGGCCGCCCACCAAGCGGCACGACCGCCCGCGGCTGCGCGAGCACGTCAGCCGCTGACGAGTGGGCGCCGCCCCTGGCGGCACGCATGCCCGCAGCCGCGCGGGCTCGGATACCCGTAGCAGAGCGGGGCTCATTGCCCGCGTCACGGCAGCCGCTGGCGGATAGGCGCCCGGCGGTGGGGTCAGGCGCCGGAGGCGAGGGCGTTTCTGCGGGGTTGGATGCCGGAGGGGACCGCTCGGGCGCGGGCCGGGGTGCCGGTCCAGCAGGTGCCGCGGCGGGCCAGCAGGCGGCGGAGCCAGAGTTCGAGGGCGGTCAGGTCGGCCAGGCCGTCCAGGGGGAGGGGTTCGTCCGCCGCAGCGGCGCGGACGGCCTTGCGGATCACCCGGGCCTCCACCAGGCCCGCGTCCGCCAGCAGGGGTGTGGCGAAGAGGTCCATCAGGTCGTCGGCGGCGAGGCGCAGGCCCGCGCGGGTGGCCGCCGCCGAGGAGGCGTGGGACGGGGCGCCCCAGCCGGGCGGGAGGTTCGTGACGCCGGCGCCCTCCAGGACCCTGCGCAGCACGGCGGAGCGGGCGCCGGGCTGGACGCGCAGGGCCTCGGGGAGGGCGCGGCAGGCGCGGACGACCTGGTTGTCGAGGAAGGGCGCGTGCAGCCGCTGGGAGCGGACCTCGGCGGCCTGTTCCAGGACGCGGAGGTCGGCGGCGTGGCGGGCGAGGGCGGCACGCGCGCGGTAGTCGCCGGGGCGCTGGCCGGAGCCGAGGGCGGACCGCTCCGCCTCCCCTTGCAGCAGAACCGATACTTCAGCCAATGCCTCCCCGGTCAGCCAGCGGGCCGCCGGCCCGGGTCTCGCCCAGGACAGCCCGGCGAGGGAGGCGCCGACCGCGCCCTTCGGCTCGTCGAAGCGGTGGCGCATCAGCCGCTCGGCGAGCAGTTCCAGGCCCGTCCGGTACGGGGTGCGGGCCAGCCGCCGGGCAGCGCCGTACACGCGCGCGGGGACCATCACCGAGCCGTCGGCCCGGGCGAGCGCGGCGACCGGCCGGACCAGGTGGCGCCGCTTGCGGTCCATGAGGAGGTCCGCGAGGCGGGCGGGGTGGGCGTCCAGGACCTGGCGGGCGCCGTGCCCGGTGAAGTGGTCGGCGCTGCCCGCGGCGAGGCGGGCGCGGTGGCGGGCGGCCGTCACCAGGGAGGGGCCCGGCTCGTCGGTGAGGGGGCCGTCGAGATCGGCGTACGGCAGGCTCTCCTCACCGCCGGTGACCACCACGTGGTGCAGGCGCGGGTTGGCCGCGAGGGTGCCGGCGCGCTCGACCTCGGACTCGCGGCCGCGGACGGCCAGGTCGTTGAAGGTGACGGCGAGCAGCCGCTCCCCGGCGCCCGTGCCGTGGCCGAGCAGCGTGCCGGGCCTGCCGGGCAGCCCGGCGGCCAGCAGGGCAAGGGTGCCGGAGGCCGGTCCGCCGGACAGGTCGGCGCCGATGCCGGGCACGGGCATACCGCGCGCGGCCCGCCGCTCGGCCGGTCCCATGCCGGGCACCGGCCCGGGGTCGAGGTCGGGCACGTGCCGGGGTGCCGACAGCCGCGCGCGCACCGCCTCGATGAGGGCGTCCCGTACGGCGTCCACCGCGAGGTCCGGGTCGGCGGGGGGCGCGGCGACCGCGAGGGAGGCGACCGGCTCGTAGCCGGTGATCTCGCGTGCTCCGGTGCGCAGGACGAGCGCGTGCCCCGGCGGAACGCGCCGCACGCCCTCGTACGGGGTGGTGTCGCGCAGCGCGGCCGGTACGTCGGGGGCGGCGAGCAGGGCCGCCAGGTGGCCGAAGTCGAGGTTGGCCTCGATGAGGTCGGCGAGCGGCAGCGCGGCGGTGGCGTAGGCCGTGCCGCCGGCCCAGGGGGTGTGGAAAACGGGTCGGGCGCCCGCGAGGTCGCCGCAGACGGTGAGGCGGCGGCCCACCTGGACGACGGCCGTGTAGCTGCCCGGCCAGGCGGTCAGATGGCGCAGCGCGCCCCCGCGCGCGGTGAACAGGCCGCGCCGCAGCTCCTCGTCGGTGGCGCCGCAGGTGCCGAGGACGGCGATGCGGTTCTGCGCGTCGGCGTGCACCACGCGCACCTCGTCGGGGCGCCAGTCGCCGACGGCCCACAACGGGTCGGGATCGCCCCACAGGAGGTGGGAGCCGACCGGGTGCAGCGTCTCGCCGTCGTGTCCGGTCGCACCCGCGGAGCCGATTTCGGCGACGCCAGCGGCGGTGCTGCTCCAACCCACCAACCACCGCATCGACGCCTCCACACAGCGTGGACAACCAGTGCACCGTACGAACCGGGACCATGCTGCCATGAAGAACGCGCCACGGAGGCGCGGCGACGCCGCCTTCGATCGAGGGAAACCGGTGGCGGAGCCGGCAGGGGGCGGCAGAGTATCGGACGCGGGCCGGTGGATGAACACCAGGGCGGCCGGGGGTGGATGGCGGAAGCGGGCGCGACGGGTGCGACGCGAATGCGCCCCCTGCGTGCGCCCCGAAAACGCCCTTCGCGCCCTCAAGTACCGTGGTGGGAGCGGTAATCGCCCATCCGGGGCAGGGCCTATTTTCAGCCAAATTGGGGACAGCCGCACGGGTTTGAGCACGCTCCGTACAGGCCTGCGCAAGACCCTCCGGTACGGGCACGCGCACAGTCCGGGAGGCGGTCATCGCCTCCCGGACCGGTCCGCCACCCGCGGGGATGAAGGCGGCGGTGTCCCCCAGCCCACTGGATCCAGTACAGCGGGCCGACCCACGCGACAGCCATGGAACCGCTCCCCGGATGGCCGGAGAAGAGCGCACGGACGGGCGCACGGCCACACGTGCGGGGGCACGCCGCGACGCCCCGTGCACGGTGCGTACAGGGCCGTACTCCCGTACGGACCACAATCCCGCCATCCGGAACAATGCCCCTTAACGCTTGGGATGCGGCGAACTACGCTGGGTTTACGAATGCCGCACGGTTATGCCAGCGCGGCAGCCGTCTGTGTCGAGGGGTGACGCATGTCCAGGGAGCAACGCGGGCCGAACGACAAACTCGGCACCGTTCTCGCCCTCGCGGGAATCAGCAACGCGGGACTCGCGCGACGCGTCAACGACCTCGGCGCCCAACGCGGGTTGACGCTTCGCTACGACAAGACCTCGGTGGCGCGCTGGGTCTCGAAGGGGATGGTGCCGCAGGGCGCGGCGCCGCACCTCATCGCGGCCGCCATCGGCCAGAAGCTCGGCCGCCCGGTGCCGCTCCACGAGATAGGCCTGGCGGACGCGGATCCCGCGCCCGAAGTGGGCCTCGCCTTCCCCCGGGACGTGGGGCAGGCGGTGAAGTCGGCCACCGAGCTGTACCGGCTCGACCTGGCCGGGCGGCGGGCCGGCTCCGGCGGCATCTGGCAGTCCCTCGCGGGGTCGTTCGCGGTGAGCGCGTACGCGACGCCCGCGTCACGGTGGCTGATAACCCCCGCCGACGGCTCGGTCGCGCGGGAGGCGAACGCCGCCGAGGACTCCGGCGCACCGATCAAAGTCGGCCACAGCGATGTGCAGAAGCTGCGGGAGGCCGCCGAGGACGCCAGACGCTGGGACTCCAAGTACGGAGGCGGCGACTGGCGTTCGTCCATGGTGCCGGAGTGCCTGCGGGTGGAGGCGGCACCGCTGCTGCTCGGCTCCTACTCGGACGAAGTGGGCCGCGCCCTGTTCGGGGCCTCCGCCGAACTGACCCGGCTGGCCGGCTGGATGGCCTTCGACACCGGGCAGCAGGAGGCGGCGCAGCGGTACTACATCCAGGCGCTGCGGCTCGCCCGCGCGGCGGCGGACGTCCCGCTCGGGGGCTATGTGCTGGCCTCCATGTCGCTGCAGGCGACGTACCGGGGCTTCGGTGACGAGGGCGTCGACCTGGCGCAGGCGGCCCTGGAGCGCAACCGGGGACTGGCGACCGCCCGCACCATGAGCTTCTTCCGGCTGGTGGAGGCGCGGGCACACGCGCGGGCGGGGGACTCGCCGGCCGCCGGCGCGGCACTGAAGGCGGCGGAGAGCTGGCTCGAGCGATCCAGGGACGGTGACAACGACCCTTCTTGGCTTGGTTTTTATGGATATGACCGGTTCGCCGCCGACGCGGCGGAGTGCTACCGCGATCTGAAGGCGCCGCGCCAGGTGCGGCGGTTCACCGAGCAGGCGCTGTCGAAGCCGACGGAGGAGTTCGTGCGGTCGCACGGGCTGCGCCTCGTGGTGTCCGCCGTCGCCGAGCTGGAGTCGGGCAATCTGGACGCCGCCTGCGAGCAGGGGGTGCGGGCCGTCGAGGTGGCTGGGCGGATCTCCTCCGCGCGCACCACCGAGTACGTGAAGGACCTGCTGCACCGGCTGGAGCCGTACGGGGACGAGCCGCGGGTGGTGGAGCTGCGGGAGCGGGCCCGGCCTCTGCTGGTGGCTCCGGCATAGGACCCCCGGTCCGGGTTTGAAGGCATTGTCAGTGGCGCAGTGCACTATCGGAGCCGGGAGGTGGTGCGGGTGCGTGAGGGTGCGTACGACTGCGACGTGCTGGTGATCGGAGGCGGCATCGTCGGCCTGTCGACGGCCTACGCGATCACGCGTGCGGCGCCGGGTACGCGGGTGACCGTGCTGGAGAAGGAGCCGGGGCCCGCCCGGCACCAGACGGGGCGCAACAGCGGGGTCATCCACAGCGGCGTCTACTACCGGCCGGGCTCGCTCAAGGCCCGGTTCGCCGTGCGCGGCGCGGCCGAGATGGTGAAGTTCTGCGCCGAGTACGGCATCGCGCACGCCGTCACCGGGAAGCTGATCGTCGCCACCGAGCGGGACGAGCTCCCCCGGCTGCACGCGCTCGTGCAGCGCGGCCGGGAGAACGGGCTCCAGGTGCGCGAGCTGGGCGCCGCGCAGATCGGCGAGTACGAGCCGGAGGTGCGCGGGCTGGCCGCGATCCACGTCGGCACGACGGGGGTGTGCGACTTCGTGGGCGTGGCCCGGCAGCTTGCGCGGGCCTCGGGGGCGGAGATCCGGTACGGCGCGCGGGTGGTCCGGGTGGACCGGCGCCCGGAGCGGGGCGTGGCGGTGCTGACCGCGGCCGGCGACGTCGTACGGGGCCGGGTGCTGGTGAACTGTGCCGGGCTGTACTGCGACGAGGTGGCGCGGCTGACCGGGGACGAGCCCGGGGTGCGGATCGTGCCGTTCCGGGGCGAGTACTACGAGCTGGCGCGGCCGGAGCTGGTGCGCGGGCTGGTGTATCCGGTGCCGGATCCGGCGTTCCCGTTCCTCGGGGTGCATCTGACCCGGGGGATCGACGGCGGCGTGCACGTCGGGCCGAACGCGGTCCCGGCCCTGGCCCGGGAGGGGTACGGGTGGGGGGTCGTACGGCCCGGGGAGGTGGCCGGGACGGTGGCGTGGCCCGGCTCGTGGGTGATGGCCCGGCGGCACTGGCGGTACGGGGCCGGGGAGCTGCGGCGGTCGGTGTCCAGGAGGGCGTTCCTGACGGCGGTGCGCAGGCTGCTGCCGGCCGTCGAGGAGGCGGACCTGGTGCGCGCCCCCGCCGGGGTGCGGGCGCAGGCGGTGCTGCGGGACGGGACGCTGGTGGACGACTTCCTGATCCGGGAGGGGAGCCGGGCGGTGCACGTGCTCAACGCCCCGTCCCCCGCGGCGACCGCTTCGCTGCCGATCGGCCGGGAGATCGGACGCCGGGCGCTGGACATGCTCGGTGCGCTGTGACGGCCGTGCGCTGTGACGTCGCCCTCCGCTTCGGGCACCGTCCCGGGAAATCGCGCCACCGCCGTAAAATCGGTGTCACTGTGTCTGACTCGCTGAACCTCCCCGAAGCCCCCCGGCCCGCGACCGCCGCCGCGCCGCGGCCCGCGCACGTCCCCGGTGTGTCCGTGCGGCACAGCCGGGCCAAGGGGGAGCCGCGGTTCCCCGACGGGCCCAGGGCCGACCCGGCCGGATCGCACTTCGAGCGGCGGATCCGGAGCTTCCAGCCGCGGCGGAGCCGGGTCACGGCGGGGCAGGCCGACGCGCTGCAGCGGCTGTGGCCGAAGTGGGGTCTGGACATCGACGGGCAGCGCGTCATCGACCTCGGCGAGCTGTTCGGCGACGACGGTCCCGTCGTGCTGGAGATCGGGTTCGGAATGGGTGAGGCCACCGCGCGGATGGCGGCCGGGGACCCCGGCACCAACATCCTCGCGGTCGACGTGCACACCCCGGGGCAGGGCAACCTGCTCAATCTCGCCGACCAGAGCGGGCTGTCCAACGTCCGGGTGGCCAACGGCGACGCCATCATCCTGCTCCGGGAGATGCTCGCGCCCGACTCGCTCGACGGGCTGCGCGTGTACTTCCCCGACCCCTGGCCCAAGAAGCGGCACCACAAGCGGCGGCTGATCCAGCCCGAGTTCCTGACGCTGGCCGCGAGCCGGCTGAGGCCCGGGGCGATCGTGCACTGCGCGACCGACTGGGAGCCGTACGCCGAGCAGATGCTCGAGGTGCTCACCGCGCACCCGGACTTCGAGAACACCCGGGCCGACGGCGGTTTCGCGCCGCGTCCGCGGTTCCGGCCGCTGACCCGTTTCGAGGGGCAGGGGCTGGAGAAGGGACACGTGGTGAACGATCTGCTCTTCCGCCGCGTACCGCACCGGGATCGCTAGGTCCTGTCCGTCCGACCCGCACCAGCCCGTTTCCCCGGTCACCGTTAGGGTCGATGCCGTGGCCATCAGTCCCCCGTACCCGAGCTACTCCCCCGGTCCCGGAAGCGGAACGCACCCGCACTGGTGGCAGCGCCGATGGGTGCGCTACGGGGCGCTGATCACGCTGCTGGCGCTGTCGGGCCTGGTCATCCTGGCGCTGGTGCGCCGGCAGACCGGCACCGCGGGCTTCCTGGTCGGTCTCGGGCTCGCCGTGCTGCCCGTGCCCTGGCTCCTCGCCGCCTTCCGCTGGCTGGACCGGGTCGAGCCCGGCCCCTGGCGGAACCTGGTCTTCGCGTTCGCCTGGGGTGCCTGCGCGGCGGCGCTGATAGCCATCGTCGCCAACAGTTTCGCGACGAAGTGGATAGCCACCTCGACCGCCGATCCCGCCGGTGCCGACACCCTGGGCGCCACCCTGATAGCGCCCGTCGTGGAGGAGTCCGCGAAGGCCGCGGCCGTGCTGCTGGTCTTCCTCTTCCGCAGACGGGACTTCACCGGGATCGTCGACGGCGTGGTGATAGCCGGGGTCACCGCCACCGGCTTCGCGTTCACCGAGAACATCCTCTACCTGGGCACGGCCTTCGGGACCGACCGGCTCAGCGGCGGCCACGGCATCGCCTCCGTCACCGCCGCCACCTTCTTCGTGCGCGTCGTGATGTCCCCGTTCGCGCACCCCCTGTTCACCGTGCTCACCGGCATCGGCTTCGGCGTCGCCGCGCTCTCCACCGATCGGCAGCACGCCCGGCGTGTCCTGGTCCCGCTCGGCGGACTGCTGCTGGCGATGAGCATGCACGCCCTGTGGAACGGCTCCGCCACCTTCGGCCAGTTCGGGTTCCTCGCCGTCTACGCCGCCTTCATGGTGCCCGCGTTCGGGCTGCTGACCTGGCTGGCGGTCTGGACCCGGCAGCGGGAGCTGCGGACCGTGCGGGAGGAGCTGCCCGCGTATGTGTACGCCGGGTGGCTCGGGCCGGCCGAGCCGTTCGTCCTCGGGTCGATGCGGGCGCGCCGCGCCGCCCGGGACCACGCCCGCCGCCACTTCGGCGGGCGGCCCGCCGCGCGGGCGGTCGCACAGTACGAGGCGTACGCCACCTCGCTGGCCTTCCTGCGGCACCGTGGGCGGCGGGGACGCGCCGGCGCCGACTCCGCCGCACGGGAGCAGGAGTTGCTCGCCGAGCTGTGGCGGCGCCGGGAGGTGGCCCGGCCGGCGCTGGAGCACGCGGCCAGGACCGTGGCCCCGATGCCGGCGGCCACGGCGTACTGGGCGCGGTACGGATATCCGGCGGTGTCCGCCGGCCATCCGGCGGCCTACGGGCAGCCGACGGCGTACGGGCACCCGGCGGTGCCGTACGGATATCCGGCGGTCCCGTACGGCAACCAGACGGTGCCGTACGGGAACCCGCCCGTGCCGCCGGCCCGCTACCCCGGGTACAACCCGTACCGGCCCTAGTGGGGCACCCGCCCCCGGCCGGGGGTCAGGCGGAGGCCTGGTTCAGGCGGTCCACTTCCTCCTGGGCGAGCCGCAGTTCCGCCACGCCCAGCAGCGCCGGGAGCTGTTCCACCGTGCGGGCCGAGGCGATGGGCGCCGTGACCGTCGGCTGGGCGGCCAGCCAGGCGAGGGCGACCGTGGCGACGGGGGCGTCGTGGGCGCCGGCGATCTCGTCCAGGGCCGTGAGCACCCGCTGACCGCGCTCGGAGTCCAGGTGCTTGGCGGCCGAGCCGGCGCGGGCGCTGTCGACCGTCGTGCCGGGGCGGTACTTGCCGGTGAGGAAGCCGGAGGCGAGGGCGAAGTACGGAACCGCGGCGAGGCCCTCACGGGCGGCGAGATCCTGCAGCGGACCCTCGTACGTGTCGCGGGATACCAGGTTGTAGTGGGGCTGGAGGGCGACGTACCGGGCCAGTCCCTCGCGGTCGGAGAAGTCGAGGGAGGCCCGCAGCCGCTCGGGGCTGATGTTGGAGGCGGCGATCTGCCGGACCTTGCCCGCCTTCACCAGTTCGTCCAGGGCGCCGACGATCTCCTCCACCGGCACCTCGGGCTTGTCGAAGTGCGTGTAGTAGAGGTCGATGTAGTCGGTGTCCAGGCGGCGCAGGGAGGCGTCGGCGGCGGCCTTGATGTTGGCCGCGGTGAGCCCCTGGTACTCCGGGTGCTGGCTCACCTTGGTCGCGATGACGACCTCGGAGCGGTTGCCGCGGGTCTTGAGCCACTTGCCGATGATGGTCTCCGACTCACCGCCCTTGTTGCCCTCGATCCACGCCGAGTAGGAGTCGGCGGTGTCGACGAAGTTGCCGCCGGCGGCCGTGTAGGCGTCGAGGACGGCGAAGGAGGTCTTCTCGTCGGCGGTCCAGCCGAAGACGTTGCCACCGAGGGCGAGCGGGAAGACCTCGAGGTCGGAGGAGCCGATTTTGCGCAGAGAAGCAGTCATGCCCTGTTACAACGATCACCCCGGTACCGCCCATTCCGGGATCGCGCGAACGGTGTGTGAACACGACGGCAGCCCTGACGCCGGGGGTGGCGTCAGGGCTGCCGGGATCGGATCGAGGTGCCGGGCCGGGTCAGGAGGCCCGGGGCCGGCTCAGGGGTTGAGGCCCTTGCCGTGCAGCCACGCCATCGGGTCGATGCCGGTGGCCGCGCCGCCGGGGTGGACCTCCAGGTGCAGGTGCGGGCCGGTGACGTTGCCGGTGGCGCCGACGCGGCCGATGACGTCGCCGGTGCTGACCTTCTGGCCGGCGGAGACGCTGATCGAGGACTGGTGGCAGAACCAGAGCTCGGTGCCGTCGTCGAGGGTGAGGACGGTGCGGTAGCCGTAGGAGCCGGCCCAGCCCGCCTCGGTGACGGTGCCGCTGTGGATGGCCTTGATCAGCGTGCCGGTGGGCGCGGCGAAGTCGAGGCCGGTGTGGTACCCGGAGGACCACATCGAGCCGGCCTCGCCGAAGGTCGAGGTGATCGTGTACGAGGACGTCGGCAGCGTGTACTGCTTGGCCAGCGCGGCCAGCCGCTCCTCCTCGGCCTTCTTCTCGGCGGCGGCCTCGGCCTCCTTCTTGGCCTCGGCGGCCTTGGCCTCGGCCGCGGCCGCGGCCTCCTTCTGCGCCTTGACGGCCGCGTCGGCGGCCTTCTGCTCGGCGGCGGCGGCCGCTGCCGCGCCGGCCGTGGAGTCGGCCTTGCTCTGCTGCTGCTCCGCCTGGGCCATGATCCGGTTGCGCAGGGTCTCGCCCGCGTCGGAGCCGTCCTGCTCGCTGTCGGCGGCGGTGGTGCCGACCGAGCTGAGCGAGGCCGTGGTGGCCTTGGACTCCTCGGAGTGGCCGTCGTCGAACAGGGAGCCGACGGAGGGCAGATCGGGCATGGAGATGGACACCGGCGGCTTGCCGGTGTGGGCGCTGGCCATGCCGCCCGCGCCGACGGCCGCTATGACGCCGACGCCGAGGACGGTGGAGC
Source organism: Streptomyces sp. NPDC058145 (assembly GCF_042884245.1). Classification (NCBI taxonomy): domain Bacteria; kingdom Bacillati; phylum Actinomycetota; class Actinomycetes; order Kitasatosporales; family Streptomycetaceae; genus Streptomyces; species Streptomyces sp. NPDC058145. The sequence continues at coordinate 498,105 of NZ_JBHVUH010000004.1, read as the reverse complement.
TGCGGGCGAGCCCGCCGCGCTGCTTGGCGACGCGGTGCCGGCCGCGTACGGGGCGGATGGACTCCTCGGTGGGATTCCACTCCTCCCAGGGGCCCTCTTCGGCGCGGTAGCCGCCGTAGCCGAATGTTTCGGTGTCACGCTGGCTGGGCACGTATGGGGCTTCGGGGGCAGGCCGGTTGGACGCCACGCGGGCGTACTCCTTTCCTTCCTCCGCCTACCGGGTTAGCTGACGGGTTCGGAGCAGGAAGGTCTCCTACGCGCGTATACGTACCGAGAACCTGATCGGTTCACGGTGGCATCCGCGTGATTCACCCCAAAGTAGTGGTTCCCCGGTTCCCTTGCGGGATTCGGCGCGTGCGCACGGAGCCGCCTCTTGTGACGGCTGGGACGACCGCGCTGCGTTATCGAACGTTAATAGACTCACCTGTGAGATTCCAAGCCGTTCGGCTTGATCATTAACGTTCCTGAGGGTGGACGTACGCCGCACGGCTGTGAAAAACGGGCGAGTTGACCGGCCTTCAGGAGTCACGGAGTTTTTGACGGTGCCTCAGCAGCCAAGCGGAGGGCTTCCGTCCGATCACTGTTGGTTACATCTGTCGGAGTCGGCGTACGGCCAGCAGCGCCATGTCGTCCGCCATGCCGCCCCCGGAGTGCCGCCTGACCTCCGCGGCGAGCCGGGTGAGCAGGGTGCGCGGGTCGGGGAAGCGGCGCCCGGCGAGCCGGCGCACCGGGTCGTAGAACCGGCCGTGGGCGTCCCGGGCCTCGGTGAGGCCGTCGGTGTAGAGCAGCAGGGTGGTGCCGTCCGGGAAGCGGGTCTCGGCCGCGCGGTCGGGCCACCGGCCGAGGTCGCCCATGCCGAGCGGCAGCGCGGGCTCGTCCGCGGTCAGGGCGCGCAGGGTGCCGTCGGCGTGCAGCAGCAGGGGCGGCGGATGACCGCGGTTGACGATCCGCACCACCCCCTCGCCGTGCGGCAGTTCGGCGAGGACGACGGTGGTGAAGCCCTCCAGCGCGTCGACCCCGTCGCGCCGGGTGCCCTCGCGGGCCAGCGCCCGCTCCAGCCGCCCCGCCACCGCCTCCAGCGTGGCCTCCTGCTCGGCGGCCTCCCGGAACGCCCCGATCACCACGGCGACGGCGGCGACCGCGCCCATGCCCTTGCCGCGCACGTCCCCGACGACCAGGCGTACGCCGTGCGGGCCATCCTGCACCGCGTACAGGTCGCCGCCGATGAACGCGCCCTCCTGCGCCGCCTCGTACCGGGCCGCGATGTCGAGGCCGGCGATGCGGGGAGCGGGCTCGGGCAGCACGGCCCGCTGGGCAGCCTCGGCGATCTCCCGGACGGAGGCCAGCCGCCGGTCGCCGAGGCGTACCACCCGGTTGATGGCGACGGCCAGCAGGGCGACCGTGGCCACGGTGACGATCTGGGTGACGGTGTTGACGTCCAGGCCCGTGCCGAAGTGGGCGTGCACCACATAGGTGGCGGCCAGGGCGGCCAGCCCGGTGAGGAGCGTGGTGCGCAGCGAGGTCAGGGGCGCGGCGACCAGCGGGGCGGCGGTGAAGAACGGCACGGCGGTGAAGTCGCGTGGGGTGAGCAGGTCGTACAGGAGCCCGCCGGCGATGAGCAGGAGGGAGAGGGCGCGGGGCAGGGTGCGTGCGACGGGGCGACGGCACCGCTCCGGCGGGAGGGGCGCGGGGCCGGCGCCGGGGCCCGGATCCGGGTCCAGGTCCGGGTCCGGGTCCAGGTCCGGGTCCGGGTCCGGGACGGGTCCGCCGGGGAGCCGGCCGCCCGCTCTGGCGTACGGGCTCTCCTCCACCTCACCAGGGCGCACTGCTGGTCTCCCGTGTCCTCGACGTACGACCAGCGTGGCGGGGGCGCGGGAGGCGGGCGACTGCTGTGGACCGAGCGGATGACCTGCTGTGACGTACGCCACTCGCCTTGTGTCGCGGCTTTCCTGGTATCCGACGGGAGCGCGGCGGAAAACACTCAGGGCCGGAATCCATGTACTGGATTCCGGCCCTGAGTCTTCAGTAGCGGGGACAGGATTTGAACCTGCGACCTCTGGGTTATGAGCCCAGCGAGCTACCGAGCTGCTCCACCCCGCGTCGTTGTGTCTCCAGCATACGCCATGCGCGGGGTGCTCGGCACACACGTTTCCGCGCGGCGCCGCTCAGGGCAGCAGATGGGCGTTCGGCGCCTTGGCCGAGCCCTCGTACTCGGGGAGCAGGACGACGTCCACGCCGGCGGCCGCCAGCACCCCGGTGCCGTCGGCGCCGGGGACGAAGGTGTCCGGCTCCCGCCAGGCCGTGACCACCCGGCGCACGCCCGCGCGCAGGATCAGCTCGGCACAGGGTGCCGGGCGGGAGGCCCGGCGGGAGCAGGGCTCAAGGCTGCTGTAGACGGTGGCGCCGGGCAGCCGCGGGTCGGCCGGGTCCAGCTTCGCCAGGGCCGCCTCCTCGGCGTGCACCACGGGGTCGCCGCCCTCGCGCGAGTGGCCGCGGGCCAGCTCGGTGCCGTCGGCGGCCACCACCACCGCGCCGACGCTGAACGCCGTGCGGGAGGGCGGGCACAGGGCGGCCAGTTCGCAGGCGGTGGCCAGCCAGCGCCGGTCGGCGGCGGCCGGTGCGGGGCCGGCACCGGGGGCGGTGGGTTCGTAGCGCATCAGGACGACGTCCTCGATCCGGCGGGACTCGGTGAGCCGGAGCCGACCGCCCTGGTACGCCCCCGGGCCGAACAGGCGCGGGGCGGCCGGGTCGCCGACGAACAGCGGGGCGAGGACGAGCTGCAGTTCGTCGGCGAGGCCCTGCTGGAGGAGCTGGGTGTGGACGGTTCCGCCGCCCTCGACCATCAGGCGCCGTACTCCGCGTACGTCGTGCAGGTGTTCCAGCAGGGCGCGCCAGTCGAGCTCGGGGCCGAGGGGGATCACGTCGGCGGTCCGGCCGAGGACGTTGGCGGCCCGTTCGGCGCCCCGGTCCGTGGTGTACACGAGCTTCTCACCGCCGGTGTGCCAGAAGTTCGCGGCCGGGTCGAGGTCGCCTGCGGCGGTGACGGCGATCTTCAGGGGGTAAGCGGGCCGGCCCTCGGCCACCCGGGCGGCGCGGCGCTCGGGCGAGTTGACAAGGAGCCGGGGGTTGTCGGCGCGGATGGTGCCGGCGCCGATCAGGATGGCGTCGGCCGAGGCCCGTACCTCGTCGACGCGGTCGAAGTCGGCCGGGCTGGAGAGCAGCAGCCGGTCGGGGCCGGTGTCGTCGAGGTAGCCGTCGAGGGAGACGGCGGCGGACAGCAGGACGTACGGGTACGGCATCGGCGCGCTCCCTCACGAGGACCCCGGCGGAGTCTTGGTTCAAATTTGAAACAAACTTACACTGGAAGCATGACGACCCGCTGGCTCACCCCCGAGGAGCAGCGCGCCTGGCGCGCCTACATCGCCGCCTCCCGGCTGCTGGAGGACGCCATCGACCGGCAGCTCCAGCAGGAGGCCGGCATGCCCCACCTGTTCTACTCCGTGCTGGCCAACCTCTCCGAGGCGCCCGACCGGCGACTGCGCATGACCGACCTGGCCGAGACGCTGAAGATCACCCGCAGCAGGCTGACCTACGCGGTGACCAGGCTGGAGCGGGACGGGCTGGTGCGCCGGGAGGACTGCAGCTGGGACCGGCGCAGCAGTCTCGCGGTGCTGACACAGGAGGGGATGGCCGTGCTGGAGCGTACGGCACCCGGGCATGTCGAGACGGTCCGCACGACCCTGTTCGACCGGCTCACGCCCGAGCAGGTGGGGCAACTGGAGGAGATCTGCGCCGGGGTGGCCCGGGTGCTGGAGGGGGAGGAGACGGGGGCCGCGGCGGAGGGCGTGCCATGGCGACGGCGGTCGTCGCCCTGTTCGGGGCAGCCGCCCGAGCCGCCCCGCTCCTGAGCGCGGCGCGAACGCGGGCGCCGCGCGACACCCCCGCGAAATGCGTTGCTTTAACTTTTAAGCATGCGGTAGGGTCCCGGACCGAGCTACTGCTTCAAATCTGAAGCAGACGCCAAGGGACGGAACCCGGAGGCCCGCATGTCCGACACCCCCGCCGCCACCCCGCGCGCCCGCGTCCGGGTACCGCTGCACTTCCACGACGGCTACCGCGCCGACGCCGAACTCGTCACCTTCCACGGCCTGAGCGACGGCCAGGAGCACGTCGCCGTCGTCCTCGGCGAGCCCGGGGCGGTTCCGCTGGTGCGGCTCCACTCCGAGTGCCTGACCGGGGACGTCTTCGGCTCGGCCCGCTGCGACTGCGGGCCCCAGCTCCGCGAGGCGGTCGAACGCATCGCCGAGCGCGGGGGCGTGCTGCTCTACCTCCGCCAGGAAGGGCGCGGCATCGGCCTGTACAACAAGCTCGACGCCTACGCCCTCCAGGATCAGGGCCTCGACACCTACGAGGCCAACGCCGCGCTCGGCCTCCCGGAGGACGCCCGCGACTACACGGCCGCCGCCCAGATGCTGCGCGCGCTCGGCATCGGGGAGCTGGACCTGCTCTCCAACAACCCCGACAAGGCCGAGCAGTTGCGCTCGCTGGGCGTCCTGGTCCGGGACCGGGTGCCGACCGGTGTCTTCACCACCGCCCACAACGTCCGTTACCTGCGCGCGAAGGTCCTGCAGACCCAGCACACGCTGCCGCTGGGCGAGTTGGACGTCCTGCCGGAACTGAGCGCGGGCTGAGCGGGGGCCGCATGGGGCCGGGTGGTGCCGGGGGGCGCCGGACTAGTGCACGGAGAGGCCGCCGTCGACGAAGACCGACTGGCCGGTGACATAGGCGGAGGCGCGGCTCGCCAGGAACACCGCCGCGCCCGCGAAGTCCTCGGCCAGGCCGTTGCGCCCCACCATCGTGCGGGCGGCGAGCGCCGCCACCCGCTCCGGGTCGGACGACAGACGCGCGTTGAGCGACGTCATGACGAACCCCGGCACCAGCGTGTTGCAGGTGACGCCGTACGGCGACCACGCCTCGGCCTGTGACCGGGCCAGCGACTCCAGCGCGCCCTTGGAGACGCCGTAGGCACCGCTCTGCACGAACGCCCGGTGCGCCTGCTGGGAGGTGACGTGGATGATCCGCCCGAAGCCGCGTTCGGCCATGCCGGGTCCGAAGCGCTGCCCCAGCAGATAGGGCGCCTCCAGGTTCACCGCCATGGTGGCGTCCCAGACGTCCTCGCCCAGCTCACCCATCGGGGGCCGAAGATTGATCCCGGCACAGTTGACGAGGATGTCGGGCTCCCCGAACACCCCGGCCACCTCCTCGGCCGCCGCGCGCACCCCGTCGCGGGTGCTCAGGTCGGCGCTCACCCGGGCCGCCCGGCAGCCGTGGGCCGCCAGCTCCCCGACCGTGGCGGCGAGTTCCGCCTCCCCGCGGGCCACGACCACCACGCTCGCCCCGGCCCGCGCCAGGGCACCGGCGACGGCCCGCCCGATGCCGGAACTGCCCCCGGTCACCACGGCGGCCAGACCGTCCAGCGAGAACAACTCCGACAGATACGCCCGCGAACTCATCCCCGCACCCTAGGACCGTCCCACCCGTCCAGCGATACCCGGGTGGCGCCGCCGAGATACCCGCAGAGCGCGTCTCGGGTGCCGGGCACGCAGTTCTCGGGCAGCTCGTCGACGCCGGTCCAGCGGACCTGGGCGTGCTTGGCCGGTTCCCGGTTCTCGGGCTCTCCGGTCCACTCGTGGGCGGCGAAGACGACGGTGAGGTAGCCGCCCGGCGCTTCGACGCCGCGGGCTCCGTGGATGAGGTGCGCGACCTTCAGCGCCTCGGGCCGCACGGTCAGGCCGGTCTCCTCGTACAGCTCGCGCACGGCGGTGGCGGTGACCGGCTCGCCCGGTTCGCTCTTGCCCACCGGGAGGTCCCACAGGCCCCGGCCGAACCTGGCGTTCGCACCGCGCCGGAGAAGGACGACCCGGCCGGCGGCCCGGTCGTGGACGATGACGGCGGCGGCCAGCAGGGTCATCGAGGCGAGAGCGGGGGGCAGGGCCCCGGGCCGGCCGTCGGTCCGCGGCTGGGTCACGGCATGTCCCTTCGGCGGGCCGCCGGGCACCGGCCCGCGGTCGCGGAGAACCCCGGGAAACGGCTCGCCCCCGGCTCGGTGTGTCGTTGAGCCGGGGGCGTTATTGCGTAGGCCCTGTGGGACTCGAACCCACAACCAATGGATTAAAAGTCCACTGCTCTGCCAATTGAGCTAAGGGCCCAGGCGATGTTGCCTGTCCGAGCATAGCCGGACGCGGCCGGGTCTCCGATCGGGTATTGGTGACCCGGCCGCGTCGGGTGGGGGACGTGACTAGTTCTCGACCGGTTCGGCCGGCTCGGGGGCGTGGGTGCGGGCCGGGCGCAGGAACCAGTGGCGGGCCGAGGCCAGCCACCAGGTCGCGGCGAAGCCCAGGACGACGAGGACGGCGACCGGCGCGTAGTTGAAGGTCTTCCAGGTGACCGGGGAGACCTGGGGGAGCATGAACAGGACCGTGATGACGGCCACCCAGGTGACGGAGACCAGTCCGATCGGGATCGACCAGCGGCCCAGGTGCCACGGGCCCCGCTCGAAGGCGTCGCCCTTGCGGACGCGCAGGAAGGTCGGGACGACGTAGGCGATGTAGAGGCCGATCACCGCGATCGAGGTCACCGCCGCGTAGGCCGTGGAGTTGATGAGGTAGGGCAGGCCGAGGACCAGGGCGCCGAGCGCGGCCAGCCAGACCGCCGCCACGGGGGTGCGGGTGCGGGGGCTGACCGTGTGCCAGACCCGTGAGAAGGACAGCGCGCCGTCGCGGGAGAAGGCGTAGATCATGCGGCTGTTGGCGGTCACCGAGGCCATCCCGCAGAAGAGCTGGGCCCCGATCACCACCAGGAGCAGGAGCTTGCCGGCCGTGGCGCCCAGGGCGTCCAGGAGGATCTGGGCGGGGGGTGCGCCGGTCGGGGACGCCAGCTCCTTGTCGTACGACTGGATGGCGAAGGTGAAGCCGAGGAGCAGGACGAAGCCGGCGATCCAGGAGGTCCAGATGGAGCGGACGATGCCCTTCGGGCCCGCCGTCGAGGCGTCGTGCGTCTCCTCCGTCATGTGGGCGGAGGCGTCGTAGCCCGTGAACGTGTACTGGGCCATGAGCAGGCCGAGCAGGACGACGTAGAAGCCGCTGCCCCAGCCCGTCTCGTTGACGAACTTCGTGAACACGAAGGACGCCGACTGGTGGTGGTCCGGGACGAGGGCCAGCGCGCCGACGATCACCGCCACGCCCAGGACGTGCCACCACACGCTGACGCTGTTCAGGAAGGCGACGATCCGGACGCCGAAGGTGTTCAGCAGGCCGTGCAGGAGCAGGATCGCCGCGAAGAGCAGGACGGTACGGCCCGGGGTCACCTCGAAGCCGAACTGGAGGTTCAGCCAGGCGCCGAGGAACGACGCCGCGCCGAAGTCGATGCCGGCCGTCACCGCCACCTGGCCCAGCACGTTGAACCAGCCGGTGAACCACGCCCAGGCAGCCGCCGAACGGGGCGGTGCCAGGCGGTGGGCCCAGAAGTACAGGCCCGCCGACGTCGGGTACGCCGAACAGATCTCGGCCATCGACAGACCCACGAACAGGGTCATCAGACCGACCGCCACCCACCCCCAGATGATCACCGCGGGACCGCCGGTGACCATGCCGAACAGGTACAGGGTCAGGCAGCCGGACAGGACCGAGATGATCGTGAAGGACACGGCGTAGTTCGAGAACGCCGACATACGGCGGGAGAGGACCTGGGTGTAGCCGAGCTGGGCAAGCCGTTCCTCGTCCGACGGCCCGTCCGTGCCACTCGTCGCTATCGCGTCTTCTGTCATGCCCCCAGCGATTCCCTCCCACATGCCGTGACATGCGTCACACGGGTGTCGCTCTAGCGTGGATCCGGGATCCGCGGTCGCCGCCGTTCCACCCCGTCGCGGCGGGGCCGCGGATCCCTGTTCCCAGCGGGGCAGGGGCCGCGGCGTCCCGCGCACCGCCCCCGCTCCCCCACCGCGGGCGGGCCCCGGCCCGCCCGGAGACCGCCGCTCGTGGCCGCAGACGTCAGGAAGTACGGATGAACACACGTGTGGATCTGCTCACCAAGGAATGGCCGCCCGCCGTCTACGGCGGTGCCGGAGTGCACGTCACGGAACTCGCCCGGGAGCTGCGCACCCTGGTGGACCTGCGGGTGCACTGCTTCGGCGAGCCGCGCCCCGAGCCGGGGGTGTCCACCTACCGCGAGCCGCGTCTGACGGACGGCGCGCACCCCGTGCTGCGCACCCTCGCCACCAACGTCGAGATGGGCGCCGGGTGCGCCGGGGCCGACCTGGTGCACAGCCACACCTGGTACGCGAACGCGGCCGGCCATCTGGCCCGGACGCTGTACGGGATCCCGCACGTGGTGACCACGCACAGCCTGGAGCCGCTGCGGCCGTGGAAGGCGGAGCAGCTCGGCGGCGGCTACCGGTTGTCGTCGCTGGTGGAACGAACGGCCGTGACGTCGGCGGACGCGGTGGTCGCCGTGTCGCACGCGATGCGGGAGGACGTCCTGCGGGTGTATCCGGACATCGATCCGGAGCGGGTGCACGTCGTGCACAACGGCATCGACACCGAGGTGCACCGGCCCGATACCGGTACGGCCGCGCTGGAGCGCCACGGCGTCGATCCGGACCGTCCGACGGTGCTCTTCGTGGGGCGGGTGACCCGACAGAAGGGGCTGCCCCATCTGCTGCGGGCGGCCTTCGAGTTGGATCCGACGGCACAGTTGGTGCTGTGCTGCGGGCAGCCGGACACGCCGGAGATCGCGGCGGAGACGGCGGCTCTCGTCGACGAACTGCGGCTGAGCAGGGACGGGGTCGTCCGCATCGACGGCATGCTGGATCCGGTGTCGCTGCGCCAGCTTCTGACGCATGCCTCGGTTTTCGTGTGCCCTTCGCTGTACGAGCCGATGGGCATCGTCAATCTGGAGGCGATGGCCTGCGGTACGGCTGTGGTGGCCACGGCGACCGGGGGGATACCGGAGGTGGTGGCCGACGGGGCGACGGGGGTGCTGGTGCCGGTCGAGCAGGAGCAGGACGGTACGGGGGCTCCGCTGGACGCGAAGCGGTTCGCGTCGGAGTTCGCCGCCGCTGTCAATCGGTTGCTTGCCGAGCCCGGGCGGGCTCGTGTCATGGGTGAGGCGGGGCGGGTGCGGGCACGGGAGTTGTTCTCCTGGCGGGGGGCGGCTTCTCGGGTGGTGTCGGTCTATCGCGGGGTGCTGGATTAGGGAGCGGTGGTTCGGGCGGCTTGCGGCCGGGGGCTCCCGGCCTTCGGCCGGGTTCGGGTTCCCACCCGCACCACCTGTGCGGGACTCGTTGCCGGGTGCGGGTGGCCCCCGTGGGGCGCAAGCGCCGTCGGTGGGGGCGGGTGCGCGTCGGTGGGGTCGGGTGCGCGTCGGTGGGGCGGGTGGGCCCGCGGCCGTTGGCGACCACCAGGGGGCTCTGGGGACGGCGGAAGGGCGGCCCGGGGTTGTCCGGGGCCGCCCTTCTCGTGTGGAGGGGTCAGGGGGTGTGCAGGGTGTGGGGTACCGCGGGGGCCTTGGTTTCCACGAGGATCTGGCACGAGAGGCCGCAGACCAGGACGGCCTCCAGCAGCAGGGGCGGCAGGCCGCCGCCGGCCAGGCCGATGAGGGTGAACGCCGCGGCGAGGCCCAGGCGGGACCAGGCGCGCAGGTCGCCGCCGAGGCCGACGTTGAGCAGGTGGATGCCGCCGACGCCGAGCAGGAACACGGCCATGCCGAAGCACAGCACCGAACCGCCGTCCAGGGCCGGGTGCCCGTGGCCGCGGGCGTTGGCGGCCTGCGCCGCGAGCAGCCCGCCGACGCCGGTCACCGTGATACCGCCGTGCACGAACAGATGGCCGTAGACGTAGGCCTGGCCGGTCAGCCGCCACTGGCGCAGCGGTGAGGGGTCGACGTGGTCGAAGACCAGCCACCACTGGCAGGCGGCGATCAGGAAGGAACCCGCCACCACGGCCATGGTCTCGGCCCGCAGCCCGCTGGCGGCGATGCCGATGGCGTTGAGGGCGACCACCTCGCCCAGCACGATGATGGTGAACAGGCCGAACCGCTCCGGGATGTGCGAGGCGTTGAACGGCACCCGCGCCACCGCCGAGGCGGACAGGATCGGTGTCAGCAGTTCGGCCAGCAGGCCGGCGCCCCACAGCACGTAGCAGTAGGGCGTGGGCAGCAGCGCCGACGCTCCCCATATCGCCGCGCCGAGCCCGTACCCCTGGAGGAAGCGCGTGGTCAGGGTCCGGGCCCGGGGCACGTGGTAGTGGGCCCGCAGATAGAGGCCCAGCAGGATCAGCCGGACGAGGAAGTAGCCGAGGGCGAAGCGTTTCGCTCCGGCGGTGCCCGTGAAGGCCCGGGGCACGGCCACCGACACCGACAGGACCGCCATCATCGCGATGATCATGATGAGCCGGTAGATCCGGTCGTCGTTGTCGAAGCGGTCGGCGTAGAAGGAGTAGCCGACCCAGGCCCACCAGATCGGGACGTACAGCGCCCCGAAACGCAGCACGCCCGCCCAGGTCGGGGCGTGCAGCAGGACCTCGGTGAGCTCGGCCACGGCCACCACGAAGACCAGGTCGAAGAAGAGCTCCAGGGGTGAGGCGGCCCGGTGGTGCCCCTCCTCGGGCACCCTGAGCCGCACCCGCCCCCGGTGCAGTCGCACCTTGCCGGTGTAGGTGCCGCGCGCGACGCCTGCCTCCGGCGCGCCCACCCCCCGCATGCCGGTCAGCCCCCGGCGACCTGGGTGTGGGCGTCGTCGTGGTAGCCCTTGATCTCGGTGATCAGGCCGTCGTCGCCGACCCGGAAGGTGTCGATGCCGCGGTCCTCCACGACCCCGCCGTCCTTCTTGTGGGCGGTGATGTGGAAGGTGAACGCGGCCTCGTCACCGCTGATCACCACGTCGGTGACGCGGAACTCCACCCGGTCGATGATCTCGAAGACGCCGTCGAAGAAGGCGGTCACCGCGGCCCGGCCCCGGTTGGCGGGCGCGCCGACCGGCTCGTACTGGACCACGTCCGCGGCGAGCAGGGCGGTGAACCGCTCCCGGTCCCGCTTGGCGAAACTCTCCGCGTACCCCTCGACGGCGGCGCGGATCTGCTGCTGGTCTGGCATGACTTCTCCGTACGTAGGTGTGGGGTGGTGCGTGCGGGGTCAGGCCTGCGCTTCCACCTCGCGGACGAAGGCGGCCATGAAGTCCCCGGTCATCTGCGGGTGCTTGGCGGTGATCAGGTCGCCGTCGACCACCAGGTCGGCGGTGCCGTTGCCCTCGTAGACGATCTCGGCGCCGGCGTTCTCCACGTCGCAGACGATGTTGTGCGCACAGGTGACCCTGCGCCCCGCGAGCAGGGCGCGGTCGGCGCACAGCAGCCACAGCGAGTGGCAGATGGTGCCGACCTTGAAGCCCGGCGCGGCCATCGCGGCCCGCAGGAACTCCACGGCCGGCGCCTTGTTGCGGCTGCCCGGGCCCGGCACCTCGACCTGGTAGCGCAGCCGGTCCATGGCGTACGCGCCGATCAGGACCACGCCCACGTAGTCGGCCGGGTCCAGCGCGGACACCTCGCGGGTGACGGTGACGTGCTCCTCGACGTAGCCGTTGTCGGGGTTGCTGCCGAACGTCAGCGAGGGCAGGCCCCACAGGTGGGAGACGTAGTCGACGGCGTACCCCCGCTCGGGGAAGTACGCGTTGAAGTCACGGAACTCCGACGGGTCGAAGTGCTCCTCGATCAGGACCGCGATCCGGCCCTTGGCCGCCGCCACCGGCTCACCCGCCCAGGCCGAGCGGGCCGAGCAGCTGGCGCGGGTCGAAGAAGGCGTGGACCTCCTTGATGCGCCCGTCCTCGATCCGGAAGATGTTCGCGCCGCGGACCGTGATCGGCTCGCCGGTGGGGGCAGCGCCCATGAACACACCGAGGTGGGTGCCGGTGATGGTGAAGGACGCGGCGACCTTGTCCCCCTGCTCCAGCAGCTCGTCGATGGTGAAGACACGGTCCGGGAAGCCGCCGTACCAGCGCAGCGCGAACTCCTTGTACGCCGGCAGGCCGTGGATGCCGTCCGGGGAGATCGGGTTGTCGAATACCACGTCGGGGGCGAGGATCTCGTCGGCGATCCGGAGGTCGCCGGGAGCGGTCAGGAACTGCTCGTAGTACGTGCGGACGAGCTTGGAGCCCTCGTCGGAAACTTCGGCCATGGGGTCAACTCCTCAGTCTTGGCGGGGATCACGGGCCCGGACCGCCGCCGCCGGAAGGTCGCGCGGCGGTCCGGTCCCGTCCGGTGGCTCAGGCGTCCGCGAGGAACCACCCGGCGGCGCGCTCGCCGATGACGTAGCAGGTCAGGTTGGGGTTGGCGCTGACGTGTGTGGGCATCACGGAGGCGTCCACCACGCTCAGGTTCTCGATGCCGTGCACCCGCAGCCGCTGGTCCACGACCGCGCTCTCGTCGCCGCTCGGGCCCATCTTCGTGGTGCCGACCGGGTGCCACAGGGTGGCGGAGTTCTCCCGGATGTACCGCAGCAGCTCGGTGTCGTCGTCCACCTGGCGCTGCGTGAGCTTGTCCGACAGGCCGCTGGAGAGGTCCCTGATCTGCTTGGAGTTGGCGATGTCCCAGGCCAGGCGGACGCCGTCCAGGGCGATGGCGCGGTCGGCGTCGGTGCCGTAGGAGTTGAGGAGGATGTCCGGCTGGACGGTGGGGTCGGCGCTGCTGAGCGAGACCCGGCCGCGGCACTCCGGCTTCTGCAGCACGCTCATCACGCTGATCGGCCGGTGGGTGACCGGGACGTAGCGGCTGACGAAGTACATCTGCATGTCGTTGAAGTGCTGCGAGCCCGGGTTGGTGTAGCGGACCAGGACCTGCACGTCCGGGTCGTCGGGGTCGGTGACGCCCTCGCGGGGCAGCAGGCCGACGGTGATCTGCTGGTGCTCGATCAGGTTCTCGCCGACGTTCGGCTGGTCGAGGACCACCTCGATGCCGAGGGCGCGCAGCCGCTGCTCGGGCCCTACACCGGAACGCAGCAGGATCGCCGGGGAGTTGAGGGCGCCGGCGGAGAGCGTGACGTGGTCGGCGTACACCTTCTCGAGGCGCCCGCCGGTCTCCACCTCGACACCGACCGCCCGGGTGCCCTCGAACAGCACCCGGTGCACGGTGGCGCCGGAGCGGATGGTGAGGTTCTTCCGGCCGCGGGCCTCGGTGAGGTAGGCGATCGCGGTGGAGACACGCAGGTCGCCGCGGCGGTTCATGGGGATCGGGCCGACGCCGGTGGACTCCGGGTCGTTGTGGTCGGCGACATAGCCGAAGCCCTGGTCGATGCAGGCCTCCAGGTAGGCGGCCTGGAACGGCACGAGCTGGTCGCGGGTGTGCCGGACGATCGGGGTGGGGCCGTTCTTGCCGTGGAACGGGCCCTCGAAGTCCTGGTCGTCCTCGATCTTGGTGAAGTACGGCAGCATCGAGCGCCACGACCACTCGTCGTTGCCCAGGTCGGCCCACTCGTCGTAGTCCGCCGGGATGCCGCGCAGCGCGATGGCGCCGTTGACCGCGGAGCAGCCGCCCGCCACCTTGCCGCGGGCGTAGGTGAGGGACCGGCCCGGCACCGCCTCGGCGCTGTAGCCCCAGTCGTGGTCCTCCACGGAGACGGTCCGCGCGTTGGTGATGTCACCGGGGATCTCTGAGACGTCCGCCCAGTCGGGTCCGGCCTCCAGGAGCAGGACACTGACGCCGGAGTTCTCGGTGAGTCGGCTCGCGAGCACGGCACCCGAGGAGCCCGCGCCGACGACTATGTGGTCATACTTCATGGGTTCTCCCTCTTGGGACCGTCACCGGGGCCCGGGTTCACAGACCCGGGAACTCATCGGTCTCGATCCAGGTCTCGATGGCCTGCTTCTCCGCGAGATCGACGTACTCGTACCGGACTCCCAGGGCGTCGGGCTCCGTGATGATCCAGCCCGGGGTGGCGCCCGCCGCGCTCCGGGACGCCGCCGCGACGCCGATGCCCTCGGCCTCGAGCGCACTGAGCCGGCCCTCCATGTCCGGCTCCCAGAGGCCGAGGTAGAGGATCTGGCCCTCGTTGGCGGTGGAGAAGATCCCCTCGTCCCCGTCGGCCTCGATCAGCTCGTAGTAGGGCGGGCCCTGTTTCGAGAAGGCCACGTGCACCACCTGCTCGTGCGGGTGCGGATCCTCGAGTCGCGGATTCGTCACGTGCGCGGGCTTGGTGAATTCAAGACCGTGCGTCCGCTCGTAGTACTCGATCGCCTTCTCCAGATCGGGCACGACCACGCCGATGTGGAAGTAGGGCTGCTCGCTCATGTCCGCTCCCTGTAATTCCCGTTCACTCGTCGACCGGGTCGTACGCGTCGAGCTGCGGCGGCTGCGCGAGGTACGTCAGCATCTCCGGGACGATTTCCTTGAGGTATTCCTTGGCGCTGTGTTCGGCGAGCGCCGCCTCGTCCACGTACTGCTCGACGACCAGGTACCTGCGGGGGGTGGTCCGGTGCCGTACGAACTCGAACACCGGGGTGCCCGGCTCGTTCGCCCGGACCTGCCGCACCAGGAGCTTCAGCACCTTCTCGAAGGGCTCCTCGCTGCCTTCGGCGACGTCCAGGACAGTGGTGCACGTGATCACTGGTCCTCCAGTTCCGCTCGGCGGGCGGGGCTCAGTGCAGGGGCGGCAGCAGGATGTCCGCCGTCTCGTCCTGGATCTTGGCCTCGGCCCCGGGGTACGCGAACAGCTCGGTGCCCAGCTCGCCGAACAGGGAGTAGCCCTCGGCGGCGCGGGTGTCGAACCACATCGACATCTCGTGGCCGACCTCGTCGCCGAACAGGTGGTTGACCATCGCGAGGGTGCCGGCGTTGATCGAGGCGGCACCGGCGGTGGTCCAGATGCGGTCCTCGGGCGCGCCGAGCCACATCCGGCGGGGCTCCACCACGTTGGCACCCTCTTCCTTCAGGCGCCGGGAGATGGGCGGGCTGCAGGTCACCGGGGTCTTGCCGAGGATGCCGGCGCGCTGCAGGATGCCGACGCCGACGCAGTTGGCGCCGATGAACCTGCCGTTGACGTGGTGGTGGCGGATGGTGTCGAGGATCCGCTCGTTCTTGGTGGCGGCGCCGGAGCCGCGGCCGCCGGGGACGTACAGCACGTCGTACAGGTCGTCGTCCTGGAGCACCGCGTGCGGCTCGACCCGGGCGCCCATCTGCATGGTGACCGGGCCCTCCTCCAGGGCCACCAGCTTGACCTCGATGTCCTCGCCGGCCGTCTCCTTCAGATAGACCGCGACACCGATCATGATCTCCCAGGGGATGATGGTGTCCGACTCGCTGCACCGGTCGTACGCGAGCACCGCGATGCTCTTGATCTCAGCCATGGATTGTTCTCCAGTCCACTCCGGGATTACCGGACCGCGGCATTCGCCGAACACTCGGCGGCCTACGCGGAATTACCGGTCTCTGGTGGCGAAGCTAGCGTGCCGTGGAATGCCATCGGAGCCTTCCACGGATACTTTCTGACCTCCCGGCCGGGGCGGACGGAAGGCGCTTTTCCACAACTCGCGAATACTTTCTGAACTCGCCACCGCATATCGGGCCGCGGCACCCGAACGCCCCGAAGGGGCGGCACGGTTCGCCCGGCCCGGCGGGGCGGGACGGTGCTCCGGGCGGTGGCGACCGGACACACGGCCCAGCGAGGCGACGATAGGACTGTCGGGGGAATCACGCCCGCATCAGGCCGAGTTCACGAAGTCGACGTGGGTTTCTGGCCGCACGCGCGGGTGTCCAGAAGCCTGACGGCATGACATCTGAGAGCTCTGAGCTGCTGACCCGGTCTGCCGGTGGGAGCCGGCAGGGACGGCGGAGCGCGGGGACGGCGGGTCGCTTCTTCGGCATTGTCGTGGGCAACTTCCTGGTCCTGCTCGACGCCTCCATCCTCAACGTGGCGGTGCCGGACCTGCGGGGCGATCTGCACGCCTCGGCCAGTGCGCTGCCGTGGACGGTGGACGCGTACACCGTGGTGTTCGCCGGCCTGATGCTGGCCGCGGGCTCGATCGCGGACCGCTTCGGACCGCGCCGGATCTACCGCGCGGCCCTGATCTCGTTCGGCGTCGTCTCGGCGCTCTGCGCGGCGGCGAACTCCGCCGGGCTGCTCATCACCGGGCGGGCCCTGCTGGGCGTCGCCGCGGCGGGCCTGGTGCCGGCTTCGCTCGCCCTGCTCGCCGGGCTCTACCCGGACCCGGCCAAGCGTTCCCGCGCCGTCGGCGCCTGGGCGGCGATCAGTGCGCTCGGTCTGGTCTCGGGGCCCGTGCTCGGCGGGGCCCTGGTCGCTCTCGGCGGCTGGCAGCTGGTCTTCCTCGTCAACCCGCCGATCGCGCTGATCACCGTGGTGCTGGCGAGGTCGCTGTCGGCCGACCGGTCCACCGCCCACCGCCCGATCGACTACCCCGGCCTGCTGCTGTCCATCGCCGGCCTGGGCGCGCTCACCTTCGGACTCGTCGACGGCGGCACCGACGGCTGGGGGCGTGCCGTGCCGGTGACCGCCCTCGTGGTCGCGCTGCTGGCCTTCGTCCTGCTCGCCGTCGTGGAACGCCGCGCCGAGGACCCGGCGCTGCCCCCGGCGCTGCTCTCGCTCTCCCGGGTACGGGCCGACCTGGTGGCCGGCTCCGCCGCCTCCTTCGCCTTCTACGGGCTGCTGTTCGCCATGACCCAGTGGATGGTCGAGGACCGGGACATGTCGGCGCTGCGGACCGGGCTCGCGTTCCTGCCCATGACGCTGCCGCTCGCCGTCCTGCCGTTCTTCACCGGCCGTCTGGTCGCGAAGATCGGCACCCGGCCGCTCATCCTGTTCGGCCTCACCGCCGGTGCCGTCTCCGGGCTGATCCTCTCCTTCTCCGGCACCGAGACCCCTCTGGCGCTCCTCGTCGCCGCCCAGCTCGCCCTCGCGCTGTGCGCCACCACCGCGATCCCGGCCTCGACCGCCGACATGGCGACGGCCGCGCCGCAGCGCTTCGCCGCCACCGCCCAGGGCGCGCTGAACGCCTCCCGCCAGGCCGGCTCGGCACTCGGCGTCGCCGTGCTCGGCACGCTCGGCTCGATGCACCGGATCGGCCTCGGCGTCGTGGCGCTCGGCGTCGGCTCACTGCTCGTGGTCGGCCTGCTCGGCCGGGCGAAGCCCGCGCGGGACGCCTGACCGGCCCGACCGCACTCCCCGTTTTCCCTCACCTTGCTGACACGTTGAAAGGAAGCGAGCCATGACCACCGCCCAGGACGAGACCGTCTCGGCCCCGGTCCGGCGCAACGTCGCCTGGATCCGCTCCGCCCTCCAGACGGCGATCGAGCTCGAGCACTCCACCCTGCCCGTCTACACCGCGGCGATGCTCTCGCTCGAGGTGCAGAACTTCACCAGCTACAACACGATCCGCAGCGTGCTGATGGAGGAGATGGTGCACATGTCCATCGCCGCCAACATGCTCGCCGCGATCGGCGGCCGGCCCCGGATCAAGGACCTCGACCCGAAGTTCCCCTCGCACGGCCTGCCCGGCGGTGTGGAGCCCGACCTGCACTTCGGTCTTGCCAAGCTCTCCAAGCCGCAGCTTCGCAACTTCATGCGGCTGGAGTCCCCGCTCTTCCTGCTCCCCGAGGAGTACGGCCACGAGGACTTCCCGACGATCGGCAAGCTCTACGCCCGGATCAGGGACGCCATCGTCGCCAACGCCGCCGAACTGCGCGCGGCGGTGCAGGGCGGCGGGGTGGCCAACCAGGTCGGCGACAACATCGGCTTCAAGACCATCGTGCCGACGCCCGGCGTGGACCCGGTGGACCAGTTGCTCGAGGGCATCGACGAGATCCTGCAGCAGGGCGAGGGCGCGGCCAGCGGCACGATCCGGACCGGCGCCGCCTACCAGCACGAGGAGTCCCACTACGGGAAGTTCGCCGAGCTCTGGTACGGGCGCACCTACCGCGAGCCGGAGCCGGCGGTCGAGCTGACCCCGGAGACCGAGGCCGTGCACTTCCAGGGCGCCCGGATCGACTGGCCGTCGGTCGTCAACACGCTCGCGGTACCCGCCGACGGCTACGACAAGCTGCTGGCCGAGGACCCGGACGGCAAGGAGATCTCGGAGGCGCTGCTCGTCTTCGACCAGGACTACAGCGGCATGATGGCCCACCTCGACGCGATGTGGAACGGCGACCCCGACCAGCAGTGGCCGACCTTCGGCGAGGCGGTCCACAACATGATGAAGCTGCGGGTGTTCTCCTCCTTCACCTTCATGCAGCGCCGGATCCCGCCGGAGCTCATCGACGACCTGCCGCGGCTGTACCCGGCCGAGTTCGGCTTCCTGCACACCTACACCGACCTCGACAAGCCGGTGTTTTACGGCCCCCGCTTCCGCAACCTCAACGCCGCCCAGGCCTGAGCTCCCCCGCAGGAGAGAGTCACCATGTCCCGTACGAAGAGGGTCCTCATCGTCCTCACCAGCCACGCGGAGCTGGGCGACACCGGCCGCGAGACCGGCTACTACATGCCCGAGGTCGCCCACCCGTGGCGGGTGTTCACCGAGGCAGGCCACCGGGTGGACCTCGCGTCCGTGCGCGGCGGCCGTCCCCCGGCCTCCGGGACCGACCTCACCGACCCCGTGCAGAAGGCGTTCCTCGCGGACCCGGAGATGGCCGGGAAACTCGCCGGCACCCTCCGGCCCGAGGACGTGGACCCCTCCGCGTACGACGCCGTCTTCTTCGCCGGCGGCCACGGCACCATGTGGGACTTCCCCGGCAACCCGGCGCTGTCCGCGCTGGCCCGTGACGTCTACGAGGCGGGCGGCGTGGTCGCGGCGCTCTGCCACGGGCCGGCGGCCCTGGTCGGGGTCCGGCTCTCCGACGGCCGCCCGCTGGTCGACGGCAAGCGGCTGACCGCGTTCAGCAACGCCGAGGAGGCCGCGGTCGGCCTCACCGGCGTCGTCCCGTTCGCCCTGCAGACCGCCCTGGAGGAGCTGGGCGCCAAGCACGAGGCGGCCGCCGAGTTCACCGCCCACGCGGTGACCGACGGCCGTCTGGTGACCGGCCAGAACCCGGCCTCCGCCACGGCCACCGCCATGGCGACGGTGCTGGCCCTGGCGGCCACATGACGACGCATCCGGCCGCGGGCGGCCGCGCCGCGGCGGGTGGCCCGGCCGCCCCCGCCGCGGGCGGCCGCACCGCGGCCGTGACGGCGCCCGCCCCGCAGCGGTCACCGGCGCCGGACCCGTACGCGACGGGCCGCGCCCGCTGGCTCGTCCTCGCCGTCGGGCTCACCTGCACCTTCCTCGTGGTCGGCGGGGTGTCCATCGCCAACCTCGCCATGCCCTCCCTGCAGCAGACCCTGCACGTGGGTTTCGGCGCCGTGCAGTTCGTCGTCGCCGGGTACGGACTGGTGTACGCCGTCTTCCTGATCACCGGCGGCCGGCTGGGCGACGTCCTGGGCCGCCGCCGTGTGCTGCTCGCCGGCCTGGTCCTGTTCACCGCCGCCGTGCTGGTCAGCGGCCTCGCTCCCGACGCGGCCGTGCTGATCGGCGCCCGTCTGGTGCAGGGTTTCGGCGCCGCGCTGATCTACCCGCAGATCCTGTCGATCATCCAGGACACCTTCGAGGGCGCCGAACGCAACTTCGCCCTCGGTCTGTTCGGCGCCACCATCGGCGTCGCCATCGTCGTCGGCCAGCTCGTCGGCGGAGCCCTGATCCAGCTCGACATCGGCGGTCTTGCCTGGCGGCCGGCGTTCCTGGTGCTGGTCCCGCTCGGCACCGCCGCGCTGCTCACCGGCCGCCGGGTCATGGCACCGGACCGGCCGGCGGGCCGCCCGCACATCGACCTGACCGGCACCGGTCTGCTCGGCGGCGCCCTGCTGCTGCTCGTGCTGCCGCTGCTGGTCGGGCCGGGCACGGGCTGGGCCTGGTGGACCTGGCTGATGTTCGCCGCCGCCGTCCCGGCGTTCACCGTCTTCGTCCGCTACGAGCGGCACCTGGACCGCACCGGCCGCACCCCGCTGCTGCGCCCGTCGCTGTTCCGGCAGCGCGCCTTCGGCATGGGCATGGCGATCGGGGTGCTGTTCTTCATCACCATCGTCGGCCTGGCCGTCTACACCTCGCTGACGTTCCAGGTCGGCCTCGGCCTGAACCCGCTCCAGGCGGGCCTGGCCTTCGCGCCGGTCGGCCTCGCGTTCTTCGCCTCGTCCCTGCTGGTGCCCCGGCTGGTCCCGCGGCTCGGCCGGTCCGTGCTGGTCATCGGGCACGTCCTGCTGCTCGGCGGCCTGATCGCCGCCTGGGCCGTCGTGCACGGCGCCGGCACCGGACTGTCGGCTGGCGAGCTGGCCCTGCCGCTGCTGCTGGTCGGCACCGCCCAGGGGCTGACGATGTCCCCGCTGATCGGGGTCGTCCTGACCGGCATCCGGGCCGACGACAAGGGCTCGGCCTCGGGCGCCCTGACCACCGCCTTCCAGATCGGCCAGGCCCTCGGCGTGGCCGGAATCGGTACGGTCTTCTCCCTCCTCGGCGCCCGCCCCGGCGTGGCCGGTGCGTCAAGCCGGTACCAAGTCGCCTTTCAATCCGCGCTGTTGGTGATGGCCGCGCTTACGCTGGTCTCGTTCGTCCTGGTATTCCGGCTTCCGAACCCGCACGACAGCCGGCCCCACCACCACTTCCTGTGGGTGCGGCACGGCCGCCGCACGGGGCTCGCACACGCCTTGTACCTGCTGACCGGCGGTCACGCGGTGGGCCGCCGGCTCGGCCACTGGTTCCACCACCACGAAGGGAAACACTGATGCGTCAGGTCGCTCTGGGCAGCCAGGGTCTGCGGGTCTCCGCGCAGGGTCTCGGCTGCATGGGCATGAGCCAGTCGTACGGAGTCGGCAACGACGAGGAGTCGATCAGGACCATTCACCGGGCCCTCGATCTGGGCGTGACCCTGATCGACACGGCCAACGTGTACGGGGCGACCGGCCTGTACGGCATCGGCGCCAACGAGAAGCTGGTCGGTCACGCCCTCCGGGAGCGCCGGGACGAGGTCACCCTCGCCACCAAGTGCGGCATCGCCGACGTGCGGCCCGGCGCCGGCATGGAGCTGCGCGCCGACCCGGAGTACATCCGGCAGTGCTGCGACGAGTCGCTCGAGCGGCTCGGCGTGGACCACATCGACCTGTACTACCTGCACCGGATCGACCCCAGGACGCCCGTCGAGGACTCCATCGGCGCCTTCGCCGACCTGGTGAAGGCGGGCAAGGTCCGCTACATCGGGGTCTCCGAGGTGTCCGCGGACGAACTCGAGCGCGCCCACGCCGTGCACCCGGTGACGGCCCTGCAGAGCGAGTACTCGCTGTGGAGCCGCGAGATCGAGGCGGAGGTGCTGCCCACGGCCCGCCGGCTGGGCGTCGGCCTGGTCCCGTTCTCCCCGCTCGGCCGGGGCTTCCTGACCGGCGCGGTCACCAGCCGGGACACCATGGCCGCGAACGACATGCGCCGCCACCTGCCGCGCTTCTCCCAGGACAACCTCGACGCCAACCAGAAGGTCGTCGACGTGATCCGGGACATCGCCGCCGGCCACGACGTGCTGCCCGGACAGGTCGCGCTGGCCTGGGTGCACGCCCAGGGTCCCGAGGACATCGTGCCGATCCCGGGCACCAAGCGGACGAGCTACCTGGAGCAGAACACGGCCGCCGCCGATCTCACCCTGACCGACGACGACCTGTCCCGGCTGGCCGAGGCGGCCGCCCGTATCCGGGGCGCCCGCCGCTGACCCGTCCCACCCGGCTCAGTCCGCCTTCAGCTCCGGCGGATGCAGGAAGTAGTTGGCGGCCGACGCCGCCTGCGCCCCCTCGTGAACGGCCGACGTCACCTGGTGGGAGTGCAGCGCGGTGAGGTCGCCGGCCGCGTAGACGCCCGGCACGCTGGTCTTCTGCTCGGAGTCCACCTCGACGTAACCGGTGGGCGCGAGCCGGACGCCGAGCTGCCGGGCGAGCGTGGTCTCGGGGGTGGCGCCCTGGATGGAGAACAGCGCGTCCAGTTCCAGCCGGCGGCCCTCGCGGGTCACCACCGCGGTGAGCAGCCCGCCGGCGCCCTCCACCTCCCCGATCCGGTCGTGCACCACGGGGATGCCGGCGCCCTTCAGACGGCGGCGGAACTTCGGGCTGATCTCGTCGCTCGCGCTGTTCGTCAGCAGCCGCACCCGGTCGGTGAGGCTGTGCAGCTGCATCGCCTCGCCCGCGGCCGCGTCGGTGTGCCCGACGACCAGGATGCTGCGCCCCCGGTTCTCGTACCCGTCGCAGGTGATGCACCAGAACATCGACCGGCCCACGTACGACTCCCAGCCCGCGAAGTGCGGGAAGTGGTCGAGGACGCCGGTGGCCAGCACCAGCGTCCGGGCCCGCCAGGAGTGGCCCTGGGAGCGGACCGTGAAGCCGCGCTCCGCGTCGCCCTCGGCGTGGGTGATCAGGTGGTGCGCGATCCTGGCGCCCGGGTACCGGCCGAGCTGCTCCCGGCCGGCTTGCGCAGATCGACGGTCGGGATGCCGCCCGGGAACCCCAGGTAGTTGTGGTTGGTCTGATGGTGCGTGGAACGCCCGTGGCCCGTGTCGAAGACCAGGACCTCGCGGTTGTAGCGGGCCAGGTAGAGCGCCGCGGACAGCCCGGCGGGGCCGCCCCCGACTACGACGGCGTCGGCAGCCTGCATGGTCGTGTCCCCCTTCTCAGGTGGTGCGGATCGGTTCCCCGGCCAGCTCCAGCTCCGCGTGGACCGCGCCGAGGCAGCGGTTCATGACCACACGCAGTCCCCCCGCCACGGCGATGTCCCGTGCCTCGTCGGACACGATGCCGAGCTGCAGCCACAGCGTCCGCGCCCCGAGGGCGACGGCCTCCCGGGCCACGTCGGGTGTCTGGGGCGCGGGGCGGAAGACGTCGACCACGTCGACCGGCTCCCCGATCTCGAGCAGCGAGGCGAAGGCGGGCCGGCCCAGCACCTCACGGTGGTACGGGTTGACCGGTATCACCCGGAAGCCCTTGCGCTGGAGGTAGGCCGGGATCTCGTGCGCGGACTTGCCCTCCTCCGCCGAGGCGCCCACCACCGCGATGGTGCGCGCCCCGCCGAGGATCTTCCGGTACTCGTCCCACAGGTACTCGTCCATGGTCATGTCCCCTCGTCGTGTCGTTCGCCGCCCGCGGCCCGGTGCCGTGGGCGCAGCCAGATGACGCCGAGTGGCGGCAGGGTGACCTCGACGCTCCACTCCTGGTCCTGCCAGGGCACCGGACGGGCGGGCAGCGGCGCGGAGTTGAGCACGTCCGAGCCGCCGTAGCGGGCCGCGTCGGTGTTGAGGATCTCGGTCCACTCGCCGCCGCCCGGCACCCCGATCCGGTAGCCGTGGCGCACGCTCGGCCCGAAGTGGTGCACGCACACCAGCGGGGTGCCGTCGCCGTCGTACCGGACGAAGGAGTACACGTTGTCCTCGGCCGCGTCCGCGTCCAGCCAGGCGAAGCCCCCGGGGTCGGCGTCCAGGTCCCACAGGGCGGGCAGCCGCAGGTAGTGGGCGTTGAGGTCGCGCACCAGGTCCCGAACGCCCGCGTGCGCGCCGTCGGCCGTGGCCGCCCAGTCGGTCCCGGTGTCGTGCGACCACTCGCTCTCCTGGGCGAACTCCTGGCCCATGAAGAGCAGTTGCTTGCCCGGGAAGCCCCACATGAAGGCGAGGTAGGCCCGCGCGTTCGCGAACCTCCGCCAGCGGTCGCCGGGCATCCGGCCGAGCAGCGAGCCCTTGCCGTGCACCACTTCGTCGTGGCTGATCGGCAGCAGATGGTTCTCGGCGTACGCGTAGACCATGGGGAAGGTCAGCGCGTGGTGGTGGTACTGCCGGTGCACCGGGTCCCGGCCCATGTAGCCGAGGGAGTCGTGCATCCAGCCCATGTTCCACTTGAACCCGAAGCCGAGCCCGCCGTGGTCGGTGCGCCGGGTCACGCCGTCCCAGGCCGTGGACTCCTCGGCGATGGTGACCACGCCGGGGCAGCTTCGGTAGACGGCGGCGTTCATCTCCTGCAGGAACTCAACCGCCTCCAGATGCTCCCGGCCGCCGTAGGCGTTGGGCAGCCAGCCGCCCTCGGGACGGGAGTAGTCGAGGTAGAGCATCGAGGCGACGGCGTCCACCCTCAGGCCGTCGACGTGGAACTCGGCGCACCAGTACAGCGCGTTGGCGACCAGGAAGTTGCGCACCTGATCGCGGCCGTAGTCGAAGACGAGCGTGCCCCAGTCGGGGTGCTCGCCGCGCCGCGGATCGGGGTGCTCGTACAGGGCGGTGCCGTCGAAGCGGGCCAGCGCCCAGTCGTCCTTGGGGAAGTGCGCCGGCACCCAGTCCAGGATGACGCCGATGCCCGCCCGGTGCAGGGCGTCCACCAGGTACCGGAAGTCGTCCGGGGTGCCGAGCGCGGCCATGGGCGCGTAGTACGAGGTGACCTGGTATCCCCAGGAGCCGCCGAACGGATGCTCGGCGACGGGCAGGAACTCCACATGGGTGAAGCCCATCGCCCTGACGTAGCCGGGCAGTTCGGTGGCCAGCTCGCGGTAGCCGCGGCCCGGCCGCCAGGAGCCCAGGTGCAGTTCGTACACGCTCATCGGCGCCCGCTCGGCGCGCCGCCGGCCCCGTTCCGCCATCCATTCGCCGTCGGTCCACCGGTGGCGGGAGGCGAAGACGACGGAGGCGGTGCCGGGCGCGGCCTCGGCCGAGCGGGCCAGCGGATCGGCCTTCTGCCGCCAGGTGCCGTCGGGCCCGAGGATCTCGAACTTGTACCGGCAGCCGTCGCCGACGCCCGGCACGAACAGCTCCCACACCCCCGAGGCGCCCAGGGAGCGCATCGGGTGCCCGGCGCCGGCCCAGTGGTTGAAGTCCCCGACCACCCGTACGGCGCGGGCGTTCGGCGCCCACACCGCGAACGCGGTGCCGGTGACGGACCGGTGCTCGCACACCCGGGCGCCCAGCACGGTCCACAGCCGCTCGTGCCGGCCCTCGGCGATCAGGTACAGGTCCAGCTCCCCCGGCACCGGCGGGAAACGGTACGGATCGTCGGTCTCGCACTCGCAGTCGGCGTACCGCACCCGCAGCCGGTAGTCGGGCACGCCGTCCGGGCCGCCGGTGCCGGACAGCGTGCCGGAGAAGACCCCGCCGCCCTCGTGGCGCAGCTCGGCCAGCACGTTCCCCGCCGGGCCGACGGCCCACACCGCCTCGGCGAGCGGCTTGAGGACACGCAGGGTCACGCCCCCGGGTCCCGGGTGCGGGCCGAGCAGCGCGTGCGGGTCGGCCGTCTCTCCGGTGGTCAGGCGCTTGAGGTCGGTGGCCGTCGGCCGGGCCGGGGCCGGGCGGACGGGGTGCGGGGAAACCGGCGGGTTCACGAGAGGTGCGTCCTGTCCGTGATGATGTGGGCGACCTGGTTCCGCGGGTCGAGGCGTACGTAGTTGTCGCGGCCCCAGCGGTACGTCTCGCCGGTCAGCGCGTCGTGCGCCTCGAAGGTGTCGGCGCGGTCCAGGCCGAGGGCGGGCAGGTCGAGGTGGACGGTGGCCTCCCGCACGCTGTGCGGGTCGAGGTTGAGGACCACCAGCACCCAGTCGTCGCCGGCCCGCTTGGAGAAGCAGACGACGGCGTCGTTGTCGGCGCGGTGGAAGCGCAGGTTGCGCAGCCGGCGCAGCGCCGGATGCTCCCGGCGCAGCCGGTTGAGGGTGGTGATCAGCGGGGCCAGGGTGTCGCCGGAGGCGTCCGCGGCCTTCCAGTCCCGGGGCCGGTACTGGTACTTCTCCGAGTCCAGGTAGTCCTCGCTGCCGGGCCCGGCGGGCACGTTCTCGTACAGCTCGTAGCCCGCGTACATCCCCCAGGCCGGGGCCGCCGTCGCGGCGAGCACGGCCCGCACCGCGAAGGCCGCGCGGCCCCCGTACTGCAGGAAGGCGTTGAGGATGTCGGGGGTGTTCACGAAGAGGTTCGGCCGCAGGTAGGCCGCGCTCTCCTCGCCGCCGAGCCCGGCCAGTTCGGAGAGGTAGGACTCGACCTCCTCCTTGGAGTTGCGCCAGGTGAAGTACGTGTACGACTGGTGGAAGCCGATCCGGGCCAGGCTGTGCATCATCGCGGGCCGGGTGAACGCCTCGGCGAGGAACAGCACGTCGGGGTCGGTGGCGTGCACCTCCTCGATGAGCCGCTCCCAGAACCAGACCGGCTTGGTGTGCGGGTTGTCGACGCGGAAGATCCGCACCCCGTGTGCCATCCAGTGGCGCAGCACGCGCAGGCACTCCGCGTACAGCCCCTCGGGCTCGGTGTCGAAGTCCAGCGGATAGATGTCCTGGTACTTCTTCGGCGGGTTCTCGGCGTAGGCGATCGACCCGTCGAGCCGGTGCCGGAACCACTCCGGGTGCTCGGTGACCCAGGGGTGGTCGGGCGAGCACTGAAGCGCGAAGTCCAGCGCCACCTCCAGGCCCAGTTCACCGGCCCGGGCGACGAAGTGGTCGAAGTCGTCCAGGGTGCCGAGGTCGGGGTGGACGGCGTCGTGGCCACCGGCCGGGGAGCCGATCGCCCACGGTGAGCCGGGGTCGTGCGGGCCGGCGGCCAGGGTGTTGCCGCGGCCCTTGCGGTGGGTGGTGCCGATCGGGTGGACCGGCGGCAGGTACACCACGTCGAAGCCCATCGCGGCGACGGCCTCGAGCCGCTCCGCCGCGGTGCGCAGGGTGCCCGAACGCGGCGGCTCCAGCACGCCCTCGGCGTTCACCGTCTCCGCGACGGCGCCCTCGGAGCGCGGGAAGAACTCGTACCAGGACCCGTACAGCGCCCGCTCCCGGTCGACGCGCAGCGGCAGTTCCTCGGAGCGGGTCACGAGCTCGCGCAGCGGCCGGTCGGCCAGGACCGCGGTCACCTCGGCGCCGAGTGCGGCGGCGAGCCGCTCGTCGGGGCCGAGGGTGCCGTCCAGGAGCCGGCCGCGGGCCGCCCTGAGCACCTCGCGGGCCCGCCCGGCGTCACCGGCCGGCAGGGCGTCCAGGGACCGTTCGAGGAGCCGCGCGCCCTCCGCGAGGACCAGTTCCACGTCGATCCGGGCCGGGATCTTGATCCGGGCGGTGTGCCGCCAGGTGGCCACGGGATCGCTCCACGCCTCCACCCGGTAGGTCCACTCGCCCTCCCGGCCGGCCGCGACCTGCGCGGCGTACCGGTCGGTCCCCGGCGCGACCAGCCGCATCGGCGTCCAGGGGCCCGGCACACCGTCCGGGCCGGTCAGGACGACGTTCGCGGCGACCGCGTCGTGTCCCTCCCGGAAGACCGTGGCGGACACCTCGAACAGCTCTCCCGGCACGGCGCGGGCGGGGCGGCGGCCCGCGTCCACCTGGGGGCGGACGTCCCGCACGGGTATCCGGCCGACGGTGGGTGCCGGCCGGCGGACGTCGGGCTTGCCTTGCATGGTCATGCCTCCTGGCGCTAGGGGCCTGTCCGGCGGATCGGGCCGGCTCCGGCCAACGGTTCCTTGTCGGTGCGGGTGAGCGGGGCCTGGTGCGCCCAGCCGCAAGGCGCAGGAGGGCGTCGACGCGATGGGGTCCCCCAGCTCGAACGAAGCCGTGCGGGGGCAGGGCGTGCCGGGCCCCGCGATTCCCGCGGGATCCGCCGGACAGGTCCCCGGGTGGGTCGTGGACCCGGCCGTGGCGGCACCGGGATCAGGGCCCCGGCGGTGGCGGGCACCGGGGTCAGGGCAGGGAAGGGGGATGCGGCGCGGGCCGGCGCAGCGCCGTGGTCCCGTTGCTCACGTCGGCGATGATGCGGCGGTAGCCCGCCACCAGCGGATGGTGCGGATAGGCCGTGCTGAACAGCCGTTCCCCGGCCAGCGCCGCCATCTCCGGGGCGTAGGGCAGGGCCACGGTGACCGGCGCGCCGAAGGCGTCCTCCACCTTCGCGCGCAGCGGCTCGTGGGGCGTCCCGGACGGCACCAGGTTCACCGCGACGCTCAGCCGCCCGCAGCCGAGGCGGTCGGCGAGCGACATGGTCTCGGCGGCGCCCGCCATGTCCAGCCGGTCCGCCCGGGTGACCACCACCAGGGCGTCCGAGCTGGCCATCGAGGTCACCGTCTCGTTGTTGAACCCGGCGTGGGTGTCGAGGAGCAGCACGTCCAGGGCGAGCGAGTCGATCAGCCGGTCGAAGCCCTCCCGGAGCAGCCCCACGTCGTAGCCGCGGCCCATGATCTCGTTGAGGACCCCGGCCCGGCTGCGGGCCGGCACCACGAAGAACCCGTCGTGCCCGGCGTCCGCCTCGGCGGGGTAGGCGGCCTCCTCGATCTCGCAGCGCCCGATCAGGTAGTCGCTCAGGGAGCGCCGGACCGTGCCGAGCGCGTCCCCGAACATGACGTCCAGCGCCGGGGTCTGGATGTCGGTGTCCACCAGTGCGACCCGGTGGCCGGAGGAGGCCAGGAGCACCGCCAGGTTGGCGGCCGTACTCGACTTTCCCGTACCGCCCCGGTACGAGTGCACGGTGATGATCTGCGACATGGTCTCCACCCGGGGTCTTCCATCAGGAGGCGCGCCGGTGCACGGCCATCATGGTGATGTCGTCCGACTGCTCGGCGGGCCCGACGAACTCGTTCAGCACCCCGTCCATGTGGTCGAGGAGTTCCTCGCCGCGCACCGCCGCCTCGGTGAGCTGCTTGAGCATCAGTTCGTTGCCGAAGAACCGGCCCGAACCGGACCGGGCCTCGGTGACGCCGTCGGTGTAGATGAAGAGGGTGTCGCCGGGGCTGATCTGCGTGTAGCCCAGCGAGAAGGTGACGTCGGGGATGACGCCGACCGCGGGTCCCGTGGGTTCCAGCAGCACCGGTTCGGCGCCGTCGGCGCTCACCAGCACCGGCGGGTTGTGGCCGCCGTTGATGTAGACGAGGTTGCCGGTCAGCGGGTCGAGCACGCCGAAGAACAAGGTCGCGAAGTAGCCCTGCCGGATGTGGTTGCGGGTCAGGTAGTTGTTGGTGCCCACCACCGCGTTGAGCAGCGGGGTCGCCCCCACGACGGGGATCGCGCGGGTCTGCTCCTCCCAGACGGTGGACTCGTTCAGCACGTCGGCCGCGATCAGGTTCTGCAGCCCGCTCTGCTCGGCGGTGTGCCGCAGCAGGCTGCGGATCAGCGCCATGAACAGGGCGGCGCCCACGCCCTTGTCGCAGACGTCCGCCACCACCAGCGCCAGCCGGCGCCGGTTGACCAGCTCGAACACGTCGTAGAAGTCCCCGGCGACGGTCCGGGCCGGCCGGAAGCGGACGTCGATCTCCCAGTCGTCGGGGCTGGGCAGGGTGTCCGGCAGGAAGCCGAGCTGTATCTCCCGGCCGATCTCCAGCTCCCTTTCGTAGCTGAGCAGTTCGGCGTGCGCGGCCACGTCCTGCAGGGTGCGGCTGAACTCGGTGCGCTCATGGCAGTCGCGCAGCCGGGCGCGCACCAGTTCGGGGTGGAACGGCGGCACCAGGTAGTCGGCGCCCGCCTGCACGTGCCCGCCGAGCAGATGCAGATCGTGGTCGGCGAACGCCACCACGGTGGGCTGCCGTCCCTCGTCGTCCAGCCGCCGTACGACCGCCTTCACCGTGGCCGGGGCGAGCCGGGCGGAGACGAGCAGCACGTCGGGCTCCCCCAGCTCGCCCGGTGCCTGCGCGAGGGTCTCGCCCGGCGTGCGGCGGCGGACCTCGAACCGCAGCTCCCGCAGCGTCGCCAGCAGCTCGTCCGGGGCGCGGCGGTGTTCGTCAAGGAGCAGCACCTTCGTGTGTGACATCTCGTCTCATCCGTCGTGGTGGCCGCGGCGGATCGTCAGCGTGCTGACGTTCCGTCCCGCCACCAGCTCGTAGTCGAAGCGGTCCACCGCCGTCAGCGCCAGGAAGACACCGAGTCCGCCGACGGCGCGCCGGGCCAGTGGCATCTCCAGGTCGGGCGACTTCATCCCGCCGCGCGGGTCGAAGGCCGGGGCGTCGTCGACGAAGCGCACCCACACCCGGTCGGGGGCGACTCCGCCGTCCACGCAGATGTCGCCGCTCGCCCCGCGGTAGCCGTGCATCACGATGTTGGTCGCCAGCTCGTCGGCCGCCAGCCGCAGCCGGTAGGTCTCGCTGCTGCTCAGCCGTCCCGACCGCCCGAGCTCCAGGACGAACCCGGCGACCAGGTCCAGGGATTCGAGGTCGGCCGGGATCCGCAGCCGCGCCGCGGTCCGGGCGGCGAGCGGCATGTCGCACCACTCCTGCTCGGCGGTGTGCTTGGCCGACGTGGCCCCCGAGTCGATCGCCATCTCCGTGGCCCCTCTCAGGCGTCGATCAGCTCGATGCTGTGGTCGAAGCCGGCCAGCCGGATGGTGCGGCTCACCGGCTCCGTCGCCCCGATCACGGCGATGCGCACCTCGTCGCCCATCTTCTGGCGGGCGAAGACCAGGGAGCGCAGGCCCGCACTGGCCAGGAAGTCGAGGTGCCGGGCGTCTATCTCCAGACGCACCGCGCCCTGCTCGGCAGCCTGGTCGATCAGATCGTGGAAGCGGGGCGCGGTGGACGCGTCCAGCTCTCCCTTGATCTCGATCGTCGCGATGCCCTCGGACACGCTCAGGATTCCGTCGAACGACATGAACAGCTCTCCTTCTATGAGGGGGTTCAGCCGGTGCGCCGGTCCCGGCCGACGAGGATCACCAGCGCGTGCGGGCCGAGGTGGTAGCGGCCCGGGTGGTGCAGCTCGGGCTCGGCGCCCAGCGGGCCGGGGCCGTGCGGGGCGCCGAGCCCGGTGTCGGCGAACAGGTGCCAGGCCTGTCCCTCGGGCAGCCCGGGCAGTTCCAGGTCGTGCGACTCCCAGTGGGCGTTGACGGCCACGTAGACGTGGTCGTCGCGCACCGTGCCGCCCTTGGCGTGCCGGCCGCAGCGCATCCAGGCCAGGACCCTGCTGTGCGCGGACCAGTCCGGGTCCCAGGCCCGTACGCCGTGCCAGCCGATGTCCGGGTAGCCGCTGCCGACCCGGTCGGAGCCGGTCGGGTGGTCCGCGGAGCGCAGCACCGGATGGGCGTGCCGGAAGGCGATCAGGGCCCGGGTGAACGCCAGCAGCTCCGCGTTGGCCTCGACGAGCCCCCAGTCGAACCAGGACAGCGCGTTGTCCTGGCAGTAGCCGTTGTTGTTGCCGAGCTGGGTGCGCCCGACCTCGTCCCCGGCCAGGAGCATCGGGACGCCCTGGCTGGTGAGCAGGATGCCCAGCATGTTCTTCATCTGGCGCGTCCTGAGGTCGCGGACGTGCGCCGAGCCGCTGGGGCCCTCCTCCCCGCAGTTCCAGCTGTTGTTGTCGTTCGCCCCGTCGCGGTTGTCCTCGCCGTTGGCCTCGTTGTGCTTGTCGTTGTACGAGACCAGGTCGTGGAGGGTGAACCCGTCGTGCGCGGTGACGAAGTTGACCGACGCCGAGGCGGTGCGGCCCCGGTACAGGTCGGGGGAGCCGGCCATGCGGGTGGCCAGCTCGCCGACCAGTCCGGGCTCGCCCTTGACGAACCGGCGCACGGTGTCCCGGTACTTGCCGTTCCACTCCGACCAGCGCCCGTAGTTGGGGAAGGCGCCCACCTGGTAGAGCCCGGCCGCGTCCCAGGCCTCGGCGATCAGCTTGGTGTGCCGGAGGATCGGGTCGTGGGCCAGTTGCTCCAGCAGCGGCGGGTTGGGCAGCGGGGTGCCGTCGGGCGCCCGGTCGAGGATGGCGGCGAGGTCGAAGCGGAAGCCGTCGATGTGGTACTCGGACACCCAGTAGCGCAGGCAGGACAGCACGAAGTCACGGACCACGGGGTGGTTGCAGTTGACGGTGTTGCCGGTGCCGCTGAAGTTGTAGTACTCGCCCTGGGGCGTGAGCATGTAGTACGTGGCGTTGTCCAGGCCACGGAACGAGATGGTCGGGCCCTGCTCGTTGCCCTCGGCGGTGTGGTTGAAGACCACGTCGAGCATGACCTCGATGCCGGCCCGGTGCAGATCCCGGACGAGGGTCTTGAACTCGTCGGCCTGCATCCCGAACCGGCCCGTGGCCGCGTAGCCGGCCTTGGGGGCGAAGAACGAGACGGTGTTGTAGCCCCAGTAGTTGTGCAGCCGCCCGCCGGTCGCCGGGTCGGTGCGCGGATTGTCCAGCTCGTCGAACTCGAACACCGGGAGCAGCTCTACGCAGTTGACGCCGAGGTCCTTCAGGTGCGGGATCTTCTCCCGCAGGCCCGCGTAGGTGCCCGGGGCGCTCACCCCGGACGAGGGGTGCCGGGTGAAGCCCCGGACGTGGGTCTCGTAGATGACCAGGTCCTCGGTGGGGATGCCCAGCGGGACGTCGTCACCCCAGTCGAAGTCGTCGTCGAGCACCTTCGCCCGGTAGGGGTAGACGTCGTCCCAGTCCGGTTCCCGGCCCCACACGTCCCGGCCCGAGATCAGCCGGGCGTAGGGGTCGCTGAGCACCTTGCCCGCGTCGAACCGGTCACCGGCCCCCGGGTCGAAGGGGCCGTCGGCGCGGAAGCCGTACTCCAGGTTCTCCGCGTCCAGGTCGAAGACCGTCATCGCGTACACGCTGCCGATCCGGAACTCCGGTGGGAACTCCAGTTCGGCCATGGGGTGCCGGGCACCCCGTTCGAAGAGGACCAGCCGCATCGCGGTCGCCCGGTCGGAGTAGACCGAGAAGTTGATCCCCCCCGGCACCGGATGGGCGCCGTACGGGAAGGGCCGCCCGGCCCGCACCCGGTGGCCGCCGATCCGGCGGGTGGGGAACGCGTCGACGCGCTCACGTACGTCCTGGGTGGTCATCGGCCCGTGTGTTCCCGTGCGGCGTCCAGGTCTTCCTCGATGTCGAAGAAGTCCAGGAACCCGGTGGCGGACATCACGAACCGGACCTCCTCCGACAGGCCGACCAGCGTCACCCGGGTCTCCAGTTGCTGCGCCCTGCGGTGCACGATCAGCAGGGTGCGCAGACCGGCGCTGGAGACGTAGGAGACCCCGCTGAGGTCGATCAGCAGCCGGCTGCCCTGTCCGACGAACGGCAGGAGCTGGGCCTGGAGCCCGCCGGACGTGGTCGAGTTGATCTCTCCTTCGAGGACGACGACCGCGGTGTCGCCCTCGGTGCGGGAGCTGAGCTTGACGGTCATCCCGCCACCTCCGTCCGGGCCACGGGGGCCAGCCGAACCTTCACCTTGACCCGGCCGGACGTCTCGGGGAGCTGCACCAGCAGACCCTCGGCGTCGAAGCCGGTGTGCGGCTCACCGTCGATCTCCACGGACTCGATGCGCACCGAGCCCCGCGGCAGCAGGTCGGGAGCCACCCGCAGCACCCGGCCCTCGATCAGCGCCGGGTCGGGCTTGAACCAGAAGTCCATCGCGCTGCCGCCCAGCAGCAGGTTGTTGTAGACGGCCGCCAGGTAGCACAGCTCCGCCGAGTGGTACATCGACATCGAGTGGCTGCCCTTCAGCCGCTCGACCCCGAGCAGGTACGGCAGCCCGCTGGCCAGCGTGTTGAAGTAGACGGCGCCCTCGTCGTGGTCGAGGAAGAAGGCGTTGTAGAAGGCCTGCGCGTCGCGGGCCTCGCCCTGGAAGTCGGCGCGGCCGGTGACACCGCGCAGGATGAGGTAGGCGAGGATCGCCTGCTCCTGCTGCCACCACGCCTTGCGGTCGTGCCAGGTGAACCGGTGCCGGTCCGCGCCGTCCTGCCGCACGCGCTCCACGACGTCGTACCAGCCGCCGCGCTGCCGGTCCGCGCCCCACTCGGGCATGGTCTCGCCGAGGGAGGTGGCCAGCTCCAGGTAGGCGTCCTTGGGACGCAGCGAGTGCATCCGCAGCAGGTTCCAGGCGATCTTGAGGTTGTGGCCGACGACCGCCCGGTTCTGCTGCCAGCCGTGCGTGGTGTCGTGCGACCAGTCCTTGTGGAACCGCTCCTGGACGAAGGGGCTGTGCTCCGGGTCGGGGAAGCGGCTGACGACGGTGTCGAAGGTGTACTCCAGCATGTCGGCGTAGGTCTTCTCACCGGTGGCCAGGTACAGGTTGATCAGATAGGCCGGCGCGTGGTCGCCGACGGAGTTCCAGTTCTTGCGGGCCCGGTTGGGGCCGAGCGACTCGTGCTCGGCGCTGAGCAGGATCGGGTCGATGTGGGAGAAGTACCCGCCGTGCTCCGGGTCCAGGTAGAACCGGTCGAAGAGCCGGATGGTGGCGTCCGCGTCCGCCCTGATGCGGGGGTCGCCGGTGATCCGGTAGGTCTGGATGGGCCCGGCCAGCGCGTAGATCTGCTCGTAGGCGGGCAGCGCGTCGTAGTCGTCGGAGAACTCCGAGGTGAAGAGCTTGGTCTCGACGTCGCCGTCGACCTTCAGGCCGTGGTACCAGTACACGACGTTCTCGTCGGCGTCCACGAACCGCATGTGCTCGCGCAGGTACTCCGTGCCCCGCTCGGCGACCTCCAGGTACTCGTCGTCGCCGGTGAGCAGGAACGCGGAGGCCATGCCGTACACCAGCCGGGAGATGGTGTCGGTCTCCTGGACGTGGCTCGCGGTCTTGTCGCCGCTGAGCCGGATCTCGGTGCGGTACCGGGTGAAGTCCACCGGCCCGTCGCCGAACTGGGCCTTGCGGTAGAAGGCGGCGATCTCGCGTATCTGCCGGATCCACCAGCCGGCCTCCTCGAAGCGGTGGTCGTCCGGCTGCCGGCCGGTGAAGATCAGCCGCTTCGCCTCGAACCGCAACCCGTCGGCCTCCGGGTAGAAGATCCCGTACGCCAGGACGTACCGGCCCTCCTCGAGCAGCGAGTCGATGTGCCCGGTCGCGTCCTGGTACGGCTCTCCGAGGTTGTGCAGCAGCTCCGCGGACGGCCCGCCGTCCAGGGAGACCTCGAAGGGACGGCCGTCGGCGGTGACGAGGGTGAAGACGCGTGCCTCGCGATCGAATCCGGCCACCCGGCCCGCGACGGTGTCGGAGAACGTGAAGTTGACGGTGTCGGACATGGTCACACCCTTCGCTTTATGTTTTCGAATTCGTCCGGGACTGATGAACCATCGAATCTCCCGTTCTTGACATTTCGCGAACTTGTCATATCTTCAGCGCACTCGTTTGCCGTGGACAAAGAGCGGTGGCGGACTTCCTGAACTTTCAACTCTGCCGTCGGCGTTCTTCCGTGAGCCGGCGGACGGCGGCCAGCGGGATCGGCAGCCACGCGGGCCGGTTGTGGGCCTCGTAGACCGCCTCGTACACCGCCTTGTCCGCCTCGAAGGCGCGCACCAGCAGGGGCGCCCGGCGCGGGTCCTGGCCGCCTCCGGCGGCGTAACCGGCGCAGTAGGCCTGCCGGTTGTGCACCGACCAGGCCGTGGCCCGGCGGCCCAGCCGGGCGGCGCGCGGGTCGTCGGCCGTGATCTCGCCCGGCGGCAGGCCCAGCAGCTCGGTCAGCGCGTGGTGGGCCGCGTAGTCGAAGGAACGCAGCATCGCCGCGACGTCGCGCAGCGCGGGCTGCGGCCGGCGGCGCTCCTCCGGGGAGTGCCCGGGCTCGCCCTCGAAGTCGATGAGCACCCAGCCCTGTCCGGTGCGCAGCACCTGCCCCAGGTGCAGGTCGCCGTGGATCCGCTGGACGAGCGGAGCCCGGCCGCGCAGCACCCGGATCCGCAGGTCGTCGTGGAGCCCCCACAGCTCCCGGGCGTACGGCGCCAGGTGCGGCACCGCCCGCAGTCCCGCCGTCAGCCGGTCGCCCAGCAGGTCCAGCAGGTCCACGGCCTCCCGGCCGCTCAGCGGTCTGCTGCCGAGCTGCCCGGCGAGCGCGGTGTGCACCCGGGCGGTGGCGAGCCCCAGCCCGTACGACTCCTCGGCGAAGGCGCCGAGCGGCGCGGGGACGCCGCCCTCCCCCTCCAGACAGGCGCGGGCCCGGTCGGTGGCCGCCGCCCAGCCGTCCCCGGCGGAGCGCACGAACTCCTGCAGGATGCCCAGGGTGCAGGCGCCGAGCGGGGAGTCGCCGGTGGCGCGCACCTGCCCCAGCGGCGCCGCGCCCGGCACACCGCCGGCCCGCTGCAGCGCGCCCAGCAACTCCAGTTCGGGGCTGGTTCCGGGCACCGGCCGGCGCAGCACCTTGAGCATCGCCCGGTCCCCGAAGGCCACCGAGGTGTTGGACTGCTCCGCCGTGCTCGCCACGCCGGGTACGCCGTACGGAAGTTCGCTCCCGGGCAGCCGCTCGAAGCGCACCGGGCCGCCCTGCTCGGTGCCGAAGCGCTCCAGCAGCCGTGTCATCAACTCCGGTTCCTGCGTGGCCTCGTACAGCGTCAGGGCGGTGCCGTCCGGTGCGTCGAGCCGGCCGATCACCGATCCGGGCGGCTCGACGCCGGGCCCGTGCCGCATGCCGATCAGCGCCTGGTAGGGCCCGTCCGGTCCGGCGTCGAACACCGCGAGCAGCAGCCCCGGTTCGCCCGGCAGCACCCGCTCCAGCAGCCGGACACCGACCCGCGGCACCCCGCCGTCCTTGCCCGCGAACCAGCGCTGTCCGGGCAACCAGGCCCCGAGCAGCCCCCCGAGCCCGGCACGCACCCGCTCCAGCTCCGCGTCCACCAAGGTCGTCATACGTCCTGCACCCCCATCCACTCGGGGCCCGCAGGCACCCGACCGCCGACGCGCACGCCCGCAGAACATCCGGGTTCCGGTCGTCGGGGGGCGGGCAACCCGCCCAGCCCGGTACGCCCTCGCCCCGCGTCCACCGCAGCCGTCACCGGGCCCGCGCCCTCGCGGGCACC
Organism: Streptomyces sp. NPDC058145; assembly: GCF_042884245.1. Taxonomy (NCBI): domain Bacteria; kingdom Bacillati; phylum Actinomycetota; class Actinomycetes; order Kitasatosporales; family Streptomycetaceae; genus Streptomyces; species Streptomyces sp. NPDC058145. The sequence goes on along the minus strand of NZ_JBHVUH010000004.1, from coordinate 461,392 downwards.
CGGCCCCCTGCGCGCGCCGTCCCGCACTGCTTGGGCGACCGGCAGGCGGACAACCCGCCGAGCCCCGCACGCACCGGCACCGGCTCCGCCTCCACCGAAGTCGTCATGCGGTCGGCGCCCGCTGCGCACCCGCCCCGAATCCACCTCCGCCGAAGCAGTCACGCGGCCCGCACCCCCACCCGCATCCGCGCCGCGGGCACCCGTAGGGCCGGGGGGCGGGACTCGGTGTGCGGTGTCGCCGAGAGGACCGTGGCCGCGTGGGCCAGGGAGACCATCGTCATGTGGTGGTGCCAGCCCCGGTAGGAGCGGCCCTCGAAGTCCCGGATGCCGAGGCTCTCGCTGACCTCGGTCAGGTCGCGGGCGACACGGCGCGCGAGCATGGCGGTGCGGTAGACCGTGCCGAGCTGGGACTGCGGCAGGTTCGACAGCCAGTACGCGCTCGGGGTGCGCCGCCCCGGGTCCTGCCAGGCGCCGACCAGGATCAGTTCCTGCGGGTCGGCGGGGACCGGCCGGGACGACTCGGGGCCGGTGCGGCGCAGCAGGACCCGGGTGGCGCCGACCGAGGTGGCCCGCAGGGCGTCCGTCTCGTGGTCGTACCACTCCACCGGCAGGCACTGCCTGCTCAGCTCCGGGACCAGGGCCAGCGGGGAACCGGGCGGGCACGGGGCGCCCGTGTCCTCCGAGACGGTCTCCGGGGCCCCGGGCCGGACCGCGGGCCGCACCGGCCGGAGCGCCAGCGAGCGGGCCGCCGGGTCGACGCGGACGACGAACGGCACCCGGCGCTCCAGCAGCAGCGCGCAGACGCCGTACGCGTCGCTCTCCCGCAGGTCCATCACCACCGGCCGGTGCGGCAGGCCCCAGTCCCCGGCCATCGCGGACACGGCCTGGACCGCGCACTGCTCGGGCGGGCAGGAGCCGACGTCCTCCGGGATGCAGGCGCGGCGGCGCAGCGCCGCCTCGCCGGCCCAGCTCTCCGGCAGGGCCAGGCGCCAGTCGACGGGGCACGACGCCCGGTCCGAGGCCAGCCACACGCCTACCGCCTGCTGGCAGTTGACGACCCGCCCGTACTGCGACACCCAGCGCCGCTCCACGCCCACCGAGTGCTGCCCCACCTTCGCGATCACCAGGGGTTGCACCACCCAGGCGCGCGGCTCGATCCGCAGCAGCAGCTCCGCCAGCTCCCGGCGGACCGGCTCGGCGGCCCACGGGGACTTGGTGATGAACTGGTAGAGGCTCTGCTCCACCCCGCCGCCCGCGCCGTCGGCGATCGCCCGCATCGTCTTGCGGCCGGGCACCGACAGCAGGCCTCTCACGTACAGCTCGCCCCAGCGTCGCTGGTCGCTGCGCGGAATGGAACGGAAGGTGCGGGAAAGGATCTCGGAAATCGAATTCTCGGAGACCGTGGAAATCTGTGCGGAAACCGCGGCGGCAATGTCGGCGGGCCCCACTGTCTGACGTTCGCCGGGCATGACTCGGCCCTCTCTGGAATGCGTGAGGATTCACCCGGGGCCGGCGCGGCGGACGCGTTGGGGCGTCCGCCTGCGCGCCGGCCCCGGCAGGAGCCCGTCGGCCCGGGGGGATTGGGCGGACGGGTGCGGGACGGGGACGGGCGGTCGGGGGGGGACCCGCCCTCGTCCTCCGTACGGCCCCGGGACGGGGCCGTGGCGCCGTGGCCGGGCGGGCCCTACGGCCGCAGGGCGAGCAGCGGGTCCGGGGCCAGCCCGCGGAACAGCGGCTCCCAGTCCGCGGGCGCCGGGCCCGGCTCGTTGTAGACCTCGAAGGTGCGGCGCGTGGCCGCCGGTGAGCCGAGCGCCCGCACGCAGGCCTCCGCCACCGAGGCGCGGGAGACCCAGCCGTCACCGCGGTCGTCCTGCTCCAGCCGGACACCCGCGCCCGCGCTGCCGTCGTCGGCCAGCCAGCCGGGCCGCACGACCGTGTAGGCGAACCCGGAGTCGCGCACCGCGTCCTCGCCGCGCAGCCGCCAGTCGAGCAGCCGCCCGTAGGCGTTCATCGGGTGCTCGCGCCGGGTCACGAATATCTGGCTGACCAGCACGAACCGGGGCCGCTCCGCGTACTCGGCGGCCGCCGCCAGCACATTGCGCACACCGCTGTACACGGTGGTCTCCGGGCTGTGGGGACCGGAGTCGGCGGTGCCCGGCTCCACGCTGAACACCACGGCGGCGCAGCCGCGCAGCGCGGGTGCCAGCGTGTCCGCGTACCGTACGTCCGCCTGCCACAGCTCGGTGCCGGGCGGCGGGGGCGTTCCCCGCTCCGGGTGCCGGCTCACCACGCGGACCCGCTCGCCCGCCTCGGCCAGTCTCCTGGTCACGAGGGCGCCGAGCCGGCCCGCCCCGCCGATCACCGCTATGGGACCGTGCATGTGCATGATTCCCCCTATGTGTCTGCCGTCCGCCGTCCCCGGCGGTTCACACCCAGCGCAGGACGTCGTCGGCGTTCGTCAGCTCGGTCGCGGCCGGCACCCCGGTCAGCGTGGGCACCCTGAGCCGCGGATAGACCGTGACCCCGCGGAACCTGGACCCGGGCCGCAGCACGGCACCGTCGCCGATCGCGGTGTAGCCCTCCAGCCGTGTCGGACGGCCGCGTTCCGAGTGAATGACGGCCATCGGACCGACGTAGCTGTCCGAGACGTCCGCGTGGGCGCCGATCACCGCCGACTCGCCGACGGCCGAGTGCGCGAGCGTGCTGCCTTCACGGATCTCGGCCCCGTCGCCGATGTCCGCGTGCTCCAGCCGTACCCCCGGTCCGATCTCGACCTCGCGGCCGATGCGCACACCGGGACCGATCAGCACCGAGCCCTCCTCGATCTTCTGGGCGAGGGTGGTGCCGGTCAGGTCGTCCTTCGTCTGCAGGCTGCTGTCGTGGATCCAGCCGTGCGGCCCGGCCTGCCCGGTCCGCTCCATGAGCCGGTTCATCTGCTCGTACCCCCCGTCGAGTACGAGCCGCAGCGTGTCCAGATAGTCCGGTACGTTGCCCAGGTCGCCGAGTCCGCCGATGGCGTGCACGGCCACCGGGTGCCCGTTGCCGGCCAGCCAGGGCAGCAGGTCACCGCCCCAGTCCAGCCGCTGGTGGGAGCGCCGGAACAGTTCCGGCTCCCGGGCCAGCAGCCGCAGCCGCGCGCAGTCGACCAGGTACATCCCGGCGTTGGTGGGCAGGGTTGCCCGCTCGTCGGCGACCGTGTCCGGGAAGAGCTCGCGCAGCCGTCCGGCGGCCGGCTTCTCGACGAAGCCCGTCACCAGTCCCGCCGCATCGGTGCGCATCACCCCGTACTTGCCGGCGATCTCCCGGGCCGTGCGTTCCACCGCGGCCACCGTCACCACGGCGCCGCGCCGGTCGTGCGCCGCCCGCAGGGCGGGCAGATCGAAGTCGAAGAGCGAGTCGACCGGCAGCACCAGGGCCTGACCCTGCAGGTCCCACTGTTCGAGGTTGTGCAGCGTGGCACCGGCCGAGCCGACGTTGTAGCGGTCCAGGCGCGACCGCGAGTACCGGATGTCCACGCCGTGCCGCTCGCCGTGCCCGAGGAGCAGTTTGATCTGGTTGCGGTTCTCCAGGCCGTGGGCGACCACGTGGAATCGGCGGATGCCCTGGTCCCGGCAGGCTTCGACGACCCATTCGATGAGCCGCCTGCCGACGAACGGAATAAGCGCCTTGCTGCGAATGTAGTCGGCCGATTCCAGGGTGATGGGTTTCGCTCGTTCCCCCCGGCCGCCCGCGAGTATGATTCCGACGGTCTCCGGATTCCGACGAGGGACCATCTCTTCCCCCCTATGAATGCGTCGGACGTCCGCCCGGACCTTCGGTCAGCCCCATTCCGGGTCGTGTTCGGGAGTGTTGGCCGTCTGAGTGGCCGACTGGACGTGCGCGGCCCGGTCTGCCGACTGGACGCCGAGTCCGAGGAGGAGCATGAGGGCGAATATCGCGCTGAATCGATTGGCGTTCGTTCCCTTGGAATTCATGTGGATTCCCTCCCAGGTGGCTGATTAGGCGCTGTCGCCTCCGCCGCGAGAAGCATGCCGCAGCCAGGGGCCGATTTTCTTCGCTTGGTAGCCTCGTGATCGCGCATTGCGCATTTCTGAAGGGGGAACGAATGTGCAGGAAGTCGGACAATCCCTCCCATTCTCATGTTGTCAGGCTGTGCGACGACGGACTGGCCCGCTACCGGGAAGCGCTTACGAAAGGTCCGATTGATGGGGAAGTCCCCGACTGCCTCGTAGAGTTGGGTCTGATGCGGCCGTTGGCCGAAAACCCGCGGATCATGGGCGTGGTGCCGCCGGACATCGCGGTGAGCGAGTTCTGCCGGCCGATCGAGCGCGCCATCCTCGTCCAGCAGCAGGCCGTCGCGGCCGTACGGGAGGCGCTGAGCGCCGCCGAGGACGTCTACCGCGAGGAGCAGGGCACCGCCTCCGCCGACATCCGTCTGCTGCACGGCGAGGACGTGATCAGCGCCGCGCTCCAGAAGTCCGCCGACGCCTGCCGGGCGGAACTGCTGACCGCACAGCCCGGCGGGGGACGGGCCACCGCGCTGCTCAGCAAGGCGCTGCGCCGGACCCTGGAGCTGGCCGAGCGCGACATCCGCCAGCGCACGCTCTACCAGCACTCCGTGCGCACGCACGGCCCCACGCTCTCCTACATCGAGCAGGTGACCGCGGTCGGTGTGGAAGTGCGCACCCTGAACGAGCTGTTCGACCGGCTCATCATCTTCGACCGCAAGATCGCCTTCATCCCCGACCCCCGGCACGACCTGAGGACCACCGCCCTGGCCATCGAGCACCCGGCGATCGTCCACTACCTGGCCACGGTCTTCGACCACGCCTGGCGGCGCGCGGAGCCGCTCAGCATCACCCAGGAGCGGGCGCGTCCCCCGCTGATGACCGACGAGACCCGGCGCACCGTCCTGCGACTGATGATCGAGGGCCACACCGACGCGGCGATCGCCAAGCGCCTCGGCATCAGCGCCCGCACCGTCTCCACCCACATCGGCCGCGCGGCGGAGGCCCTCAACAGCAAGAGCCGGGCCCAACTCGCCTACGCCCTGGCCGAGTCGAAACTCCTGGAAGACGACTCCACCTGACCCACCCCCGCCCCTGAAAGCCACCGAGGACGCCCCCCAGGGCCCCCACCCACGGACCCGACAGCCGCCGACGGCGCCCCACCCCACAGGGGCCACCCGCACCCGACCACGATGGCCGCACGGGCGGTGCGGGTGCGCACCCGATCCCGCCGAAGGCGAAGCCGAGTCGGGCCGGCGAAGGGAAGGCCGGCGAAGGGGAGCCGAGGCGGGAGGGACCCCCTAAACCCCCGCGGCAGCCGCCAGCACCTGGGCCACATCCCCCCGCCCCGCCCCCGCCGGCACCCCCAGCACCGCCCGCCCCGGCATCCGCGAGCGCAGCTCCCGCAGTACCGGATCCAGCATGCGCGGAGCCGCCGTGACCACCGACGTCCCCGGCCACCGGGCGAGTTCGACGGCCGCGGCGGAGAGCCCGGCGTCGTCCAGGTAGACGAGGTGGGCGTGCCCGAGCCCGGGCGAGGCGGCGCGGGCGGCCACCGCGAGCCGGGTCCCCGCCTCGCCGACGGAGATCAGCCGGGCGCAGGCGGCCTCCGGATCGCCCAGCGCCAGCGAGGACAGCGGAGCCCCGATCTCCACCCCGTCCCCCCGGCCCGCCCCCGCCCGTTCCCCCAGCACCAGGCAGTGCGGCCGTGCGGAGCGCGCGGCCTGCCGCACCACCGCCCGGGTCTCCTGCTCACCGCAGGGCATGGCGAGCGGGATGCCGGGCATCCGCCGCACCTCGTCGTACCCGTCCGGGAAGTTCTCGGGCGGCACCACCACGGTGGCGCCGGCCTCCAGGCAGTCCCGCCACAGCGACCGCGGTGCCGTCGTACGAACCTCCGCGCCCGAGGTGACGACCACGAACGGCCGGAACCCGGCCGCGCCCAGGCCCGTCACCATCTGGGTCAGTACCGAGCCCACGTTGGGCAGCGAGAAGAAGCGGTCCGGGTGGGCCGCGGCGAACGGATGGTCCTTGTCCCGGGGCAGCGTCTCCAGGCAGACGACCCGGCCGTCGCGCCCGGCGACCGCCGTGAGCTCGGCCCGGAAGGCGTCCCGCGCGGAGAGGCTCACACCCACCACTTCCCCCGTCGGCGGACCGGCGGCCGCTCACCGGCGCGCCGTGTCCGAGTCCAACTGCTCCCTGAACGGCCCCGGCCGCGGCGTTCCCGCCCCGTACCGACGGCCCGGCCGGCCGCCCGGCTCCGGCGCGCGGGTGGTCAGCCGCGCGCGCCCTCGTCGACACCGATCTCCAGCAGCAGGTGCTCGACGACATCGTCGCCGTACGCCTCCTCGACCAGTTCCACGGACCGCGCCACCCGCAGCACCAGTCCGCACTCCCGGGCGATCCGGTGCAGCTCCCCGAGCACGCCCCGGCTGCTGAAGTGCAGCAGCGCGCGGCCGCCCGGGCCGAGCATCAGCGGGGCCTCGGCCAGATAGCGCCGGTGCGCGCGGTAGCCGGGGTCGACGTAGGCCCGCTCGTGCATGGACCGGTACGTGTAGTCCTCCGGCGCCCGCACATAGTTGGAACTCCAGAAGATGGTGTCGAAACGTTCCTGCCGGAGTTCCGCGAACAGATCGCTCCGCACCGCCCGCACCCGGTCCGCCACCCGGTGCCGCACGGCATTGCGTTCGGCGTTCTCCACCGCCCGCGGATTGACGTCGGCGGCCACCACCCGTTCGCACCCGGCCAGCGCCGCGCGCACCGCGATGACCCCCGTTCCGCAGCCCATTTCCAGGAATGAACCACTCCATTCACCCGGGGCCGCCCGATCGAGGCCGAGCATCTCGAGCGCGACCGCGGTCGAGGGCGAGAAGACGGGAGCAAACACTTCGTCAAGAAGATCCCATCGCAAGCCCATGAGTTCGAATTCGGAAGGCCGGTCGGCCCGCGTCAACGACAACCGGCTGCGCTCCAGCGAGCGCGCATAACTCTGTGTTCCCGACATACTCTCGTCCCCCCGTTGGACGCTTCGCGGCGGCGTCAGACTGCTCACCTGGCGCGGTGTCAGGGCTTATTGTCGGACAGCCGGACACCATGGCGGAATGTGCAGCGGTAACCGCCGCGCACCGGCCCGACGGTGCCCGGGCCACCGCGGAGCCCCCACGGGGAAGGGAATTCGGCCATTAATCGGGCCAACCGTATTGGTTCTGGCCATCGTTGACGCCCGTCGCGCACGCAATCTAGGTTCACGAAAGTCCGGCAGAGCCGGACACTGCAGGCGCCGCGGATCAAACAGGGGGTGAGGTCGGTGCGGCCCATGGACGACTTCGTACAGGACGAACTGCTCAGACTGCTCGAACTGCTCGCCACCGAGGCCCCGCCCCACCGATTCGAGCCACCCCCGGCCGCCGCCGCCGCCGAACCGGTGCCGGCCGAGTCCGTGGCCCTGCTGAACCGGGCCCGGACCATGGCCCTCGACGTACACGGCCTGCTCACCCGGCACCAGCAGCGCGAGGCCGCCCTCGCGGCGCTCGTGGACACCGCGCGGGAACTGACCCTCCCGTACGACGTGGACGCGCTGCTCCAGGTGATCGCCCGCAGGACCCGGCTGCTGCTCAACTTCGACATGGCCTGGATCGCCCTGAGGGACGCCGCCGACGGCCGCTCCTACGTGCGCGTCTCCGACGGACACGCCTCCACGATCACCCCGGGCTTCGTCATCCCCGCGCAGGGCGGCGTAGGCAACGCGGCCGCCGAGCGCTCCGCGCCCTACTGGACCTCCGACTACCTCACCGACGACCGGTTCCCGCACTCGGCGGCCACCGACGAGGTGGTCACCGCCGAGGGCCTGCACGGCCTCATGGCGGTGCCCCTCAAGGAAGGCAGCAGCACCTTCGGCGCGCTCTACGGCGCCAACCGCTCGGTGCGCCACCTCACGCCTGACGAGATCACCCTCGTCTCCTCGCTGGGCGACCTCGCCTCCCTCGCCATCAAGAAGGCCCGGCTGCTCGCCCGGACCCGCTCCGAGCTCAGCGAACTGGAACTGGACGTCTCCCGGGCGCTGGACTCCTCCACCGCCGAGCGCCTGGTCGGCGGCGTCCACACCCGGCTCATCGACATGGTGCTGAGCGGCCGAGGCCTCGGCGAGGTCGCCGCGCGCGCCGCCGTCGAACTGGGCGGCGCCCTGATGGTCCGCGACGCCACCGGCCGGACCCTGGCGGTCACGACCGGCTTCCCGGACGTCGACGAGGCGGAGCTGTTCCAGCGGACCCTGGACGCCCACACCGAACTCGCCCCCATCCGCTCCGCCGACGGGCTGTGGCTGTGCCCGGCCACCGCCGGCCGCGAGGTGCTCGGCACCGTGATCCTGGCCCCCGACGGCCCGGCCATCGACTACCAACTCCGGCTGCTGCAGGCCACCGCGCAGTCCACCGCGGTCCTGCTGCGCATCCAGACCGGCGCCGACACCTCCGCCGACGGCGGCCGCGGCCAGCTCCTGCAGGACCTGATCGGCGACTCCCCGCGCGCGCCCGAACAACTCGCCGTGCACGCCCGGCGCCTCGGCGTCGCCCTCGACGACCCGCACGTGGTGCTGATCGCCCGGCCGGACGGCGGGGCCGGCGGACGCGCCCTGGTGTGGGCCTCCTCGTACGCGCACCGCATGGCCGGCCTGCAGACCACCGTGGACGACTGCCTGGTCCTGCTCGTCCCGGGCACCGACCCCTCGGCGGCCGGCCGGGCCGTCACCGCCGAACTGGCCTCGGTCACCGGCCGCCGGGTGACCGTCGGCTCCGCCGGCCCCGTCGCACACCCCGGCCCGCTGCACGGCACCTACCAGGAGGCCAGGCGGTGCCTGGAGGCGCTCACCGCGCTCGGCACCGACGGGGGCAGCGCCTCGGCGCAGGAACTGGGCTTCCTCGGACTGCTGCTCGCCGACAGCCCCGACATCCCGGCCTTCGTGCAGACCACCATCGGCCCGGTCATCGCCTACGACGACCAGCACTGCACCGATCTGGTCCACACCCTGGAGGCGTACTACGCCTCCGGCGGCAGCCCCCGCCGGGCCGCCGAGATACTGCACGTCCACCCCAACACCGTCTCCCGGCGCCTGGAACGGATCACCGAACTACTCGAGCCCGCCTGGCAGGAGCCCATGCGCGCCCTGGAAGTCCAGCTCGCCCTTCGGCTGCAGCGCACCCGGCACGCGATCCGCTCCCCGCTGTCCACCTGCTGAAGCCGAAAACAGCCGCGGGCCCCGGAGATCCCGGGGCCCGCGGCCGTTGGCGGTGGAGACCGGCGGTCAGCCGGTCATCCGATGTCAGCCGTTGCGCTTCCAGCGCGGCTTGTCGTCGCGGCGGCCGAAGGAGCCGGTGCCACGGTGGTCGTCACGACGGCCGTAGGGGCGGTCGTGACCGGCCGTGGGGGTCCCCCCGCTCGAGGGACGTCGAGAGTGGGGGAGGAAGCCCGGACGGTCGTCACGGCGGTCGCGGTTGAACGGGCGGTCGCTGCCCCGGTGACCACCGCGGTCGTCGCGGCGGAAGCCGCCCCGCTCGTCACGGCGCTCGAAGGAACGGCCACCACGGTCGCCGTCGGAGGGACGACGGTCGCCCTCGGAGGGACGGCGGTCGTCACGACGCTCGAACCCACGGCCACCACGGTCGCCGCGGTCGTCACGACGCTCGAACCCACGACCGCCACGGTCGCCGCGGTCGTCACGACGCTCGAAGCCACGGTCGCGGTCACGGTCCCGGTCGAACGGACGGCGGTCGTCACGACGC
>NZ_JBHVUH010000004.1:90796-451511 GCF_042884245.1 Streptomyces sp. NPDC058145 | reverse complement strand
CGCTCGAACCCACGGCCACCACGGTCACCACGGTCGTCACGACGCTCGAACCCACGGCCACCACGGTCACCACGGTCGTCACGACGCTCGAACCCACGGCCACCACGGTCACCACGGTCGTCACGACGCTCGAACCCACGACCGCCACGCTCACCGCGCTCGTACGGCGCCGAAGCCGCCGGACGGTCCTCCCGCTCGGTCTCGCGCTCCGCCGACTGCTGCGCGGCGGCCTCGACCACGGCCTCAGCCGCGGCCGCCTGGGCCTCGGCCACCGCGGTCTCCGGGTCCTCGCCCCGCTCCCGGGCGACCCGGGCGACCAGCCGGTCGGCCTCCTCGCGCAGCTCGGTGGCCCGGCGCTGGGCGCGCTCGAGCTGCTTGCTGAGCTGGGCGAGGTCACGCTCGGCCTGCTGGGCCGCGTTGTTCGCGGACTCGGCCTGCACCTCGGTCATCGACCGCGCGCCGGTGATCTCGGCGACCTCCGGGTCGAAGGCACCCGCGCCCTGGATGATGTGGCGCGCGGCGTCGACGCCCGCGTCCTCCATCAGCCGGAAGATCTGGCGCCGCTGGTGCGGCAGCGACAGGGAGACGACCGTGCCGGTACGGCCCGCACGCGCCGTACGGCCGGCCCGGTGCAGGTAGTCCTTGTGGTCGCCGGCCGGGTCCACGTTCAGCACCAGGTCGATGCCGTCCACGTGGATGCCGCGCGCCGCGACGTCCGTCGCGACCAGGACGTTGACGTAGCCGTCCTTGAAGTCGGCCAGCGTCCGGGTCCGGGCGCCCTGGGTCATGCCACCGTGCAGCGCGTCGGCCTTCGCACCGGCCTCGCGGAGCTGCTCGGCGACCCGGTCCGCGCCCAGCTGGGTGCGGACGAAGATGATCGTGCGGCCCTTGCGGGAGGCGATCGCGGCCGTGACCGGCGCCTTGTCCTTGGGCTTCACGATGAGGATGTGGTGGGACATGGTCGTCACCGCACCCTGGGCCGCGTCCACCTCATGGCTGACCGGGTTGTTCAGGTAACGGTCGACGAGCGTCTTGATCTCGTTCTCCATGGTCGCGGAGAACAGCATCCGCTGGCCGCCCGCCGGAACCTGGTCGAGCAGCTCGGTGACCTCGGGCAGGAAGCCCAGGTCGGACATCTGGTCGGCCTCGTCGAGGACGGCGATCTGAGTGTCCTCGAGGGAGCAGGCGCCGCGGTTGATGATGTCGCGCAGCCGGCCCGGGGTGGCGACGAGGACGTCGACGCCGCGCTCCAGGGCGTAGATCTGGTTGCCCATCGACGTACCGCCGCAGACGACCTTCATCTTCAGGCCGAGGACGTCGCCGTACGGCTGGAGGGCGTCGGCCACCTGCATGGCCAGCTCACGCGTCGGAGTCAGGATGATGGCGCGGGGCTTGTGCTTCTGGGTGCGGCCGCCGGCCAGCGTGGCCAGCGTCGGCAGACCGAAGGAGAGGGTCTTGCCGGAGCCGGTGCGGCCACGGCCGAGGATGTCCTTGCCGGCCAGGGCGTCCGGGATGGTCGCGGCCTGGATCGGGAAGGGGGTGGTCACGCCGTTCTGCGCGAGCTTGCGCACGACGCCCTCGGGGAGACCGAGGTCGGTGAAGGTGATCTGGGGGGACTGAGGGGTGTCAGCGGTCTCGGGGACCTCGGTGACCTCGGTCGTCCCGTCCACGAGTTCGTTGTTGACGTTCTCGTTCTCGGACACGACGATCTGATCAGTACTGGACACGGACATGCGAATGCGAAACCTTCCGGAGTCTCTTCGGCACGCGCCCGTCAACTCCGTGATTCGCATATGACCGCCTCAATGCGGTCCGCCACGGCAAGGGAGAGTACGCGCCACACGGCGCGCTCTGTGGTGGCGCCGGGCAAATGGGATCAAACGATCTACCACCATACGCACCCACCACCCCTAAAGGCAAACCGGACCCCGTCGTCACAGGTCAGCGGCCCTCCCGACCCCCTCGCCTCACGCGGGCGCCCCCGCCGCGGGCGCCGGCTCCCGCTGCCCCAACTGCGCCCTCGCCTCCTCGTGCGCCGACGACGACGGCTCGGCCGACGGCGGCTCCGACGTCGGCTCGGGCGGCGTCGACACCGGAGGCTCGGGCGGGGCGGAGGTCACCGGAGGCGACGGCTGGACCTTGGTCGGTGCCGGTTCCCCCGGCTGCGAGCTCTTCCCCGGCTGCGCGGACGCCGACGGCTCACCGTCCTCCCCGGACGGCGACACCGACGCCGACGCCGACTTCCCGGGCTTCGCCTTCCCCCCGTGCTCGTGCTTTCCATCACTCCCCGAACCCCCGTACCCAAAACCGCCCCCACCACCCCCCGGAGCACCGTCCGGCGCCTCACCGCCACGCTGCCCCGCCGAGTGCGCGGGCCGGGCCCGGCCGTCGTCGTCACCGACACTCACACACCCCGCGGCCACGGACACCGCCAGCACCGTGACGGCCAGACGGACGGGTACGTACAAACGGCGCACGGCGGCCACCTCCGGAGGCGGGAAAGGAAGTCAACCTCCCCAACTCCCGCCACCCGCAGGAGGACACGCACCGCACCCGAACCGGCCCCGCCCGCTCACCCGTACCCGAGCGCGTGCAGCCGGGCGTCGCCGATGCCGAAGTGGTGCGCGATCTCGTGCACCACCGTGACCTCCGTCTCGGCGACGACGTCCTCCCGGGACTCGCACATCCGCAGCGTCGGCCCCCGGTACACCGTGATCCGGTCCGGCAGCACCCCCGCGTACCACTCGCCCCGCTCCGTCAGCGGCGTCCCCTCGTACAGCCCGAGCAGCTCGGGATCGTCGGCCGGCGGTTCGTCCTCGACGAACACCGCGACGTTGTCCATCAACCGCATCAGCTCCGGGGGAATCCGGTCGAGCGCTTCGGCGACCAGTTCCTCGAACTCCTCGCGCGTCATCTCCAGCACACGGACATTGTCCGGCACGGAACGTCCCCACGAGAGAGCCGAACCGTCGCATATCCACGCCGAAGCGTGGGCATACGGGCCCAATGGCCCGCGTCCCCGTCGCAGCCCTGAACCGCAGGCTCCACCGCAAACCCGACCGCCCCCGCCCCGCCCACACCCTCCCCGACCTCGAACTGGCCGCCCGCCCCCGCCCCTGGCTGAACGCCCTCGGCCTCACCGCCGTGGTCCTCGCCGGCGCCTGGCTCGGCCTGCTCGTCGTCGGCAACGTACGGGCCCCGGTCGGCCCGATGGACACCACCATGGCGCTGCGCCCCTCCCTCACCGGCGGCACGAAGATCAACGTCTCCCCGCTCGGCGCACTGACCCTGGACAGCCACGTCGCCCCCGTCCGCCTGGACGTCAACGTCGACCAGCTCGACCCGCTCCGCGCCCAGGCCCTCGTCGACCACCCCGAACGCATCTCCGGCCTCCAGGACGAGGTCGCCCGGGACGTCGAGCACGGCACCCTCGACCTGGCCCTGCGCTCCGGCGTCGCCGTCGTCACCGGCGCCACCGCCCTCGGCCTCGCCGTCTACCGCCGCCCCCGCCGCGCCGTCACCGCCGGCGTACTCGCCCTCACCCTGCTCGCGGCCTCCGGCGCCTGCGCCTACGCCACCTGGAACCCCAAGTCAGTCCTCGAACCCCGGTTCTCCGGCCTGCTGTCCTCGGCGCCGTCCGTGGTCGGCAACGCGCGCAGCATCGTCACCGATTTCAACGTCTACCAGCAGGAGTTGGCCCGCCTGGTCACCAACGTGACCAAGCTCTACGACGTCACGTCCACCCTCCCGGCCTACCAGCCGGACCCGGCCACCCTCCGCGTCCTGCACGTCTCCGACATCCACCTCAACCCGGCGAGCTGGAAGATCATCGCCTCGCTGGTGAAGCAGTACAAGGTCGATGTGATCGTCGACTCCGGCGACACCATGGACCACGGCACGCCGGCGGAGAACGGCTTCCTCGACCCGATCGCCGACCTGGGCGTCCCCTACGTCTGGGTCCGCGGCAACCACGACTCGCGCGCCACCCAGAGCTACCTGGAGCGCATGAAGAACGTCCACGTCCTGGACGACGGCCGCGCGCGGACCGTCGCCGGACTGCGCTTCGCCGGGACCGGCGACCCCCAGTACACCCCCGACCGCTCGGTGGCCCCCGGCGGCGACGCGGCCGAACGGCTCGCCGGCGACCGCCTGGCCTCGGCCCTGCGCGACCAGCGGTCGGCCGGCACCCCGGTGGACGTGGCCGTCGCCCACGAACCCGTGGCGGCCCGGGAGACGGACGGCGAGGTGCCCCTCGTGCTCTGCGGCCACCTGCACCACGAGGGCACCGAGTTGCTGAAGTACGGCACCCGGCTGCGCATGGAGGGCTCGACCGGAGGCAGCGGCCTGCGCGCGGTGGAGGGGAAGTACCCCGACCCCATCGAGGCCTCGATCCTCTACGTCGACCGTGACAGCCACCGCCTGCAGGCCTGGGACGAGATCAAGCTCGGCGGCCTCGGCCTGACCACGGCGGAGGTGAGCCGCCACCTCCCGGCGGAGGTCTTCGACCGCCGCCGATCCGGCACCACCCCCAGCCCGGGCACCTCCTCCCCCGCCTCCCCGTAAACCGTTTTGGCGAACCCCGCCGCCATCCCATATGCTTCTCACGTCCCCGACGCGCTGAGAAGCGCGCAGGCGGGCCGATAGCCCTCATCGTCTAGCGGCCTAGGACGCCGCCCTTTCAAGGCGGTAGCACGGGTTCGAATCCCGTTGGGGGCACGCATTACCGTGTGCGACACTGTTGCACGCAAGCTTGGTCCTGTGGAGCAGTTTGGAGTGCTCGCCACCCTGTCAAGGTGGAGGCCGCGGGTTCAAATCCCGTCAGGACCGCTGAGGCTTCCCCGGAAGCCTCGTGGCTGGGTAGCTCAGTTGGTACGAGCGTCCGCCTGAAAAGCGGAAGGTCGCCGGTTCGACCCCGGCCCCAGCCACAACCGCCCTGCCCAGGGCATGCGGCCCCACCGAAGATCTTCGGTGGGGCCGTTTCCGTGCCCGCGCACCGAGGCGTGACGTCCTGGCCCGCACGTCAACCACAGGAGTCACAGCCACCCGTCGAGGACAGCTGGACGAAGCAGCGCTCACAGATCCGCGAGGGCGGCGACTGCCGGTTTCCCGTCCGCAGGTGGGAACGCTCTCCTGTAAGCCTCATGGATCATGCTCGCGTACGAGCGATCGCGTCCGCTGCCAGGAAGCCCCGCTTCCCGGCTTGCAGCTCGCTCCCGCCGATGGCTTCAGAGGGAGCGGCGCATCCAGCCCTACGCGATCAGCGTCAGGGCAGGGGCCTGTGACTCGGCCCCGCGGACCCACAGCCACCAGCCGCGTCGGCCGATGACATGGGACGCGTTGACGTCCGCGTGCTCAACGAAGCCGCAGGACGTGCAGGTGAAGACGGCCTGATGAGGCCGGTTGCGCTTGTCGATGTGGTGGCACCGGGAGCACTCCTGGCTGGTGTACGCGGGATCCACGTGGACCACGGGCACCCCGGCACGGCGGGCCTTGTACTCGATGAAGGCTCCGAGTTGGCCGAAGGCCCAGGAGTTGATCGTGACGCGTTGGGGCTTCCTCAGCCGTACCCGTTCGCGGATGCCGCTCAGGTCTTCCAGAGCGATGCCGCGACCGGTGCGTTGTGCCTCTGCCACGATGTGCTTGCTGATCTTGTGGTTGATGTCGCGGGTGCGCCGGGCCTCCTTGCCCGCATGACGTTTGGCCCGTCGCTTCGCGGATCGTGTGCCTCGCTTCTGGAGGCGCGCACGCAGGGCGGTGTCGTTCTCGCGGGTGCGATTGAGGCGCCTGCCACTGTGCCGGCGGCCTGTGGAGGTGGTCGCGATGTTGGCGATACCGAGGTCGACGCCGATGAACGTTTGCGGGTCGGGGTTCTGAGCACCTTCGGGTAGCTCGAGCGTTGCCAGGAGGTACCACTGGCCGTTTCGGTGCTGGAGATCGGATTCGCCCTGGCGGTACCGGGCGAGCAACTCGAGCTGCCCTTCGTGGCCTGTGTAGGCGAGATGTTTCAGGCGGCCGGCGGTGGTCCTGATGGAGACGGTCTGCCGGTCGGCCTGCCAGGAAAGCATGCGGTCGTCGTAGGGCTGCGCGGAGTTGGGGCGGAAGACGATCGGCTTGCCGGTGGCTGCCGTGTGCCGCTTGGATCCGGCCCGGCCCAGGTTTCCGGCCCTCAGGTTGCCCCTGAGGGCCGCGTACGCGTCGCTGGTCTTCTTGATCACGTGCTGGGCGGCTTGGGCTCCGAGACCCCAGGTGTGCTTGATGTGGGTGTAGGCGAAGGCGCGCAGTTCACGGTTGCGTGTGGTGCCTGTGGCGAATGCCGTCACGGAGCCGTGATTGGCGGCCTCGTTGCAGGCGTGCAATGTGGCTTCCAGGGCCCGTGCCTGGCCGGGCGTGGGCAGGAGCTTCACTCGCACTGTCAGCTTCACGAACAGGAACTCTAGGTCCGGCCCCTCGTTCGGTCTGGCGAACTGCGCACCGGTCACTGGAGCAGGTGATCGTTCGAACGTCTGCTCATGTGCGGCTCGGTATGTCCGGCTCCTCCCGGCCGGTGGCGTCGGGCGGGCGGGGGCGCTACGTTCTCGCTGCTGGAGAGGGTTCGCGGGGGACGGGGGAATGATGGGCCGGGACGAGGCGCGTGTGGTTCGGGAAGTCGAGCTGGAGAAGTACCGGGCCCGGTACGGGCTGCTCGCCATTGTGGTCAGCAATATCGCGATCGCCGGGGTCGCCGCCTTCGGGGTGTGGCGGCTGGACGGGGACAAGGCCGTGATCGTCGGTGTGCTGAGCGCCGCGTTCACCGCGGTGAGCAGCATGACCACCGCTTATCTGGGGATCAAGGCCGTGTCCAACACCGCGCGGTCGATCGCCCTCGGGGACGGTGCGGGCAGGGGGGACAGGGCGGCGGCGGCCGCCAATCCGCCCGCTTCCTAGCGGCCGCCCGGGTGGCGGTGGCGCCAGATCAGGAAGACCGCGCCGGAGACGACGGCCCAGCCCGCCAGCACCAGGAACGGGAAGATGTGCTGGTGGCCGCGGAAGTAGACGGCGGTGTGCTGGGCGTTCACCGAGGCTCCCGGCGGCAGCCAGCGGCCGATGACGCCGAGCGGGGAGGGCAGCAGGGGCCAGGAGACGGCGCCGCCGGACGAGGGGTTGCCGAGGAGCACCATCAGTCCCCAGGTGGGCAGCATGGCCCAGCGGCCGACCAGGGTGTTGAACATCGTGAACACCATGCCGGAGGCGAACATCGTCAGCGCCAGGATCAGCCAGGACTCCACGAACGGCAGGTCCAGCGCGCCGAGCAGCCAGTCCACCACCGCGACGATGGTGAACCCGCCCAGCAGGGCGTAGGCGGCGGTGAAGGCGATGCGCTCCAGCGGGTTCAGGGCCCGTGCGTGCACGCTCATCTGGATGGACCCGACGAAGCCGATGATCACGGCGGCCAGTGAGATGTAGAAGATGGCGAGGCCGCGCGGGTCGCCCCGTTGCAGGGGCTTGAGGTCCCGCACCGTCACGGTGGTGCCGGTTTCCTCGCTCACCTTGACCGCCGCCTCCCCGAGGAGCTGGGCGACGGTCGCCCCGGATGCCGCGGAGACGTCCAGGGTGATCGTCCGGCCGCCGGCGGTTGCCTCGATCACCGCGAACACCTTCTGTTCGTCGACGGCCCGCACCGCGTCCTGCCGGCTGTCGTAGGGCTGGAGCTCGAGGGAGGCGTCCAGCGCCTGCTCCATGCCGTCGATGAACCGCCGGGCGGCCGGTTCGCCGTGGGGGCCGACGACGGCGGTGGGGATGGCGTGCGGGGTGGGGTTGGCCATCGCGTAGGTGTAGGAGCCGGCGAAGAGCCCGGCCGCGGCGGCGAGGATCAGCAGCAGGACGGTGGCGGGAAGGAAGGGCGATTCGCGGAAGGCGGCCCAGTGCTCGGCTCGGGTGGGCGGCCGGCCGTGGGCACCGTGTGGCGAATCGGACATGTCGCCCACGCTAGATCATCCGGTTCCACGCCGACGGCATGACGGCACCCGCCCCGCAGGGGGCCGGACGCGCCCCGCAGGGGGCCCGGGTGCGGCCCGCAGAAGGCCCGGGTGCGGCCCGCGGGCAAATCGTTCGCCAGGGATTTCCGTGAGGTGAGATCCTGGACGCCGTATGTCTACGCATCCCGCCCCCGCCCTCGGCACCCTCGCCCCCCGTCTGACCGAGCTCTCGCTGCGCGACGCGCACCGGCTCGGCCGGCGGCTCGAGGGCGCGCGCAAGATCCGTAAGCCGGAGGCCCGCGCCGCCGTCCTCGCCGAGATCGAGGGCGAGGTCGGCAGGGCCGAGGCCCGGATGGACGAGCGGCGCTCCCGTGTGCCCGCCATCGGCTATCCGGAGCAGCTGCCGGTCAGCCAGAAGAAGGACGAGATCGCGGCCGCCATCCGCGATCACCAGGTCGTGATCGTGGCCGGTGAGACGGGTTCGGGCAAGACGACCCAGATCCCGAAGATCTGTCTGGAGCTGGGCCGTGGTGTGCGCGGCATGATCGGGCACACGCAGCCGCGCCGGATCGCCGCGCGCACGGTCGCCGAGCGGGTCGCGGAGGAGCTGCGGACGCCGCTCGGGGAGGCCGTCGGCTGGAAGGTCCGTTTCACCGACCAGGTGAGCCCGGACGCCACGTTCGTCAAGCTGATGACGGACGGCATCCTGCTCGCGGAGATCCAGACGGACCGTGAGCTGCGCGCCTACGACACGATCATCATCGACGAGGCACACGAGCGGTCCCTGAACATCGACTTCCTGCTGGGTTACCTCGCGCAGTTGCTGCCGCGCAGGCCCGACCTGAAGGTCGTCATCACCTCCGCCACCATCGACCCCGAGCGTTTCTCCCGGCATTTCGGCGACGCGCCGATCGTCGAGGTCAGCGGGCGGACGTATCCGGTGGAGGTGCGTTACCGGCCGCTGCTGGAGGAGGACTCCGACGACGCCGACCGGGACCAGATCACCGCGATCACGGACGCCGTCGAGGAGCTGATGGCGGAGGGGAAGGGGGACATCCTCGTCTTCCTGTCCGGCGAGCGGGAGATCCGGGACACCGCCGACGCCCTCACCAGGAAGAACTACCGGTTCACGGAGATCCTGCCGCTCTACGCGCGGCTCTCGCACGCCGAGCAGCACCGGGTCTTCCAGCCGCACACCGGCCGCCGGATCGTGCTGGCGACGAACGTCGCGGAGACGTCCCTGACGGTGCCGGGGATCAAGTACGTCATCGACCCGGGTTTCGCCCGGATCTCCCGGTACAGCCACCGTACGAAGGTGCAGCGGCTGCCCATCGAGCCGGTGTCGCAGGCGAGCGCCAACCAGCGCAAGGGCCGCTGCGGCCGGACCTCGGACGGCATCTGCATCCGGTTGTACGGCGAGGACGACTTCCTCGCGCGGCCGGAGTTCACGGACGCGGAGATCCTGCGGACGAACCTGGCGAGCGTCATCCTGCAGATGACCGCGGCCGGCCTCGGGGACATCGAGAGGTTCCCGTTCATCGATCCGCCGGACCACCGCAACATCCGCGACGGTGTGCAGTTGCTGCAGGAGCTGGGCGCGCTGGACCCGGCCCAGGAGGATTCGCGCAAGCGGCTCACGGACACCGGTCGCAAGCTCGCCCAGTTGCCGGTCGACCCGCGGCTGGCCCGGATGGTGCTGGAGGCCGACAAGAACGGCTGTGTCCGCGAGGTGATGGTCATCGCGGCCGCGCTGTCCATTCAGGACCCGCGGGAGCGTCCGGCGGAGAAGCAGGCCCAGGCGGACCAGCAGCATGCCCGGTTCAAGGACGAGACGAGCGACTTCCTCGCGTATCTGAACCTGTGGCGGTACGTCCGTGAGCAGCAGAAGGAGCGGGGTTCCAGCTCGTTCCGGCGGATGTGCAAGCAGGAGTACCTGAACTTCCTGCGGATCCGCGAGTGGCAGGACATCTACACCCAGCTGCGCACGGTCGCCAAGCAGATGGGCATCCACCTCGCCGAGGAGGAGGCCCCGGCCGACCGTGTCCATGTCTCCCTGCTCGCCGGTCTTCTCTCCCACGTCGGGATGAAGGACGTGAAGGACGGCAACAAGAACGAGTATCTGGGCGCTCGCAACGCCAAGTTCGCGGTCTTCCCGGGTTCGGCGCTGTTCCGTAAGCAGCCGAGGTTCGTGATGTCGGCCGAGCTGGTGGAGACCAGCCGGCTGTGGGCCCGGGTCAACGCGAAGATCGAGCCGGAGTGGGTGGAGCCGCTCGCCGGTCATCTGCTGAAGCGGACGTACAGCGAGCCGCACTGGGAGAAGGACCAGGCGGCGGTGATGGCGTACGAGAAGGTGACGCTGTACGGCGTCCCGATCGTCGCCCAGCGGAAGGTGAACTACGGCCGGATCGACCCGGAGGTCTCGCGCGAGCTGTTCATCCGCAACGCGCTGGTGGAGGGCGACTGGCGCACGCACCACAAGTTCTTCGCCGACAACCGCAAGCTGCTCAGCGAGGTCGAGGAGCTGGAGCACCGGGCGCGGCGCCGGGACATCGTCGTGGACGACGAGACGCTGTTCGACTTCTACGACCAGCGGGTGCCCGAACACGTGGTGTCCGGCGTCCACTTCGATTCCTGGTGGAAGCGGAAGCGGCACGAGCAGCCGGAGTTCCTGGACTTCGAGCGGGCGATGCTCATCCGGGAGTCGGCGGAGGCGGTCACCAAGGACGACTATCCGGACACCTGGCGTCAGGGGCCGCTGAAGTTCCGGGTGACGTACCAGTTCGAGCCCGGTGCGGACGCGGACGGTGTCACCGTGCACATCCCGTTGCAGGTGCTCAACCAGGTCACCGACGAGGGCTTCGACTGGCAGATCCCGGGTCTGCGGGAGGAGGTGGTGACGGAACTGATCCGTTCCCTCCCGAAGCCGGTCCGCCGCAACTACGTGCCCGCGCCGAACTACGCGAGGGCGTTCCTGGAGAGGGCGGTGCCCCTGCAGGAGCCGCTGACGGTGACGATGGCGCGCGAGCTGAGGCGCATGGTCGGTGTGCCCTTCGACGCGGAGGACTTCGACTGGTCGAAGGTCCCGGACCATCTGCGGATCACTTTCCGCATCGTCGACGAGCGGCGTCGCAAGCTCGCCGAGGACAAGGACCTGGAGGTGCTGCGGCTGCGGCTGAAGCCGAAGGCGCGCGAGGCGCTCTCGCAGGCCGCGGCTGCCACCGCCTCCCGGCAGGGCGGGGAGTCCCTGGAGCGGGCGGGTCTCACCGACTGGTCGATCGGCTCGCTCACCCGGGTCTTCGAGACGCGCCGGGCGGGGCAGCCGGTGAAGGCGTACCCGGCGCTGGTGGACGACGGCGACACGGTCTCGGTGCGGCTGTTCGACACGGAGGCGGAGCAGGCCGAGGCGATGTGGAAGGGCACCCGCCGGCTGATCCTGCGCAACATTCCGGTGAATCCGGCGAAGTTCGCGAGCGACCGCCTCACGAACGCCCAGAAGCTCGCCCTGTCGGCCAACCCGCACGGCTCCGTCCAGGCGCTCTTCGACGACTGTGCGATGGCGGCGGCGGACAAGCTGATCGCGGACTTCGGCGGGCCGGTGTGGGACGAGGAGTCGTACCGGAAGCTGTACGACAAGGTGCGCGCGGAGATCGTCGACACGACGGTCCGTACGGTCGGGCAGGTGCAGCAGGTGCTGGCGGCCTGGCAGGCCTGTGAGCGCCGTCTGAAGGGTGTGGGCAGCCCCGCGCTGCTGGCGAACCTGACGGACGTCCGCAAGCAGCTCGACGCCCTTGTGAAGCCCGGTTTCGTGACCTGGGCGGGGATACGGCGGCTGTCCGACCTGATGCGCTACCTGGTGGCAGCGGACCGGCGTCTGCAGCAGATGCCGACGGGCGTCCAGCGGGACACCACCCGTATGGAGAAGGTTCACGAGATGCAGGACGAGTACGCCTGGCTGCTGGAGCAGCTTCCCCAGGGGCGGCCGGTGCCGCAGCAGGTGCTGGACATCCGCTGGATGATCGAGGAGCTGCGGGTCAGCTACTTCGCCCACGCACTGGGCACGGCGTACCCGGTCTCGGACAAGCGGATCGTTAAGGCGATCGACGCGGCGGCGCCGTAGCCGGACGGATACGGTGGGTGAGTTCGACCGGGGGGCTCACCCTCCTGTACAGTCCTTTTCGCAGCACAGCGCAACACCAAGTGCCGCGAAACCTGGTCCTGTGGAGCAGTTTGGAGTGCTCGCCACCCTGTCAAGGTGGAGGCCGCGGGTTCAAATCCCGTCAGGACCGCAGTTGAGGAAGGGCCCCGCGAGGGGCCCTTCTTTTTGTGCCGTCGATCCCTGCTCCGCCCGGCCCCCGGGCCCGGCGCGGCCGCCCGCACCCTTGACGCCGTCACCTCCGCTCGGTACCCAGAAGGCAGGGCGTGTTCTCCCCCGGCGGCCTCTGGAGGTGGAGTATGGCGGCATCGGCCAGGCACGAGACGCGGGCGCTGCTGAGGGCGCATCTGGCGGCCGCTTCGTCCTTCGGGCACCGCACCCGCCACTGCCCCATCTGTCATCGCCTGCTGCGGCTGGTGATGGATGCCGGCCCTTATTCCCCGGACGAGGACGAGGAGCCCGTCGAGGACGAGCAGCCGCGCAGCGCCTGATCGCCGCCGGGCCGGCCCAACACCCGTGCGTGCGGGGGGCGCTGGAGCGCGCAATGCCCTAATAGCGCACGCGACCCACAGGCAACAAGCACCCCGGTGTGTGACGGGAGTCACCGCATGAGTTTTTGAAACTGCGGAACTTACCCCCCTCATACAACTGGTCAATTTAATATGTGCAATTGCACCACCCCCAGAGGGCACGCACAGCCGATCCGACAGCCCTCCCCAGAGTCCGACAAGGACGCTCACAACCGCCGCACCGGCCCCTCGACCAGCGCACAAAAAAGATCGCGCTGGACTCGGCGGAGTCCAGCGCGATCTACGACGTACCCTGTGTCGCTGCCAACAACGTTCTCTTCGGCCTGGGCGTGGGTCCTGTTGGGGCAGGTCCCGCGTCGCTTGGAGCTAGGGTTTCGGGCGCCGCGGCCAGTTGGGGGACCGACCGTTTCGCCCGGTATTCAGTTGTTCAGGCCTCGCTGCGCTGCTGCGGGATGCCCGCGAGCAGTGCGCGGACCTCGGCTTCGCGGTAGCGGCGGTGCCCGCCGAGCGTGCGGATCGACGTGAGCTTGCCGGCCTTTGCCCACCGCGTGACCGTCTTGGGGTCGACACGGAACATGGTGGCGACCTCAGCCGGGGTCAGCAGCGGCTCGGCATCAGGGGTGCGAGCGGTCATGAGCGGCCTCCTCGGGAGAACCGAACCTTCTCGGTTCTTTCCTCTAAATTCTGCACCTTGACCCGCGTTGCCCGAAATGGTGGACGCGGGTCGAGTCGGTTATAGGACGAACGGCTTGTCCTCGGCACTACAACTACACCATCTGTCCAGCCGCGTCGGCCAAACCGATGGAATTGCCCTCCCAGGTGTTCATCAGCGACGGAAGCCGATGGACCATGCCATAGCGGACAGTCACGCCACTGTGACGATCAGTCACAGGGGCGATCAGGAGTCACCAGACCCCCCATAGCGTGCAATGCGGAGAATCCGCCCATGATGGAGCATAGTTGAGCGGAGGAGCCCTCCCCGGACTCCTTGTCCTATTTTGGCATGAGGGGTAGTAACCAGGGCAAGGCACTTGTAAGTGCTGTCCATCACCCTTGGGACATAAGCCCGGATCGGGACCTACATCCCGTCAGGTGATCTAAGTGCCGTAGACCGTACGCCGTTCGGGGCGATTTGGGCCGTGACGTACGTCACTCAGTTCGCGGAGCGCCGGTCCCGCACCGTCCGCCACCGCTCCACCAGCCGCCCGTAGGCCTCACCGGCGGCCGCCCCGTCGCCGCGGCGCAGCGCCTCGATGCCCTCGGCCACGTCCGCCGCCGAGTGGTCGTCCGCGAGGTCGCCGGCCGGCATCGCGTGCACCAGGCCGCCGTAGTCCAGCTCCACCACCGAGCGCGGGTGGAACTCCTCCAGCCAGCGGCCGACGTCCACCAGGCCGTCGATCAGCGGCCCTTCCTCGATGGTGTCCTTCAGCGTGCGCAGCGCCCGGGCCACCCGCCGCCTGGCCTGCACCATCGGGGTGCGGTAGCGCAGCATCGGCGGCACCTCGCCGGACGCCTTGTCGTACCGCCGCTCCTCGTCGGCGACCAGCACGAACCAGTTCAGCGGGATCTGCCAGGTCGCGGTGCGGATCCAGGGGCGGGCGTCCGGGTTGCGGGCCAGCCAGCGCTCGTAGTCCTGGGCGGCCTGGCGGCGCACCACCGGCGGCAGCACCGCGTCCAGCACCGGCGGGGGCAGCTCCTCGCCGAGCCCCGCCAGGGCCAGCCAGCCGCGCAGCCGGGTCCGCCAGGGGCAGACGCAGAGCACGCCGTCGGTCTCCAGCACGAAGGCGTCGCCGCTCTCGTGCACCGGTACCGGGACCGGCGGGATGGGCAGCAAGTCGGCGAGCGACCGGCGCAGTTCGTCCTGGTAGGAGGGACGGTCCGGGCGCCGGGCGTAGCGGGCCCAGTGGGTGCGCTCGGGTTCCGGGAAGGCGGTCAGCGGCTCGTACACACGCAGGTACGCGGCATACGGGACGACCATGGAGGACACCTTGGGCACGCCTGCTCCCTCCCCATCGGGCCCGGCTCGAAACCACACCAAATCGTTTCACGGCGATACGTGCGTACACGGCACGGGAGGGTGATCCTGAACACTGCGCGGATGGTGAGGGACCCGAGGCTCTACGCTCATGCCACGACCCCGCCACCCGTACGGGGTCGCACCCCACTCGCCGCTACTTACACAGGAGTCACCACAGTGACCGACGTAACCGGCGCGTCTGCTGATGTCCTGCACACCCTGTTCCAGTCGGACCAGGGCGGCCATGAGCAGGTCGTGCTCTGCCAGGACCGCGCCAGCGGCCTCAAGGCCGTGATCGCCATCCACTCCACCGCCCTGGGCCCGGCCCTCGGCGGTACGCGCTTCTACCCCTACGCCACCGAGGCCGAGGCCGTCGCCGACGCCCTCAACCTCGCGCGCGGGATGTCGTACAAGAACGCCATGGCCGGTCTGGACCACGGCGGTGGCAAGGCCGTGATCATCGGCGACCCGGAGCGCGACAAGACCGAGGAGCTGCTGCTCGCCTACGGTCGCATGGTCGCCTCGCTCGGCGGTCGCTACGTCACCGCGTGCGACGTCGGCACGTACGTCGCCGACATGGACGTCGCGGCCCGCGAATGCCGCTGGACCACCGGCCGCTCCCCCGAGAACGGCGGCGCCGGCGACTCCTCCGTGCTCACCGCCTTCGGCGTCTACCAGGGCATGCGCGCCTCCGCCCAGCACCTGTGGGGCGACCCCGTGCTGCGCGGCCGCAAGGTCGGCATCGCCGGCGTCGGTAAGGTGGGCCACCACCTGGTCCGGCACCTGCTGGACGAGGGCGCCGAGGTCGTGATCACGGACGTGCGCGCGGAGGCCGTCCGGCGCGTCCTCGACCAGCACCCCGAGGTGACGGCGGTCGCCGACACCGAGGCGCTGATCCGGGTCGAGGGGCTCGACATCTACGCGCCCTGTGCGCTCGGCGGCGTGCTGAACGACCTCTCCGTGCCGGTGCTCACGGCCAAGGTGGTCTGCGGCGCGGCCAACAACCAGCTCGCCCACCCGGGTGTGGAGAAGGACCTCGCCGACCGCGGGATCCTCTACGCGCCGGACTACGTGGTGAACGCCGGTGGGGTCATCCAGGTGGCGGACGAGCTGCACGGGTTCGACTTCGACCGGTGCAGGACCAAGGCGGCGAGGATCTTCGACACCACCTTGGCGATCTTCGCACGTGCGAAGGACGACGGGATTCCGCCGGCCGCGGCGGCCGACCGGATCGCCGAGCAGCGGATGGCCGAGGCCCGCGCGTCCCGCTGACTCGCGGCGTCACCAGCCTCCGGTCGCCGCGATCGGACGTCCGATCGCACAGGTGAGCGGTACCCGTCGGCGGGAACTTGGAGAGAACTCTCACTTCCGTCGGCGGGTCGTACCCCGATAAGTGGTTAAAATCGCCATTGACCAGCGAGGACGGGGCGCCTCGAGGGTCCTGTGCACACGCGCGTGCTGCGGGCGACGTACCGTATGGGCGCGGGCTCAGGTACCGTGGAAGCCCTACGGACCGGCCTCTCCACGGAGAGCCCGTTCCGATCATGAACGCGTGTCAGACTCTGGGGCCGTCGAGCCCCGTCACCGAGGGGGTCGAGCCATGGGGCGCGGCCGGGCCAAGGCCAAGCAGACGAAGGTCGCCCGCCAGCTGAAGTACAACAGCGGTGGGACTGACCTGTCACGTCTGGCCAATGAACTGGGCGCATCGACTTCGAGCCAGCCGCCGAACGGCGAGCCGTTCGAGGACGATGAGGACGATGAGGACGATCTGTACTCGCGCTACGCCGACCTCTATGAGGACGACGAGGACGAGAACGAGGGTCCCTCACAACATCGTCGCGGCGCTTGACCTTGCACTGAGCACTTGTCCGGTCGGTGGCACAGCCACCGACCGGCTTCTGTGCTGTCCGCAGGTTCAGACCGCGTAGTCCCCGACCAGCTCGGCGCCGGTCTCCTTGTCGCCGCGGTCGGTGATCTCGCCCGCGACCCACGCGTCGACCCCGCGGTCGGCCAGGGTCGCGAGGGCCACGTCCGTGGACTCCTCGGGAACGATCGCGATCATGCCGACGCCCATGTTGAGCGTCTTCTCCAGCTCCAGGCGCTCGACGTCGCCGGTCCTGCCGACGAGGTCGAACACCGCGCCCGGGGTCCAGGTGGAGCGGTCGACCACGGCGTGCAGCCCGTCGGGGACGACCCGGGCCAGGTTGGCCGCGAGCCCGCCGCCCGTGACGTGGCTGTACGCGTGCACCTCGGTGGTACGGGTCAGCGCCAGGCAGTCCAGCGAGTAGATCTTGGTGGGCTCCAGCAGCTCCTCGCCGAGGGTGCGGCCCAGCTCGGCCACCTCGGACTCGAGGGCCAGGCCGGCACGGTCCAGCAGCACATGGCGGACCAGGGAGTACCCGTTGGAGTGAAGCCCGGAGGACGCCATGGCGATCACGGCGTCACCCTTGCGGATACGATCCGGGCCCAGCAGCCG
This sequence comes from Streptomyces sp. NPDC058145, assembly GCF_042884245.1. Classification (NCBI taxonomy): domain Bacteria; kingdom Bacillati; phylum Actinomycetota; class Actinomycetes; order Kitasatosporales; family Streptomycetaceae; genus Streptomyces; species Streptomyces sp. NPDC058145. The sequence continues at coordinate 434,380 of NZ_JBHVUH010000004.1, read as the reverse complement.
GTCGGCCTCCACCACGCCGGTTCCGGCGCCGGCGACGTCGAAGTCGTCCTCGCCCAGCAGGCCCGGGTGCTCCGCCGTCTCGCCGCCCACCAGGGCGCAGCCGGCCAGCACGCAGCCCTCCGCGATGCCCTTGACGATGGCCGCGACGCGCTCGGGGTGGACCTTGCCCACGCAGATGTAGTCCGTCATGAACAGCGGCTCGGCACCGCACACCACGATGTCGTCCATGACCATGGCGACCAGGTCGTGGCCGATGGTGTCGTAGACCCCCAGCCGGCGCGCGATGTCGACCTTCGTGCCGACGCCGTCGGTGGCGGAGGCGAGCAGCGGGCGCTCGTAGCGCTTGAGGGCGGAGGCGTCGAAGAGTCCGGCGAAGCCGCCGATGCCGCCCAGCACCTCGGGGCGCCGGGTCTTCTTCACCCACTCCTTCATGAGTTCTACGGCGCGGTCTCCCGCCTCGATGTCGACGCCCGCCGCTGCGTAGCTGGCACCAGTTGTCTCAGACATGACTGTGAGAGCTTTCGTGTCGTACTGCAGGGGTGTTACGGGCGCCGGATCGCGTCGGAGGCGGCCGTGGCGGCCGGGCCGGCCGCGAGCTCGGTCTCCAGCAGCTGCTTGCCGAGCAGCTCGGGGTCCGGCAGGTCCATCGGGTACTCGCCGTCGAAGCAGGCGCGGCAGAGGTCCGGCTTGGCGATGGTGGTCGCCTCGATCATGCCGTCGATGGAGATGTACGCCAGCGAGTCGGCGCCGAGCGAGGTGCCGATCTCGTCGATGGTCATCCCGTTGGCGATCAGTTCCGCGCGCGTGGCGAAGTCGATGCCGAAGAAGCAGGGCCACTTCACGGGCGGGGAGGAGATCCGGATGTGGACCTCGGCCGCGCCCGCCTCGCGCAGCATGCGGACCAGGGCCCGCTGGGTGTTGCCGCGCACGATCGAGTCGTCGACGACGACCAGCCGCTTGCCCTTGATGACTTCCTTCAGGGGGTTCAGCTTCAGGCGGATACCGAGCTGGCGGATGGTCTGCGAGGGCTGGATGAAGGTCCGGCCGACGTAGGCGTTCTTCACCAGGCCGGCCCCGAACGGGATGCCGGAGGCTTCCGCGTAGCCGATGGCGGCCGGGGTGCCCGACTCCGGGGTCGCTATGACCAGGTCGGCCTCGGCCGGGGCCTCCTTGGCGAGGCGGCGGCCCATCTCGACGCGGGAGAGGTACACGTTCCGGCCGGCGATGTCGGTGTCCGGGCGGGCCAGGTACACGTACTCGAAGACACAGCCCTTGGGCTTCGCTTCCGCGAATCGGGAGGTGCGCAGGCCGTTCTCGTCGATGGCGACGAACTCGCCCGGCTCGATCTCCCGCACGTAGCTGGCGCCGCAGATGTCGAGGGCGGCGGACTCGGAGGCGACCACCCAGCCGCGCTCCAGCCGGCCGAGGACCAGCGGGCGGATGCCCTGCGGGTCACGGGCGGCGTAGAGGGTGTGCTCGTCCATGAAGACGAGGCTGAAGGCGCCCTTGACCCGCGGGAGGACCGCGTGGGCGGCCTCCTCGATGGTCAGCGGCTTGCCGTCCTCGTCGACCTGGGCGGCCAGCAGGGCCGTCAGCAGGTCGGTGTCGTTGGTGGCCGCGACCCGGGTGGAGCGGCCGTTGTTGTCCTTGGGCAGCTCGGCGACCATCTCGGCGAGCTGCGCCGTGTTGACCAGGTTGCCGTTGTGACCGAGCGCGATCGAGCCGTGCGCGGTGGCACGGAACGTCGGCTGGGCGTTCTCCCACACGGATGCGCCGGTGGTCGAGTAGCGGGCGTGTCCGACCGCGATGTGACCCTGGAGCGAACCGAGCGAGGTCTCGTCGAAGACCTGGGACACCAGGCCCATGTCCTTGAAGACGAGGATCTGGGAGCCGTTGCTGACCGCGATTCCCGCGGATTCCTGACCCCGGTGCTGGAGGGCGTAGAGCCCGAAGTACGTGAGCTTTGCGACCTCTTCACCCGGAGCCCAGACACCGAAGACGCCGCAAGCGTCCTGGGGGCCCTTCTCGCCGGGAAGCAGATCGTGATTGAGTCGACCGTCACCACGTGGCACGGTTCCGAGTGTAGGCGAGGTCGACCACTGGTCCGAATTGGGGATGCGCGGCCGCCTCGGAGCGGCGTTCGTCGATCACCTTGGCGGTTTCCTGGCTTTCGCAGGTCAACGCGGTGAGACGGGGCCGAAATCGGGCGTGGGCCCGGTCATCGGGCAGTGGTTCGGGGCCGTCCGCGGGGTGTGTGAGTGAGGTGTCGCACATCATTCGGGTGCGCCGCGGCTGAGGTGCAGCCGGTCGCCGTCGCCGTCGGTGAGCGTCAGCTTCCCGTCGGCGGTCCTGGCGGTGATCGTGCCGGTGGTGAGGAAGCGGGCGAAGGCGCGTTCGAAGGTCATGCGGTCCTCGTCGCAGGCCATCTTGGTGGACCGGATGTCACCGAACGTGATCCGGTCGCCGTGCACGGTGGCCCGGGCGCCGAAGCCGTTGCAGCCGAGGTTGCCGCCCGCCTGTCCGTCGGTGCCGATCCGCAGGCGCGCGGTGGCGGGCGCCCGCAGGGTGGTGCCGCCGGCGGTGAGGCCGTCGACCCGCCAGTCGACGCCGGTCACGGGCTGCCGCACGCCGGCCGAGCCGCTGTTCGCCTGCCCGGTGGGGGTGCTGCCACATGCCACCGTGAGCGGGACGAGCACGGCGGCCGCCGTCAGGGACATGCGCTGCTTGTACCGGTTCATATGGATTCGACGCGGCGCCCCGGCCACCGGTTCCGTCACGCCATGAGCGGCAGCAGTTCCCCGATGCCGGCCCGCTCCCCGCTGGCGCTGACCAACGCCCCGGCCACGGCGGTCCCGAAGTCCAGCCGGCCGGTGGCCAGCCGGATCCAGGTCAGCGGGTCGGTCTCCACGACGTTGGGCGGGGTGCCCCGGGTGTGCCGGGGCCCTTCGACGCACTGCACCACGGCGTACGGCGGCACCCGCACCTCGGTGGAGGCGCCTGGCGCCTTCACCGCGAGGGCGTCGGCGAGGAGCCGGGTGGCGGCGGCCAGCGCCTGGCGGTCGTAGGGCACCTCGAGGCCGGGTACGGCGGCGTTGAGGTCGTCGGTGTGCACGACGAGTTCCACGGCTCGGGTGACGAGGTAGTCGTCCAGCGGGAGGGCGCCCGCGTTGGTCCGCAGGAGCCGGCCGCCGGGGTGGGCATCGAGCAGGGTGCGCAGACCGGCGTCGACCTCGGCGAGGTAGGCGTCGGGGTCGGGCCGCTCGGTGACGAGGTCGCGGGTGAACGCGTCGATCGCGGCGGAGTCGGCGGCGGTCGCGAAGGGCCACTCGGCCACCCGGACGTCCTGCTTCGGCGGGGCCGGCAGCTCCAGGGACCGGTGGACCGCGGTGACGGCCATGCCGATGTGCGCGACCAGTTCCCGTACGGTCCACGCGCCGAGCCGGGTGGGCAGGGCGAGCTGCTCGGGGCCGAGGCCCCGGACGGCCTCCCGTACGTGGCCGAGCTGGGCGAGAACCGCGGCACGGGTCCTGGCGGGGTCGTAGGCGCGGGCGCGCCTCTTGGCCGGAGACATGACAGTGACCCTATGCCGCACCGGGGCCCGGCCTCAGCCGGTTTCCACCCGGTGCGCGGCGCACCTCGGCGCTTCACCGCGCAGTCCTTCGGCCCGCCGCCACCCTGGGCCGTCGCGGTGGCAATCTCGCGGGCTCGGCCCCGGTGGACGCACGAGGCCCCGTCCGGTGCGCCGGACGGGGCCTGTGTGCGCGGTGCGCGAGTGAGGGTTACGCCAGCAGCGCCGGGATCGTCGCCTCGTGGGCCTCGCTCAGCTCGCCGAGGGAGAGCGCGAACTCGCCCTGCACCTCGACAGAGTCGCCGTCCACGACACCGATGCGGGTGACCGGCAGGCCACGTGCGCCGCACATGTCGTTGAAGCGGACCTCCTCCGAGCGCGGCACGGCGACGACGGCGCGGCCGGCCGACTCGGAGAACAGGAAGGTGAAGGCGTCCAGGCCGTCCGGGACGACCAGCCGCGCGCCCTTGCCGCCGAGCAGCGCCGACTCCACGACCGCCTGGACCAGACCGCCGTCGGACAGGTCGTGCGCGGAGTCGATCATGCCGTCGCGGGAAGCGGAGATCAGGATCTCGGCCAGCAGCCGCTCGCGCTCCAGGTCGACCTTCGGGGGCAGACCGCCGAGGTGGTCGTGGACCACCTGGGACCAGGCCGAGCCGCCGAACTCCTCACGCGTGTCGCCGAGGAGGTACAGGAGCTGGCCGTCCTCCTGGAAGGCGACCTGGGTGCGACGGGCCACGTCGTCGATGACGCCGAGGACGGCGACCACCGGCGTCGGGTGGATGGCCGCCTCACCGGTCTGGTTGTAGAGCGAGACGTTGCCGCCGGTCACCGGCGTGCCGAGCTGCAGGCAGCCGTCCGCGAGTCCGCGGACGGCCTCCGCGAACTGCCACATCACCGCCGGGTCCTCGGGCGAACCGAAGTTCAGGCAGTCGGAGACGGCGAGCGGCTTGGCGCCGGTCGTCGCCACGTTCCGGTAGGCCTCGGCGAGGGCCAGCTGGGCGCCCGCGTACGGGTCCAGCTTGGCGTAGCGGCCGTTGCCGTCCGTCGCGATGGCGACGCCGAGGCCGGTCTCCTCGTCGATGCGGATCATGCCGGAGTCCTCGGGCTGGGCGAGGACGGTGTTGCCCTGCACGAAGTGGTCGTACTGCGAGGTGATCCACTTCTTGGAGGCCTGGTTGGGGGAGGACACCAGCTTCAGGACCTGGTCCTTCAGCTCCTCGCCCGTCGCCGGCCGCGGCAGCTTGTTCGCGTCGTCCGCCTGGAGCACGTCCTGCCAGGACGGGCGGGCGTACGGGCGCTCGTAGGTCGGGCCCTCGTGGGCGACCGTGCGCGGGTCGACGTCGACGATCTTGCCGCCGTGCCAGAAGATCTCCAGCCGGTCGCCGTCGGTGACCTCACCGATGACGGTGGCGATGACGTCCCACTTGTCGCAGATCTCGAGGAACCGGTCGACCTTCTCCGGCTCGACCACCGCGCACATGCGTTCCTGCGACTCGCTCATGAGGATCTCCTCGGGCGAGAGCGTGGAGTCGCGCAGCGGTACGTCGTCCAGGGTGACGCGCATGCCGCCGGAGCCGTTGGAGGCCAGCTCGGAGGTGGCACAGGACAGGCCGGCCGCGCCGAGGTCCTGGATGCCGACGACCAGCTTCTCCTTGAACGCCTCCAGGGTGCACTCGATGAGGAGCTTCTCCTGGAAGGGGTCGCCGACCTGGACGGCCGGGCGCTTGCTCGGCTTGGCGTCGTCGAAGGTCTCGGAGGCGAGGATGGACGCGCCGCCGATGCCGTCGCCGCCGGTCCGGGCGCCGTACAGGATGACCTTGTTGCCCGCGCCGGAGGCCTTGGCGAGGTGGATGTCCTCGTGCCGCATCACACCGATGGCGCCGGCGTTGACCAGCGGGTTGCCCTGGTAGCAGGCGTCGAAGACGACCTCGCCGCCGATGTTGGGCAGGCCCAGGCAGTTGCCGTAGCCGCCGATACCCGCGACCACGCCGGGCAGCACGCGCTTGGTGTCGGGGTGGTCGGCCGCGCCGAAGCGCAGCGGGTCGACCACGGCCACCGGGCGCGCGCCCATCGCGATGATGTCGCGCACGATGCCGCCGACACCCGTGGCCGCGCCCTGGTAGGGCTCGACGTACGACGGGTGGTTGTGCGACTCGACCTTGAAGGTGACCGCGTAACCCTGGCCGACGTCCACCACGCCGGCGTTCTCGCCGATGCCGACGAGCAGCGCGTCCGACTGGGGCGCCTTCTCGCCGAACTGGCGCAGGTGGACCTTGGAGGACTTGTACGAGCAGTGCTCGGACCACATGACCGAGTACATGGCGAGTTCGGCGCCGGTCGGGCGGCGGCCGAGGATCTCCACCACACGCTCGTACTCGTCCTTCTTCAGACCGAGTTCGGCCCAGGGCAGCTCGACGTCGGGGGTCGCGGCCGCGTGCTCGACCGTGTCCAGAGGCGTCCGGCTCATGCGTTGACCAGCTTCTTGAGGATCGAGGTGAAGAAGGGGAGGCCGTCGGTGCGGCCCGAACCGATCAGCGGCTCGACGGCGTGCTCGGGGTGCGGCATGAGGCCGACGACGTTCCCGGCCTCGTTGGTGATGCCGGCGATGTCGTTGAGCGAGCCGTTGGGGTTGAAGTCCAGGTACCGGAACGCGACCCGGCCCTCCGCCTCCAGCTTGTCCAGCGTGTACTGGTCGGCGACGTACCGGCCGTCCATGTTCTTCAGCGGGATGTGGATCTCCTGGCCCTGGCGGTAGTCGCCGGTCCACGAGGTCTCCGCGTTCTCCACCCGCAGCTTCTGGTCACGGCAGATGAAGTGGAGGTGGTCGTTGCCCAGCATGCCGCCCGGCAGGAGGTGCGCCTCGGTGAGGACCTGGAAACCGTTGCAGATACCGAGGACCGGAAGTCCGGCCTTCGCCTGCTCGATGACCGCCTCCATCACCGGCGAGAACCGGGAGATGGCGCCGGCCCGCAGATAGTCGCCGTAGGAGAAACCGCCGGGCAGCACAACGGCGTCGACCTGCTTGAGGTCCTTGTCCTTGTGCCACAGCGCGACCGGTTCGGCACCCGCGAGGCGGATCGCGCGCTGGGTGTCCCGGTCATCGAGACTTCCCGGGAAAGTGACGACGCCAATACGAGCGGTCACTTGGCCGCCTCCGCGACTTCCGCACCCTCTTCCACCTTGACGATGAAGTCCTCGATCACCGTGTTGGCGAGGAAGGATTCCGCAAGATCGTGGATGCGGGCGAGCACGGCCTCGTCGACCGGCCCGTCAACTTCCAGTTCGAAACGCTTTCCCTGACGGACGTCCGAGATCCCTTCGAAACCCAGGCGCGGCAGCGCACGCTGGACCGCCTGGCCCTGGGGGTCGAGGATCTCCGGCTTGAGCATGACGTCGACTACGACGCGTGCCACTGGCACTCCCGGTGTGTGGTGCTGAGCAGGTTCCTTCAGACTACCCGCACAAAATTTCTACGCGGGTAGAGTTGTAGGAAACTACGTGAGCCGCATCACGATCGGGTGACAGGCGCGCCCCCTCGCGAAAAGTTCTGGGAAAGTTCCACAGACCCACCCACGACATCTATTGCACGGGGACACGCGGGCGGATTTAGTCGGGCTTCACTTTGCATTGCCGGGCACTGTACAAATGAATTGGCAATAGCCGATACTCGGCACGTCATCGCCAGATGAGCTGTATCGACGTGCCGCACGAAGGGACCGATATTCGTGGCGCAAAAGGTCGTGGTCACTCTCTTTGACGACATCGACGGCTCGGAAGCGGCGGAGACGATCGCCTTCGGGCTCGACGGCAAGTCGTACGAGATCGACCTGAACGAAACCAACGCCGAAAAACTGCGCAAGGCGCTCGCGCCCTACGTGGAGGCGGGCCGCAAGCGCTCGCGTTCCGGCAAGGCGTACAAGCAGACGGAGGTCGCCCCCGACCCGGCGGCCGTCCGGGCCTGGGCCCAGGCGAACAAGATGGACGTGCCGGCGCGCGGACGCATCCCGAAGAAGGTCTACGAGGCGTTCAGCGCCGCGCAGTGAGGGCCCGCGAAGGGGCGAGCCCTCAGGGTCCGTCAGCGGGCCCTGGGGGCCGTGCACTTGGTCGCACCGGGGGGCGACTTGCGCTACCCCCCTGCTGATCAGCTAATGTCTGGAACACGCCGAGGGGCGAGGCCGGAAGGCCGGATCCCACGGACCGTGCGGGTGTAGTTCAGTAGTAGAACATCCCCCTTCCAGGGGGAAGGCGCAGTGTGCAATTCCTGTCACCCGCTCTGGCATCGGTCGTACCGACCACTCCTGTGGATCAGGTAGGCTGGTGCTCGCACCGATCGGTGGGAGCCGCTCGGGGGCAGTGCGGACGTAGCTCAGTTGGTAGAGCGCAACCTTGCCAAGGTTGAGGTCGCGAGTTCGAGCCTCGTCGTCCGCTCGGTAAAAAGCCCCGGTCTTCTGGACCGGGGCTTTTTCGTGCGCCAGGTCCTTCCCAAACGCTCCCCGCAGGCACCGGACATGTGAAGGTCGCCACATCCTCACGGCCCGCACCAGGGGAGGCCGGCGCGCGACGGCTCACCCGCATCATCCGCACCACGCACCCCGGAAACCGCTGTGCCGACGTGGAGTTGACCCCCGACGGAGCTTCGCCGGGCGGGCGGGACCGGTCTGCCCCGGGCCCGACGGAGTCCGGTGCCGGGACCGTCGGGCCGCAGTGCGTCCCGCGCACCCGCGAGGTTGGGTATAGTTGCTCTCGCGCCACGGCGCAATGCGGACGTAGCTCAGTTGGTAGAGCGCAACCTTGCCAAGGTTGAGGTCGCGAGTTCGAGCCTCGTCGTCCGCTCCATGGAGAAGCCCCCGGTTCCGGCCGGGGGCTTTCCGCGTGCCCCCGGCTCTTCGCCGGGGGCCTCGGCGTCAGGACCAGGCGGTGCCGGTCAGCCGCTCGTACGCGTCCACGTACTTCTGCCGGGTCGCCTCGACCACCCGCTGGGGCAACGCCGGCGGGGGCTGCTCGCTCCTGCGGTCCCAGCCGGACTCGGCGGAGGTCAGCCAGTCCCGGACGTACTGCTTGTCGTACGACGGCTGCGCGCGGCCGGGCTGCCACTGGTCGGCCGGCCAGAAGCGGGAGGAGTCCGGGGTGAGCACCTCGTCGGCGAGGACCAGGGTGTCGCCGTCGAAGCCGAACTCGAACTTGGTGTCGGCCAGGATGATTCCGCGGTCGCGGGCGACGTCCCGGGCGCGGGAGTACACGGCGAGCGTGGCCTGCCGGAGCTGGGCGGCGGTGTCCGCGCCGACCTGGCGGGCGACCTCCTCGTAGGAGACGTTCTCGTCGTGCTCGCCGACCTCGGCCTTGGTGGCCGGGGTGAAGATCGGGGCGGGCAGCTCCGATCCGTCCACCAGGCCCTCGGGCAGGGCCAGTCCGCAGACGGTGCGGGACTCGTCGTACTCGGCGAGGCCCGAGCCGGTGAGGTAGCCGCGGGCCACGCACTCGACCGGGACCATCCGCAGGGACTTGCAGACCAGCGTGCGGCCCGCCCAGTCGGCGGGGGCGTGCTCGGGGAGGTCGGTGCTGATCACATGGTTCGGAGCCAGGTCACGCAGCTGCTCGAACCACCACAGGGAGAGCCGGGTGAGGACCCGGCCCTTGTCGGGGATCTCCGTGGGCAGCACCCAGTCGTAGGCGGACATGCGGTCGCTGGCGACCATCACGAGGTCGCCCGCCTCGTTCTGGTACAGCTCGCGCACCTTGCCGGTGTGCAGGTGCACCAAGCCCGGAACCTGAATCGGCTCGGGCTTTTCTACGAATCCGGACACGGTTCCTCCCCGTGGTTCTGTCCTATGGCTCGATTGTCCCGTATCGGACAAGCGCCGACGACAGCGGGTCAGTCCCGTTTGCAGATGCGGTCCAGCAGGTTCGCCGTGGCCCGCTGGATACGCGCATCCACATGGCCGGGGCGGTCCAGGGACGGCGACCAGGCGAAGGTGCCGGAGGCGAACACCCAGGCGCCGGAGGGGGCCCGGTAGAGGGAGGTCTCCTGGTGCCGCTGGACGCCGTCGTTGTCGGTGTAGGGGGAGTGGGCGAGCAGGATGCGCTCGTCGTGCTCGGGCAGCGGGGTGCGCGGGAAGTAACGGTCCGCCTCGCCCGCCACCAGGCCGTCGATCTCGTCGCCCTCGTGCGCCCCGGTCGCGTCCCACAGCCAGTGGCCCGCGTTGCGGACGATCAGCGGATGCGGCTCGGGGACGCGGCCCGCGTACTGGATGCCGACGAGCTGCTGCTCGGGCCGGTCGATCTCGCGCCACAGCACCGGCTTTCCGGGGCCCTTGCGCTTGCGGCAGGTCAGCAGCCGGTCGGGGACGCCGGACGCGGACGGGCCCAGCTCCACCTGCCAGTACATGGTGTTGGCGGAGAGGAAGACCAGGGAGGTGCCGTGGTCCCGGGCGTTCTCGACGGCCCGGCGCATCGGCGCCGACCAGTACTCGTCGTGGCCGGGGAAGACCAGTCCCCGGTACCGGGTGGGGTCGACGCGGCCGGCGTGCAGGTCGCGGGCGTCGGCGTAGGCGATGTCGTAGCCGTAGCGCTCGGCCCAGCGGATGAAGTCGTAGGCGTGGCCGACGTGCAGGGGCAGTCCGGCGCCCGCGTACGGGCGGTCGAAGGAGACCGTGGTGGCCGCGTCCGGTTCGCCGAGCAGACAGCCCTTCTCGTCCCAGGCGTGGTACAGGCTGGCGCCGGTGCGGCCGTCCTCCGGGTAGAGGTTGTACGCCTGCCAGGTGATGTCGGGCAGCAGCAGGAGCAGGTCGGCCGGGTGGTTGTCGCGGACCGTGAAGGGCACGTGGGAGCGGTAGCCGTCGGCGGTGGTGAGGACGGCCACATAGGCGCCGACGGACCAGTGCGAGGGCACCTGGAGGCGCCAGGAGAGCCACCAGTGGTGGCAGGACACCGTGCGGTCGGCGGCCAGCGGCGGGGGCTGGACGATGCCGGAGAGCCGGGGGCTGGTGGTGATCTTCGAGGCGCCGTCGCCGCCGTAGTGGCCGATCCGGTAGATGTCGACGCCGAACTGTTGCGGCGGGTCGACCGTGATGTGGAAGTCGATCGCCTCGCCGGGCGCGACCGCCCCCGTGGAGGTGAAGCCCTTGATCTGGCGGTACACGTCGTCGGCCGAGCGGGGCCCCGGCCCGGCCGTGCGCGGCGCGGGGACGCGCGGCCGCTCGCCGGCGAGCTGCTGCGGGCTCGGGTCGACGTACCAGGGCACGACGTGCCCGGTGTCGTCGAAGTACGTCTCACTGCCGCGCAGCCAGGGAACCGGTCCCTGGCCGAAGGGGTCCGTGACGGCGTGCGCGAGCGCTCCGGACTCCCAGCGGCGGATGTGGTCCGAGGCCATGGACGCTCCCCTCCCTCATGCCCCCGTTGCCAGCGTGGTGCGTGCTGCTCGGTCGTGCTGTCGTATGTCGCATGCCTTTGCCATGTGCGCGGTCGGTCCCAGCACATCACATAACGCACGGACTTGGTCACTGTTCGTTGCGAATTGACCTGAACTGGAAGTCCACCCTCCGTTACGGCGCCGGATCCGCTATGGCCCCCGGCGGGGTGCCGGGCGGGCGCCGAGCGGGGGGTCAGACGAGCCGCACCGGCTTCTCCGGGCGTATCCCGGTCGCGCTCAGCCAGTCGCGGAGCGGGCCGGGGTCGCCCTCCTCGATCAGGTGCAGCACCTTGGGCCCGAGGTCGGCGGCCCGCTCACCGTCCAGCAGCAGGGAGGGGCCGTCCAGCCAGTCGAGGGCGGGGGCCGCGCCGGCCGTGTCCACGGCGGCACAGCAGACCATCGCCGCGACGTGATCGGCGAGCAGGTCGCGTCCGGTGCGCGGGGGCTGGAGCGGGAACAGCGGCAGGGCGCCGTCGTCCCAGAGCGAGCTGTCCGGAAACAGCCCGGCGGCGGTCGCGCCCTTCGGCGCCGCGGCCTCCTCCCGGGCCAGCTCCGCGCTCAGCCCGGCGGCGAGGACCGCGCTGCGCTCGGTACCGGGGTCGGTGTCGTCGTCCTCGGCGGCGGTGTCGTCCTCGGCGGCCGTGTCGTCCTCAGTGGCGGTCGGCTCGGGGGACGGGGTGGAGTGGTCGGTCGGGGTCGCGTCGACGTCGGCGGAGGGGGCGCCCGCGTCCGCGGTGGGGGTGCCCGCGTCCGCGGTGGGGGTGCCCGCGACGACGCCGGCCCGCTCACCGGCCGGGCCGATCGAGGCGGGGGGCTCGTCGCCGGCGGCCGGTTCCGGGGTCGTCGGCCGGCCGTCGTCCGGGCTCCCGGCCGGGTCGGGCGCGGAGCCGGTGGACGGGTGGCCGTGCTCCGCGAGGTGGTCCAGGACCCGGGCCAGCGTGGGGCCGCCCTGGCCGGGAGCGGTGGGGGCGGGGCGGACGCCGAGGGAGTCCAGGACGCGGTGCAGCCGTGCCGCGTGGGCGCGCCAGGTGCGGTCGACGACCTCCTCCGGATACGCCTGCCAGTCCACCGGTGCCCAGTCCGGGCCGGTCTCGGCCGGGCCGCCGTGGAACAGGCGGGCGGCGAGCAGGGAGGCGGCCTCGTCCACCGCGCCGGGCTCCTCCAGGAGGTCGCAGGCGGGGCGCTCACCGAGGCGGGAGGCGAAGCCCTCGGCCAGACGGTCGCGCCGGGACAGCTCGGTCAGGGCGGACACGACACCCGCGTCCAGCCGGGAGGGCCAGCGGCCCATGCGCCAGGCGGGCAGCGCCACCTTGGTCAGCAGCCGGTCCCAGCCCGCGTAGGCGAGGCCGACCTGCTCCTGGGCGACGATCCGCAGTCCGTAGTCCACGGTCTGCGCGCGCTCGGCGGCGGCCGCGGCGACCCCGCGCTCCATCAGGGCCGCGTGCTCGCGGCAACCGCGCAGCATCAGCCGGACGACCCAGTCGAGGGCCGCGCACACGACCCGGGTCAGCGGACAGCGGCCGGGCGTCGAGGCGACGGCCACCGCAGCGTCGAGTCCGCGGACGAAGCGGCGGGCGGCGGCTATGTCCGGGTGCGCGGAGGGACCCGTACCCGCGACGACCGGGGCCAGGACCGCGCGCAGCTCACCGACGCGCATCCACCACAGGAACGGAGAGCCGATGACGAGGACGGGGGCGGTGACGGCCCGCCGCCGGCCGTCGGGGCCCGGTCCAGGGCCGGGGGCCGCCGGTTCGTCGTGCGCGGGCCGCGGGGGCGGGCCGTGGGCCGGGTGGGCCCGGTCCTCCAGCCAGCTGTCGCAGTCCGGGGTGAGCGCTATGGCCGAGGGCGCGGGAACATCCAGCCGGTCGGCGAGGTCGCGCACCAGCCGGTACAGGTCCGGGGCCGACTTCTCGGCGACCGGGACCGTGGGACTCACGGCCGGCCGGGCACGGGCCACCACCAGCGCGACGCCGGCCGCGGCCAGCAGCACGAGCGCGGCAGGCACGCCCACGGCCCAGCGGGCGCTGTCCCAGCCCGGACCGGTGAGCCGGCCGGTGGCACCGCCCGTCAGCAGGACCACCTCGACGGCCGCGGGCAGCAGGGCCACGCCCAGTGCCCGGCCTCGGACGCGCAGCACGGCCAGGGCCCACGAGCGCGCGGCCTGCGCACCCGCCTCGACTCCGGTTCCGGTCATGATCGGACCTCACCCCCTCCCTGCCGATCCCGCGCTGTCCTGGCGTTGCTCACTCCCCCACTGTGGCACCCGTCACTGACATCGCAATGCCGGTGGGCCAAGTGCCGGAACGCTTGCGCCGCACCATAGTTGGGGCCCCGGTCCCCGTCAGCCGTATGGGGGATTGCTCACTCGATGGAATGGCTTTGGTCAGAGCTGGGCGACAGGCAGCAATGATCAGGCCCCGGATTCGGGGTCCGGGGCCTGGGGTGTGCGGGAGGGTCGGGAGGGCCGGTCAGGCGCCCGCCGCCCGTGCCGCGATGTCCGTGCGGTGCTGGGAGCCGTCGAGGCGGATGCGGTCCACCGCCCGGTACGCCCGCTCGCGGGCTCCGGCCAGGTCCTCGCCGGTCGCCGTGACCGAGAGCACCCGCCCGCCCGCGCTGACGACCGCGTCGCCGTCCCGCTTCGTCCCGGCGTGCAGGACGTAGGCGTGCGGGGCGTCCTCGGCGGCCACCTCGTCCAGACCGGTGATGGGATCGCCGGTGCGCGGGGTGCCGGGGTAGTTGTGCGAGGCGACGACGACGGTGACGGCCGCGTCCTCGCTCCAGCGCAGCGGCTCGAGGTCGGCCAGGGTGCCGTTCGCGGCGGCGAGCAGCACGCCGGCCAGCGGGGTCCGCAGGCGGGCCAGCACGACCTGGGTCTCGGGGTCGCCGAAGCGGGCGTTGAACTCGATGACGCGCATGCCGCGCGAGGTGATCGCGAGACCGGCGTACAGCAGCCCGGAGAACGAGGTGCCCCGGCGCCGCATCTCGTCCACGGTCGGCCGCAGCACCGTCTGCAGCACCTCTTCGACCAGCTTGGGTTCGGCCCAGGGCAGCGGCGAGTAAGCGCCCATGCCACCGGTGTTGGGACCCTCGTCGCCGTCCAGGGCGCGCTTGAAGTCCTGGGCGGGCTGGAGGGGTACGACGGTCCGGCCGTCGGTGATGGCGAACAGCGACACCTCGGGACCGTCGAGGAACTCCTCGATGACCACGCGCTCACAGGCCGCCGCGTGCGCCTTGGCGGCGTCGAGGTCGGAGGTGACCACGACTCCCTTGCCCGCGGCGAGACCGTCGTCCTTGACGACGTAGGGCGCCCCGAAGGCGTCCAGGGCCTCGGCGACCTCGGCCTCCGTGGTGCAGACGTACGACCGCGCGGTCGGCACCCCGGCCGCCGCCATCACGTCCTTGGCGAAGGCCTTGGAACCCTCGAGCTGCGCGGCCTCCCCGGAGGGGCCGAACACCGGGATGCCCGCCTCGCGGACCGCGTCGGCCACACCGGCGACCAGCGGGGCCTCCGGGCCGACGACGACGAGGTCGGCTTCCAGGTCACCGGCCAGCGCGGCCACGGCCTTGCCGTCGAGCGCGTCGACCTGGTGCAGTTCGGCCACCTCGGCGATCCCGGCGTTGCCGGGTGCGCAGTGCAGGGCGGTGATGTCGGGGTCGAGGGACAGGGAGCGGCACAGGGCGTGTTCGCGGGCACCGCTGCCGATGACGAGGACCTTCACGGGGCTCAGCCTAATGGCAAGGTTGCCGAAGTCCGCCGGGCGGGCTTCTTGTGGGTTCCTACGAACGGCGGTCGGGCCCCGTCGGCGGACGGGGCCAGGGGGCCCGCTACTCGTTGGTGATCTCCTCCACCACCGTCGCTCCCAGCTCCCGCACGATCAGGCCCTGGCCGGACAGGGCGGACTCGTCGAGGTCGGGGTCGTCGTCCTCGGGGATGTCGTCCTCGGGCGCGACGGGGGCCGGTTCGGGCGCCCGGGCCGGCTGGGGAGCGGGGGCGGCCTGCGCCGGTCCTGCCGGAGCGCCGCCCCGGGACGAGGCGGGCGCCGGCGAGGCCGGCTGGGGTGCCGCGGGACGGGGGGCGGCCGGGGCGCCGTAATCGCCGGCGGGTGCGCCGCCGTAGCCCGCGCCACCGCCTCCGCCACCTCCGCCGAAGCCCGGTGCGCCGCCGGACGGCGGGAGTGCGGAGCCGCCCGAGGGGTCGACGACCGCCTCGATCTTCCACTGCACGCTGAACTGCTCGGCCAGCGCCTGCCGCAGCACGTCCTCGCTGCCGCTGCTCGCGAAGTTGTCCCGGGCACCGGCGTTGACGAAGCCGATCTGGAGGGTGGTGCCGTCGAAGCCGGCCACCTGGGCGTTCTGGCTGAGCAGGATCCAGGTGAAGCGCCGGCGGTTCTTGACGGCCTCGAGGATGTTGGGCCAGAGCATGCGGGGGTCGAGCCCGCCGACCTGGGGAGCCGCCGGGGCCGGGGCGCTCGCCGCGGGAGCCGCCGGAGCCGCCGGAGCGGGCGGCTCCTGGCGCTGCGGCTGGGAGCGGGCCGGAGCGGCGCCGCCCTGCTGCGAGCCCGTCGCGGCGGCCGTGGGCCACCCACCGGGCCGCCGCCCGCCACCGGCCGCGGCGGCGGTCGGCCAGGCACCGGGGGCGGGGGCAGCGGCAGGGGCCGAAGGCTCGGGAGCGGCGGGGGCGGGCGCGGCGGGCGCAGGGGCCTGCGCCACGGGTGCGGGGGCCGCCGGGGCGGGGGGCGTCACCGGAGCGGGCGCGGGTGCGGGTGCGGGTGCCGAGGGTTCCCCGGCACCAGAGCCACCTCCGTGGACACCGGGCCCGGCGGGCTGTCCGCCCGGTCCCCGTACGGCCGCGCGGGCCGCGGCGGGACCGCCGCCGGGCGGCACCGGCGCGCCACTCGGGGCCATGCCGGCGTGGGCGTCGGGACCGGGGGCGTACCCCATGGCGGGCGCACCGCCGCCGCCCGAGAAGCCGACGCCGCGCTCCAGCCGGTCGAGGCGGGCCAGGAGGGACCGCTCGTCGCCGTAGGCGGCGGGGAGCAGCACCCGGGCGCAGATCAGTTCGAGCTGGAGGCGCGGGGAGTTGGCGCCGCGCATCTCGGTGAGGCCGTCGTTGACGAGATCGGCGGCGCGGCTCAGCTCGGCGGCGCCGAAGGTGGAGGCCTGCGCCTGCATGCGCTCCAGCACATCGGCCGGGCGGTCGATGAGCCCCTTCTCGACGGCGTCCGGAACCGCCGCCAGGATCACCAGGTCCCGCAGCCGCTCCAGCAGGTCGGCGACGAACCGGCGCGGATCGTTGCCGCCCTCGATGATCCGGTCGACGACCTCGAAGGCGGCGGCTCCGTCGCCGGTGGCGAAGGCCTCGACGACGGAGTCGAGCAGCGACCCGTCGGTGTACCCGAGCAGGGAGGTGGCCATGGCATACGTCACACCCTCCTCCCCGGCGGCGGCGAGGAGCTGGTCCATGACGGACATCGAGTCACGAACGGAACCGGCGCCGGCCCGCACGACGAGCGGCAGCACGCCTTCCTCGACCGGGATGTCCTCGCGACCACACACCTCGGCCAGGTAGTCCCGCAGGGTGCCCGGCGGGACGAGCCGGAAGGGGTAGTGATGGGTCCGCGACCGGATGGTCCCGATGACCTTCTCGGGCTCGGTCGTGGCGAAGATGAACTTGAGGTGCTCCGGGGGCTCCTCCACGACCTTCAGCAGCGCGTTGAAGCCCTGCGGGGAGACCATGTGGGCCTCGTCGATGATGTAGATCTTGTACCGGCTGCTCGCGGGCCCGAAGAAGGCCTTCTCGCGCAGCTCACGGGCGTCGTCCACACCACCGTGGGACGCCGCGTCGATCTCGATGACGTCGATCGACCCCGGCCCGTTCCTGGCCAGGTCCTGGCACGACTGGCACTCGCCGCAGGGCGTCGGGGTGGGGCCCTGCTCACAGTTGAGGCAGCGGGCCAGGATGCGCGCGCTGGTCGTCTTCCCGCAGCCACGCGGCCCGCTGAACAGGTACGCGTGATTGACCCGGTTGTTCCGCAGCGCCTGCTGCAGCGGGTCGGTGACATGCTCCTGCCCGATGACCTCGCCAAAGGTCTCCGGGCGATAGCGGCGGTACAGCGCGAGAGACGACACGCATACGAGGTTATAGGCGCCCACCGACAACCCACCCCGCCCGAGGCTCCCCGCCCGGGCCCGGTCCCGCCCCGCGAACGCAAGCGCCCCCCACGCACCCGCCAGAGCCGACCTACCCTTGCTGCCTTCCGGCCCTGGGGGAGTTCAGTCAGATAGCGCCGCGTGAGGGGCTGCGCCCACAGTACCCGATGGCGGCCTGCGAGAACGAGTTCGCGAGCACTCCCCTCGGTCATGTAATGTTCCTGGCGGAGGATTCGCCTAGAGGCCTAGGGCGCACGCTTGGAAAGCGTGTTGGGGGCAACCCCTCACGAGTTCGAATCTCGTATCCTCCGCCAGTGCCTCACCGGGCACGATGTCGAAGGCCCCCACCGTTCGCGGTGGGGGCCTTCGACGTGCGTGGTCTCAGTTCTGGTCTCAGTTGGCTCCCGAGGAGCCCCACAGCTTCTCTCCGACCTGATCCGCGACCTTCCGGAGCATGAGCCCGGTCACATGCATGTAGCGAGCTCGCATCCGTGCGGCGCCGCCCGGCTCCCAGCCCATGATCGCGTCCACGATGACGTCCGGGACACCGAGCACGAGGAGAACCGTGGCCGCTGTGTGCCGGGCGTCGTGAAGGCGCCCATCCCGCACTCCCGCGTCTCGAAGAAGCCGCTTCCACACGTGGTAGTCGGTGTTCGGGCTCAGCGGCCCACCCGTCGGCGACGTGAAGACGTAGCCCTTGTCTTCCCAGTCGGCTCCGGCCTCCGCTCGCTCCCGGTCCTGTTCCTCCTTGTGCTTGCGGAGCAGCTTGATCAGCGGGTCAGGCAGGCCGACTGTCCGGCGGCCAGAGCGCGACTTCGTGCTCTTGTGCTCGCGCCGGATCTGCTCCCGCTTGGGGCAGTAGCCCGGCTTCCTGCCGCACGACTCGTTCTGGCAGCCGTGCTGATACCTGGGCCGGAGCCGGTTCCGCCGGATGCGCACGTACCCGGCGTCTAGATCGACGTCATCCCACTGGAGCCCGAGTGCTTCCCCTTGGCGGAGACCAAGGGCGAGGGCGACGACCCAGCGCGCGCTGTTGCGGAGCTTGGAGGCCTCCAGGAGCAGGCTTTGCACCTCCTCAATGGTGTACGGCTCCACCTCCTCCTCTTCGAGCCGAGGAGCCCGGGCGATCTCGGCGACGTTCCGGGAGACGTGTCCGCGCCGCCTGGCCTCGGCGAGCGCCACACGCACGGTTCGGTGGACATGATGCGCTGTCCCGGCCTTGCTGCCTTCGCGCTGCATCTTGGCGTAGAAGGCCTCCAAGTGCTCCGGCTCCAGGCGGTCAAGCCGGTGAGCTCCGATGCCAGGGACCAGATGCACCCGGACGTCAACCTCATACCCGGCGTACGTGTTCTCGGCGACGTACTTTTTGGCGATCTCGTGTACCCAGTGCTCCAGCCAGCTCCCAAGCGTCCACTTCTCGCCCGGCTTGCTGAGGCGTCCCGACTCGCGCTTGCGCTCGATCTCTCGAACGGCTTTGACGACTTCGGCCTTGGTCTTGCGGCTGACGTGCCGCCGATCGGGTTTGCCGTCTGGGCGGACGCCGACAGTCACACGCCCATGCCACCGGCCATCGGCGCCCTTGTAGATCGAGGAAGCCCCGTTCGGCTCCCGGCTCCGCTTCGCCACCATCACTCATCCCCCATCGAGGCAGCAGAGGCGCCACGCAGGCGGCCGACGTACGCGACGAGCGCATCAGCGGGGATGCGCCGCAGAGTGCCAACCTTGACCGACTCCAGTTCGCATGAGGCGATGAGCGCGAAGCACGTAGTACGGCCGATGCCCAGTCGGCGGGCAGCTTCCTCGACCGTGAGGAGGAGGAGGGTCGGATCCGCGGTAGTCGGGGCAGGTGTGGCTGTGGTCACTTCTCCTCCTTGAAATCCAGACCGAGCAAGATCAAGACGGGGCGAGCCGGCACGAGAGTGGAGCCAGAGCAGACGGGGCACGGGAAGCGCGGCTCTGTCGAGTGCCGTCCGTAGCCGCCGCACTCCAGGCACGCCGTCCACTCATCGGCCGCGAAGGCGGCCCAGCAAGCGGCGCAATCGGCGCAACACAGTTCGCGGCACACGGGGCAATCGGAGCCCGGCACGCGCCGCATGGGGTCACGCATGGTCGTCTCCTGAGGCAGCCAGTTCTTCGCGGGCGGTCTCGCGGTTGTGCTGGATGTCGCGGCGGATGTTGGCAGCGAGCCAGGATTCGCCGGGTGTGTGGCCGTGTCCGGCGTAGGCCCAGTGGGCGAGGGTGAGGGTGGTTGCCTCTTCGGCGTTGGGGTCGGGTAGGCCGAGGGCGGCGCGTTGCTGGGCTGCGCGGTATTCGGCGCGGACCTGGCGGAGTGCGCTGAGGGTGGTGGAGTAGCGGCGGGACTTGGTGGAGAAGTGGCCGCGGAAGCCGAGCATGTGAGCCCAGTCCCGTAACTTCCGGTCCGGGTAGAGCGGGTGGAGGTCGAGGCAGGCGGCGATGAGCCGGGCCGGGTGGTCAGGCACGTCGAGGAGGACCAGGGCCTCTTCGTTGCCGATGCGGCGGTCTACGGTGCCGGTGGTCTCGGCTGCTTTGGTGGCGTACTTAGCGACGTAGGAGGCGACGGCCTGTTCGGTGATCTCGGCACCGTCCCCGAAGGCCCGGATCGGGCGTACGTCGATCTGCTCGCCCCAACGCAGCGTGCGCGCGGGTTCA
Source organism: Streptomyces sp. NPDC058145 (assembly GCF_042884245.1). Classification (NCBI taxonomy): domain Bacteria; kingdom Bacillati; phylum Actinomycetota; class Actinomycetes; order Kitasatosporales; family Streptomycetaceae; genus Streptomyces; species Streptomyces sp. NPDC058145. The sequence continues at coordinate 414,581 of NZ_JBHVUH010000004.1, read as the reverse complement.
GTACGTGCCGGTTGCTCGGGGTCCGGTTGATAGCGGGCCGGAGGGACGTCGACCGCGACGCGTGCGGCGGCGGCATGGATGGCGTCGGTGAGCAGATCGAGGGTGGCCCAGGCCGGGGGCGGGCTATCGGGTCCGTCCGGGCCGTCGAAGCGAATCACCGCGTGGAAGTGCACGGCACCACGCTTCTGGTACTCCGCGACCTTGCCGAAGGAGATCCGGGATTGCTCGCGGGCATCCTTCTGCGTGAGACCGGCCCGCTTGGCGATCTCGCGTCGGAGGTAGATCGTGAAGTAGCGCCACAGGTCAGAGGCGTGGTTATTCCACAGCACCGCGCCCGCGTAGTCGTACGTCTCCGGGTCGAGCGGGGTGCCCAGCTCCGGGGCGTCCTCCTGGTGGTGGGTGCCGCAGCGGCAGGGCCGGTTGCCGGGCCGGTTGTGAACCGGGCCGAAGGACGGCGCAGTCAGGGTGGCGAAAACACGCGAGTGATCGCGGATGGTCTCGGGAGTTCCCTTGGCCGGGTCTCCGACGAGTCCAGCGCGGATGAGGTGGTAGGTGTCGCCCGCGTAGGTCCAGGCGCAGGCCGGGCAGCGGGAGGCCCGCCGGTTGCCGCAGGCCACACGCAGCACGCCGCCCGGCTCGGTGTCGGTCGAGTATGAGTGCAGGACGTGCCGGGTTTTCTTGTCCCGGACGACGACGGAACCTTGCAGGCGGATGGGGTCGGTGCAGCCGCCGGTGCGGCGGATCTGGTCTTGGATGCGGTCGAAGCCGGTAGACCCGGCCAGCCTCAGCACGTCGGCGAGGGTGGCCGGGTCCAGGCCCGCCATCGTGGCGGTGTCAGTCACTTGATCACCGGCCCCAACGCCGCTTCTTCGGCGTGCTGGCGTCGCTGCTGGTCGGCCCGGACAGGTCCGTGCGGCCAGGCCGGGACGGCTTCGCGCTCCGCTGGCCGTCGTGCAGCTCGTGCGCCTTGGCGGTCTTCTTCAAGCGGTCGTAGTCGCCGTCAATGCCTTCGTAGTGGATGCGGTCGACTCCACGGCTCCAGTTGCGAGGCATCAGGCGGTCACCTCCTGCGGGCGCCCGAGGCGAGTGGTGCCGGTGCCCTTGCAGGCCGGGCAGGTCACGCGGAGGGTGACGCGGGTGCCGTCGCGGTGACGGGCGCCGGTGGTGATGTGGGCGGTGGCGTGGCCGTCGCAGTCGCGGCAGACACGCGTACCGCGGGCGTGCTGGGGCATCATGAAGTTTCCCTTTCGGGTCCGTTGGATCTGGAAGTGGTGCAGGCGCCCGGAGCGGCGGAAGTTTGGCGACCGAGGCCGCTCCGGGGGCCGTCATGGTCGGGTGTTGCGCCTGCCGTGCCCCTTGGCCTGGTACATCGCCGCGTCGGCGGCGGACAGGGCGTCGGTGAGGGTCCTCACCGGCAGGTGGGAGCAGTAGCAGCGGCCGACCGATGCCGACACCGGCAGGGTGCGGCCGTCGTGGTCGAGGGACCCGTTCAAGGCGCGTTGCAGGGCGTCGAAGCCGGGGGTGCGGCCGGGGTCGGTGACGATCGCGGCGAACTCGTCCCCGCCGAGGCGGGCGGCGATGCCGTAGCGCCCGACCCAGGTGTTCACTCGGCGGGCGGTGGCGGTGAGGACCGCGTCTCCGGCGGCGTGGCCGTGGGTGTCGTTGGTGGCCTTGAAGTCGTCCAGGTCGACCAGGAGCACCAGGGCGCCGGGGTGCTTGGCGAGCAGGTGTTCGGCGCGGGTGGTCCATCCGGCGCGGGTGTGCAGGCCGGTCAGTGGGTCACGGCGGGCGGTGGCCAGGCGGCGCACGAGGAGGCCTCCGTGGACGGCCCAGCCGAGCGTGGGTAACGCGGCGGCGATCACGTGGGTGTCCATGGTTCAGTGCCCCTTTCGCAGGTCGGTGATGAGGAAGCGGAGTACGACGGCGGTCACGGCGACGGAGATGGCGGTGATGGCGACCGCGAGGAGCATCGAGACCAGGACCGCACCGACGACCAGGACCACAGCCCCGCCACCGGCCGCGAGGCCGAGCGCGCTGCCGGGGGTGAGCTGGACGGTCGGCCGGTTCGAGGCCGGGGCCGCCACCGGTACGGCCGGGGCCGGAGCCTGAACCGCGGGCGTCTGAACGGTCGCCGGTGCCGGTGCGGTGTCCTGGGGCGGGTACTTCGGTGTGAACACGGGCTTTTCCTCCTGTCAGGCGTTGCAGCGGTGGGTGCGGGCGGCGAGTTCGGCGGCGGAGCGGTCGCGGTGGTCGGTGGAGAAGCCGCAGCCGGGGGCGGTGCAGGCGGCGGTGTGCCGGGTCTGGCCACGGCCGTTGTGGTAGGTGCCGACCGTGACCGGTCCGAAGCGGCGCACGTCGCGGAAGCGGCGGTAGGCGGCCACGTCAGCTCTCCTGTCGCAGGCTGTGGCCGGCGAACTCGGCGAGGATGCGGGCCGCCTCGTTCGGGTTCGGGGTGCGGTCGGCGGCTTCCTCGGCGAGGAGCCGGGCCAGAGTGGGACGGCCGGAGTCGGCCATCTCGCGAGCGGCGTCCAGGTAGTCGGTGGCGCGGTCGTAGGACCAAGACATGGGGTGATCTCCTCTCGGCGTCAGGTGAGTTGGAGTTGCGCGGCGATCTCTTGGCAGGTCGGAGCGGGAAGGCCGAGCCGGGCGGTGAGCGCTTCGGCGGTGATCTGCTCACCCGTGGTGGTGCGGTGGGTGTCGGCGATCGAGCGGGCGTGGTCGAGCAGTGCTGGCGGAACGGCCGCACCGGGTGGCTTAGGTGGCGCCGGTGCGAGTTCCGGCGCTCGGATCGGGGCCTGGGCCGACTCGTCGGGTGTATCGGTGCGATGCATCTCGACTTCCGCCGCCGGTTCCTCATCCATGACCGGGGCCGGGGCGTCCGGGGTGGGGGCGTGGACGAGGAGGGTTCCGCCAAGGAAGGCGAGGGCGGGCCATCCGGCGACGAGGATGCGCAGCCAGGCAGGCACCTGGTGCAGGTCGAGCAGTCCGGCCGTGGCGACGTTCGCGCCGAGCGAGGCCGCCAGGGCGATGGCGAACCAGGTCCAGGAGGAGCGGTCGCGGCCGACGCGGAGCCGTCGCCAGGCGGCGACCAGGAGCAGGTCGACCGAGACCGGGTAGGCCCATGCCTTCCATCCGGACTGCCCGGCCGCCGCCGCCAGGTCGTGCAGGTGCGCGAAGGAGAGAGCACCGGCGATCACGGCCTGGATCAGGACGGCGTCCGGACGAAGGCGGCGGGTCGGCGACGTCATGACTGATCCCGGGAAGATCGGCCCAGCGCACGTGCCACGGTGTCGCAGTCGGCCGGGGTGTAGGCGGTACGCACACCGGAGATGGACAGTCCCGACGCATCCGCCAGCGAGGCCAGCGTGTAGGGCCGGGGACCGGTGAACTCCCGGGCGTAGGCCAGGTGGGCGCGGATCTGCCGGTCGATCTCGTCCCGCTGCTCTCGCAGTGCGGCGAGCTGACGAAGGAAGTCGGTCGGGGCCAGGGTGTCCAGGGCAGTCAGCGGCTGGGGCATGGTGGCTCTCCTACTCGGTGACCGGGCGCGGCTTGACCAGAGACGGACCGGACGCCGAGGCGTCGGCGGGCACGTGTGGCCGGTACGGGGCGAGGACGGGCAGGTCCGGGACGAGGTGCGCGAACTTCCGGCACACTGCCTTCGCCTCATCGCGGGAGGTGTGCGGGGTGCGGATCTTCGCCCAGCCACCCGAGGAATCCGCTGCCACAGCGGTGCCGGGGCGCTCGGCGGGGATGAGGCTCGCGGCCTGGACGGCATCCGGGGCGACGTCGGCGAGGCCCATTTCGGCGGTCTGCTTGTCGTTGACCCGGTGGACCACGCGGCCGGTGAGCTGGGCGCGGAGCATGGTCGCCCCACGGCCGAGTTCGGAGCCGAAGCGCTGCCCGCACACCTCCAGGTAGATCCCGACCGCGCGGGCCATCTGCGCCAGCCGGACCAGTGCGGTCACGATCCGCTCCCGCCGCTCCTCGTCCTTCTTCGAGGAGATCAGGAACAGCTCCGCCACCTCATCGACCAGGACGACGACGGGCACCGGCCGTAACCGCTCGGGCAGCTCCCACATGTCCGACACCCCGTGCAGGCTCAGCACGTCGAACCGGGATTCCATCTCCCCGACCAGGACGTCCAGGAGGGAGGCGGAGTCGTCCGGGGTGGTGGCCAGGGCTGACAGCCGGGGCGCGTAGGCGGAGTGTTCTACCCCGCGCTTGCAGTCGATCCCGACCAGCGCCACCGGCAGTCGCGCCAAGCCCTTGACCAGGTTCCGCTGGAAGACGGATTTGCCCGAGGTGTTGGCGCCCAGCGTCAGCGCCATGGGCACCTTGCGGTAGTCCCGGACGAACGCCGTCCCGTCCTCCCGCAGCGCCACCGGTACCGCCAGCCCGTCAGGGCGAGCCCCGCGCGGCATCCGGACCTGACGCAGCACGTCATAGCCCGTCATGCGCAGCTCGACATAGCCCGGCTTGGTCTCGGCGACGGTCACCGAATGCACGCCCCAGGCATGCCGCAGCCGCTCCGAGGCGGCCATCAGGTCCGCGGGCTCCAGGCCAGCGGGGAGCCGCAGTGTCACCCGCAGCCCCGTCGACGTTCCCCGGACCCGGCGCACCTTGGGCGGGACCGGCAGCACCTCGCGCCGGGCCACGTTCCGCGCGATGAAGGCCCGCATACGCGACGGCTGCACCGTCAGTCCGCACACGTCCATCGTGGAGCGGTAGGAGAGGGTGAACCGGGCCCAGGTGACCGGCAGGCCGACGAGCGACCAGTACACGCGCGGCGCGCGGACCTTCGCGTAGCCGAGACCGCCGACGCTCGCGAGGGCGCCCGTGGTCTCCAGCATCATGGACAGGTCGGTCATGATCAGACCGCCGAAGTGATCGCGACGGCTCGGAACGAGATGCCGTGCCTCTTCTGGCCGTTGAACTCGTTCTCCCAGTCCCGCGCCTTCAGCCCGATCACCTTCACCGGCATGCCGGGCGCCAGGCCCTCGGGGTAACCGGTCTCGGGGATGGTGACCTGGTAGAGGTTCCCCTCCCCTTCGTCCGAGACCAGCAGGCCCACCGTCGACAGAGCCGCACCGGTCTCCCGGTCCATCGCCCGCTCACCGGTCTTGGCGTTGGCCAGCTTCGGCGTCGGCGCGGTAGCCACGAACACCACAGCGGTAGAGGTGTCGATCTTGAAAGACGGCATGAGCACATCCCTCGTTCAGGAGGCCGCCCGATGCAACCTCTCTAGACATCTCCACTTTGAGTGCTCGTCTCTAGAGATGTCAAGTGGGATGTATAGAGAGGTTGCAAGTCGAAGATCGCGGCAACACGCAGAGAGCGACGCGAGACAGTCGGTCCCCTAGAGTGGGGTGTCTAGAGAAGAGAGGAGGGCTCCGGAATGGCCAACACCGACGACGACCGTCGGCCGAAGTACCAGCGGATCGCGGACTCCCTGCGCGAGGCGATCCAGTCGGGCGAGTACGGCCCCGGTGATCGCCTCCCCGGAGAAAACGAGCTGATGGCCGCGCACGGCGTGGCTCGCATGACGGCCCGACAGGCGTTGAGCGTGCTCCGAGACGAAGGCGTCGCAGAGGCCCGCAAGGGTGCGGGCGTGTTCGTCCGAGCGTTTCGCCCCCTTCGACGCCGAGGCATCCAGCGGCTTTCCGAGCAGCAGTGGGGTAGCGGCCGTTCCATCTGGTCCGCGGACATCGAGAACCGCGCGCTCGAGGTGGACCAGGTCACCGTGTCCGAGGAGGCCGCGCCCGACCGCATCAGCGCGGTTCTGGACCTGGCCGAGGAGGAGACGGTGTGCGTGAGGCGCCGTCGCTTCGTCTTGGAGGGGAAACCCGTCCTGCTCGCAACGAGCTATCTGCCCACGTCAGTGGTTGCGGGGTCCGCTATCACTCAGGAGGACACGGGACCAGGCGGAACGTACGCCAGGCTTGCCGAACTCGGCTACAAGCCCGTGCACTTCCGCGAGGAGATCCGCTCACGCATGCCGTCGAAGGATGAGGCGGCGCAGTTGAGCATGTCCTCGGGTACGCCGGTCATCCTCATCTGTCGCACCGCGTTCGCGGATGAAGGCCGCCCCGTCGAAATCAACGAGATGACGCTCGACGCCGCGTCGTACATCCTGGAGTACGACTTCGACGCGTGACCTGTGTTGTTACAGGTTTCTCTACCTCATCAAGCCCCGGCTGCGCTCCGCTCCGCCGGGCGCGCTCCCGGCTCCGCCGCGGGCGCCGCTCCTGCCTCCGGCCCGCTCCGCCCGCGCTGCGCCGACGCGCGCCCACTAGTGGACAGGGCCGGAGGCCATGAGTCGATCACCGCATGACGCGGCAACGGTCAAGACAGCCTCCGGCGGGGGCGCTCAGGCTCCGAGATGGACGGGGCACCGTTCGCGAGCGCCGGTCGAGTGTGGCGTACGCGAGGAGCTCCCATCCCGTCTACCGTCAACCCAGGCAGAGCCGAGCAGACGCGGCCCCTGGCGTCCAGGTCGTTCGTACAGTGGCGCGCTCCACCTGGACGCCAGGAACCACGCCCGCTCCACGGTGTGTGGGTCGACGGCAGACGGGATGGGAGCCGGGTGAGTAGTTGGTTGAGGTGCATAGGAAGTGCGAGGCCCTGGCTATCTGCTCGGCTCGCCATCGAAAAGCACTTCCCCTTCAAGCAGAGCGCCGCTATCCACTCTGATCAAGCTCCCCATGGCGGTTACCGCGATTCCTCGGCCCCGCGCTTCAGCCGCCCTCTCATAGTCGCGCTCACTCACAGGGATCTGAACATCGAAGACTGCATCATCGACCCCTGAACGAAGCACGATTGAATACCGGGTTCCCCAGTCCGCGATTCTTCTATCATCGATTTGCAGCGCAACGACCTGGCCGCGAACTTCGGTGTACTCCACCGCAGGCAATGCCGGAGCAGCAGAAGACGCAGGCCGAACCTTCGATCCCCCCAGCGCGCCCGCCACAAAGGGCCCATCATAATTTCCGGCAAGGATCTCTCTAACCCGTGGCCCGGTCATGCCGAGCTGCCTAATCGCGTCAGGCTTTAGAGTGATGCCTCTATCGGGAATGCGGACAGGAGTTCCACGGTCAGGCGCCCACCTGAAGGAGATTTCCACAGCCTGAAGCCCTGACACCGCAGACAACCGGTGCACGGAATCTGCTAGCGCCACCACGAGAGGAGCGAACTCATCCCTAACTGCGGAGTGCCTATCACCAGCGATAGATTGAACACGCCAAAGCCCGATAGCCAGGTTTTCCACCACTCGGCGGGCGAAACTGGCAGCTTCTCTCTCACTTACTCGCGGGCCGGAGAGGATCGGAAAAACAAAGCTGCCTTGCCGAGTATGACCAAGGGCAACGTGATTCCTGATGTAATGTGCCGCTTGGGGTCTCATGCGCCCGGTCAACTCTTTACCGGGACTGGCGGTGTAGCGGGCCGACGCTTTCAGCATACGGTGTGCGACGCTCAGGACTCCACCGGCCTCATCAAGACTTACGGAATCACGCAAGTCTCGGTCGCCAGAAATCCTGAACAAGAGAACATCAGTGTCGCCTAGGCGAAGTCGATGAGATAGTTCATGGGCGTCGATCGCATAGTAGTCAGCGACCGCCTTCAAGAATTCAACATACCTTCGCTCGAAGTCTCGAAATTCGCTATTTATCGGCAGGAGATAGATTTCGGAATCGTCTTCGCCATCAAGCTCTACCGGCTCTGCCCATTCCTCAAGGAGACCCTCCCTTCTATCGACTAGATCCCAGCCTTGCGCATGCATGTAACGCGAAGTGCGCGATGGAGGGATAAGTGATGCGAGGGCGTAGAAATCATCGGTTAGATTTTGACTCATCGCCCACCTCCATCACCCAGAACCTTGATTTCGCTCTTGATGTATTCGCTGTCGAATAGGCGGTCGCGCCGGAGATGCACCGTCCCGGACTCCTGTCCGTCGGGCAGTGGGCGCCACTCACGCGGGTCTGACATAAGCATGATGCCATCGAGGGTCATGCGATCTCCCTCAGTGACAAACTGGGGGATCTCGGTACCTCTCGGGAAGATGTGTGCCACGAACTTGATCGGCAGGAAGGCCGGTGCCCGGAGGTTTTCGTACTGATGCCGCGGTAGCGAGATCGCGAAGTCGCCACCGGCCAAGGCCCGGACAGTGCCGCCAACGCTGCTCGCCTTGATCTGGACATCGAAGCGCGGGCGTCGGCGTCGATGCGGGCCAGAGCCAATGATCGTCACGTCTAGGCAGTCGTAGTCCAGCTGAGGATCACTGAGGAAGCAGCCTGCGCCGGTCGCCAAGAGGCCCAACGTCAAGTAGCTGACGCGTTCCTTGAGCGCGCTTCCTGGTGCACCCAGGCGGCGAAGGCCCTCCTCACTCACGCTTTGCACCCTCGCCTGGTCACGCTTCTAAGTACCCAATTTCTGCTGGCCGTTACACCTCCGCACGACGGTACCCACGGAAGAGAAGGCCCGAGGGTCGGTTGGTCAGGATGATCACAATATGCACGTTCTTGACGTGGTCGCGGCCATATCTGATCATCTCTAGTCAAGATCCAATGAGCCGGCCATACTCCCGTGCATGCCTACGGACGCCAACGAACACGACGAGTCGAGAGCCCCGGACGGGACGCCGTGGTGGGAGGTCTCCATCCGGCCCGGCACGAAGAAGCAGCGGTTCGGCCAAGAGTGCCGATTGGCGGCCTGGCTCTGGTTCAAGAAGGACGTCGGTGACACGTTCACGATGCGGGAGCTCCGCACCGCTCTTGGCCCCGACATAGCCGAAAGCTCAGAGCACCTGAACCGCAGGCTGCGGGAACTGCGGAAATGCGACTGGGTCATCCCGTCACAGCGGAACGACGCCAGTCTCGCCCACGACGAGTACCGCCTTGAGGTCAAGGGGGGAAAGCTGTGGATCGACAGCGAGCGAGCGAAGTACGAGAAATTCGCCCCAAGTGCCCGGGTCCGACGGTTCGTCATGGAGCGCGATGAGTCTCGCTGCAGGATCTGCGGAGTGGGTGTGGACGAGGAGTACCCCGGAGAGCCTGGAACGAAGGTCCGACTGACCATCGGCCATCTGGTGCCGCAGGAGCGGCTTAAGTCCCGTGGCGCTAGAGATGACATGGACAACTGGCGCGTTGAGTGTTCTCGCTGCAACGAGACAGTTCGAGACGAAGTGCCCGACCCAGAACAGTACGACGAAGTCCTCGCGGGGTTGAAGCGGCTCACTAGCAAGGAAGCGGGCGAGCTCCTCAACTGGATGCGTAAAGGTGAGCGCCCCCGATCAAGGGTTGACCAAGCCTACGACCGTGCGCGCAAGCTGCCCCACAATGACCGGGCGGCGCTAATCGATCACCTTGCCAAGCGCCTCGGCGAAACTAGCTGATACGAGAGCGGGATTCGGCAAAGCGTGCGTGCCGCTCGTGGTCTTCCTGCCCTATGAAGCCCTTGAAGCCTGCGAGCCGGTACGCACGGCCGCCAAGCTGGTCATCCTCATCGATCACGAAGTCTCTAGCGAGCATGGCCATGCGTCGCTCGAAGGTGGAGGAATCGATCTTTTCTCCGGCCAGCTTGACTAGCTCCTTCTCCGTGAGTGGAGCTGGCGCGTTCTTGAGGGCGAGGTAGAGCCGGTCATGCATGACCTCGTTCTCCACCTCGGACAGCTTTTTAGGCTTCCCCTTCCGGTTCAATGCATCGGCGATTGACGTACCGACCGCCCTAGCCACCGGTGGAGGGAAGGCATTACCGATCTGCCTGTACTTCGACGTCTTGCGGCCTGTAAATTCCCAGGCATAGTCCGGGTCAGGCCCCCACCCCTGAATGCGCTGCACCATCTCCGTCGTGAGCTTAGGCACGAAGTCAACGGGGTCCGAATCACCCGGAGCGAAATTAGCGACGCCCATCGCGTCTACACCGAGCGCGCGCCAAGCAGCCTTGGCACGAGTCGGGCCAAGATCGGCTCCGCCATGTTTCTTAGAGCCGCCCACAATAGTGGGTGCAATGTCGTTGGCCTTCTCTCTCCACGCCTCAGCACCTGGCCAGCCATTTGCTGCCATCAGGTCAAACAGTGCTGTCCCGACAGTTTCCTTGCATGGTGTTTTTTGGGGCCACTCGAACCACGGGGCGTCTTCATTGCGCAGCGCGACCAAGACGAAACGGGGCCGCAGTTGCGGCACGCCATAGTCATTAGCGTGCAGAAGCTTCCAGTCGGACCAGTAACCAAGTTCTTTTAGCCGGTCCTTAACGTGCTGGCGATATGCGGAGAAGCGCGGCATAGAAAGCCCTCGCACGTTCTCCAAAAGGACAGCCCTCGGCTCCATCTTCGAGGCAAGTTCAACGGCCCATGCGAAAAGGTCCCGCTCGTCAGTGGCGCCCAACTGCTTGCCCGCAATGGAGAAGGGAGGGCAGGGAACTCCGCCAGCGAGCAGGTCAACGGGGGGGACCGCCTTAGGGTCCCAGACAGTCTCGTCAGCTACGTCACCGTGCCGCACGTCCCAGTCTGGGCGATTCTTCTTGAGCGTGTTCACCGCATTCTCATCGAGCTCAACGGCGAGTGCATGCTCGAATCCTGCGAGCTCCAGGCCGAGCGACTGGCCGCCAGCGCCCGCGCAGATCTCCACGGCCGTCAGATCAGCCACGCTCGTACCTCCAGGTCGTGATTGCACAGGTCTACCATCCTGACGCATCAAACACCGAGGGTCTGACAGTCTTGGCTACGGTGTAAGCGATGGCACTCAACAGTGACCCCGCAACGTCGACGCCGCCGACTCCCGGCCGCTCACGCAACATGGCCGCGATCAAGCGGCGGGACACCAAGCCGGAGCGAACCATCCGCTCCCTGCTTCACGCTGCAGGCAAGCGGTACCGCGTGGACGTCCGCTTGCTGCTGGAGGGCGCGCGGCCGCGGCCAGACATCCTCTTCACACGCGCCAAGGTGGCTGTCTTCGTAGACGGGTGCTTTTGGCACTGCTGCCCCGAGCACGGTCGGCAGCCTGGTGTAAATGGCGGCTACTGGGGGCCGAAGCTAGAGCGCAACGTGGCGCGGGACAGGGCGGCCGACGAGGCCCTGACAGCCGCAGGGTGGGTAGTCGTCCGCGTGTGGGAACACGAGCCTCCAGAAGAGGCCGTGGAGCGCATCATCAAGGTTGTGGACGCCGCTGCCCCGCCTAGTCGAGGCGCCCGAACTCAATGAGGTCTTGCACCGCGTCCTCTTCCCTGCGCAGAACGATCCGACCGTCGCCACTGCTGTAGGCCAGCACAGAGCTCCCGGGCGATAGCCCTGCCTCGGCGAGCACCCCGAGGGGAAGAACGACTGAGCCGTCTTCAGCGATCGTCAACTGGATAGGTTCCCTGAGCACGGGACAGAGCCTCCTATGCCTCGGCGGCCCCCGCAAGCAACGGGCGGCAGGCAGCGCAGATCAGCGGGGCAAGTCGGCTGTGACGGGCTTCCCTCGACCGGCAAAGCGGGCCCCGGCGCTGGTCTCAGTTCTGGTCTCATTCGCAGACGTACCGCCCCGTCCAGATGAGTACCTACGCAGGTCGGACATCAGGGTGGCGAGCCCTCATAAACGCAGGTGAACGGCTGCGTACGGCCGTCCAAGGCACACCAGCACACTTGGAAAGCGTGTTGGGGCAACCCCTCACGAGTTCGAATCTCGTATCCTCCGCCAGTGCCTCACCGGGCACGATGTCGAAGGGCCCCACTGTTCGCAGTGGGGCCCTTCGCGGAACCGGCAGAACTGGAGACCGCACCACCGGGCTGAGCGACCGACGCCTTTCCGACCGGGCCCGTGAGCGCACCCGCGGACCAGTACCCGTCAGCCACTCGTCTCCGGGTCCCACCCTTCCGGCCCCGCTCCGCGCCAGTCGATCCATGGGGCCTCGGCCACGTCCGCCGGGTCGATCTCCAGCCCGGCTCGGCGGAGAAACTCCGCTATGTCGGCCACGTTGTGGGCCAGGCCGAGGATCTCCCCGTCCACGCGCACGCGTCGGCCTCCGGAGGGCGACGGCGGATGCACGCTCACGCGAATCGGTCCGGACATGCCCTCGGACTCGTCCGGGACGTGCGGGCCCGCGTTCCAGCGCGTCATCGGTGAAACCGCTCGCTCATGAGCCCGTCCGACCGTCCCAGCTCACGAAGCTCCCACCAGGCCGCGGGGCCGGGGCGCCGTCGCCGCCAGTACGGATGGAAGAACGTCTGGGTCGACAGCCGGTACAGACGCCGGCGCAGATCGGTGCGGCCAGGATGCTCGGCGAGCTGCCGGTACGTGGCACTCCACTCCTTCTGAGCCTGCGCGAGGTCGTCGGGGAACGTTCGCATGACTGAATTCAATCACGTGTTCGATTTATGAGGCCAGCTGCAGCGCTTGGCCGTCGAAGGAACGCCGCTACCGGATGTCCGATCCCTACCTGCGGTTCTGGTCGGCGTTTCTGGATCCGCCCATGTCGGAGATCGAGCGGATGCGGGGAGATCTCACCAGCACCGGGCGGCGATCACCGACGAGCCCGTGCCGCTCGTGGGCGGTCTCGCGCAACGGGATCGACTGCTCCGGGCCGCAAGCGGCGTACGGACCCGAGGAACTGCTCGGCGCATGGCGCAGGGCATGTGCGAGCGCCCGGGGCCCGGCCCGCCTCACCGGCTCCGGGGCCGCTGGTCCACCGTGGAACGGCGATGGGCGAGGCCGAGTGCCGCGCCGAGGGCGAGCAGGGCGCCCAGGGCCGCGTAGCCGTGGGTGAGGGTGGTCCGCGAGGCGACCACCGCGACCAGCAACGGTCCTCCCGCGTCACCGAGTTCACGGCCGAGTTCGGCGGCGCCCATGGTCTGGCCCAGGCGTTCCGGCGGGGTCGAGGAGGCCAGGGCGGCGAAGCCCAGCGGGGTGATCAAGCCGGTGCCGGCGCCGATCAGGGCCGCCGCGGACAGCACGCCGGCCAGGCCGGGCAGCATGGCGCAGCCCAGACCCACGGCCGCCAGCAGCAGACCCGCCGTGAGTCCGCTCCGTGTGGTGAGGCGGCCCTCGTCCAGAGCCCGCCCGGCCCTCGGCTGGAGGACCGCCGCGCACGCGGCCAGCACCGACACGGCGGCACCGGTGGCCACCGGGCCGAGCCCGGCGGCCCGGCCGGAGACCGGCAGGAACCCCACCCCGGCCGACAGGGCGGCGGTCGCCGCGGCCAGTGCGGACGTCGGGGCGAGGAACGCCGGGTCGGCCAGCCGCCGGGCCAGGTCCAGCACCGTCTGCCGGACCTTGGGCAGCGGGGCCACGCCGGGTACGGCGGCGGTGGCCCAGACGGCGACCACCGCGCCCAGTACGGCGAGGACGGCGAAGAGCAGCCGCAGCCCGCCGACCCGGACCAGGACGCCGCCGAGCAGTGGACCCAGCGTGTAGCCGACGGACTTGCAGAAGCCGTAGCCGCCGAACGCGCGACCGTGCCCGGCCGCCGGGTTCAGCCGGGCGACGAGCGCGGATGCGGACGGTGAGAACGCGGAGGCCGCGGCGCCCTGCCCCAGGCGCGCCGCCCAGAGCCAGCCCGGGCTGTCCACCACCGCGTACAGCGCGGAGGCGGCGGCGAAGGCCACAAGGCCGCCGAGCAGTACCGGACGGGCGCCGATCCGGTCGGCGAGGGTGCCGAACACCGGCTTGAGGACGACCTCGGCACCGTCGTAGAGGGCGAGCAGTCCGCCCAGCACCAGCAGGGAGGTGACCGCGCCCGCCGCGTCACTGCCGAGGCTCGCGGCGATCCCGTGCGCGCCGAAGGCCGTGGTGAACCCGGCCGCGTACAGCGGCCACATCTGCCGGGCCGACGCGGACCGCGCGGTGCTCGCCCGGCTCATCGGAGGTCCCTCTCCCCGCCCTTCGGCAGCTCGCACCGGACGGCGCCACCACGCCGGGACGGCCCTTGACCGTACCCCGCTGAGGGCCGGGCCGGGAGGCGCGGCAGGGCAAGGACGCCGACAGAGCCGCTGTGCCGAGCGGTTCGGCCGGGGCAGGACGGCCTCGCTCGCTCTCGGGTCGCCCAGTGGTGCTATCAAGGGGATATGGAGGTATTTTCCGGGCACTCTCCGGGCTCGGCGGAGCATGGGTCCGCCGGACGCCCGCAGGCGCGTCGTACCTCCCTGCTGGACCTGCGCAGTGTGGCCGGGCAGGTGCTCCTGCTGCAGATCGTGGTCGTGGTGCTGCTGGTGCTGACCGCGGTGGCGACCGTGATGCTCCAGGCGGCCCGTGACGCGCTGCGGGAAGGACGCCGCGAATCGGTGATCGCGGCCCAGTCGTTCGCGAGCGCCCCCGGCGTGGCCAGGGCGCTGCGGAGCCGGGATCCGACGGCGGTGCTCCAGCCGCGGACCGAGGTGGCCCGCAAGCGCTCGGGCGTCGACTTCGTCGTCGCCATGAACACGGAGGGCATTCGCTACACGTATCCGTACCCGAGCGAGATCGGGAAGAAGTTCGTCGGCACCATCGGGCCGGCGCTGCGGGGGCAGACAGTCGTCGAGCAGGCCGGCGGGCCGCCGCTGCCGACGGGCAGGGGGACGGCCGTGCAGGCGGTGGTCCCGGTGACCGACGCGCGGGGCAAGGTCGTCGGCCTGGTCTCCGCCGGGATCACGGTCAGGAACGTGGCGGCGCTGTGGATGCCGGAGCTGCCGATCGCCCTGGGCGCGGGCGCGGTCGCGCTGGTGCTGGCCGTGACCGGGACGACCCTGGTGTCCCGGCGGCTGCTGCGGCAGACGCGCGGCCTGGCCCCCGGGGAGCTGGCGGAGCTGTACGAGCACCACGAGGCGGTGCTGCACGCGGTGCGGGAGGGCGTGTTGATCACCGACGCCGAGGACCGGCTGCTGCTGGCCAACGAGGAGGCGACGCGGCTGCTCGGGCTGTCGGACGACGCGCGGGGGCGTCCGGTGTGGGAGCTGGACCTGCCGGAGCCGGTCCAGCGGCTGCTGGCCTCACCGGAGGCGGTCACCGACGCGGTGCATCTCGCGGGGGACCGGCTGCTGGCGGTGAACAAGCGGCCCACGTACCCGCGGTCCGGGCGCAGAGGCAGCGTGGTGACGCTGCGGGACACCACGGAGCTGGCGGCGATCACCGGCCGGGCCGAGGTCTCGCGGCAGCGGCTGAACCTGCTGTACGACGCCGGGGTGAGGGTCGGCACGACGCTGGACGTGGGGCGTACGGCCCAGGAGCTGGCCGATGTGGCGGTGCCGCGGTTCGCCGACCTGGTGACGGTGGACCTACTGGACGCGGTGCTGCGCGGGTGGGAGCCGACGGCGGAGGGCTGGCGGCATCTTCGGCGCGCGGCGATCGCCGGCGAGCAGCGGAAGGTGCCGGTGTACCCGCTCGGTGAGGTGATCACCTTCTCGCCCCTGGCCCCGCAGATGCGGACGCTGCAGGAGGGGCAGGGCATGCTGGAGGCGGACCTGCGGCAGGCCCACGGCTGGCGGGACCAGGACCCGGAGCGGGCCCGGCTGTCCCTGGAGTGCGGGTTGCGTTCGCTGGTGACCGTGCCGCTGCGGGCCCGGGGTGTGCCGCTGGGCGTGGCGAACTTCTACCGGCGGCGCGAGTCGAAGCCGTTCGAGCCGGACGACCTCCACTTCGCCGAGGAACTGGCCGCGCGGGCGGCGGTCGCCATCGACAACGCCCGCCGGTTCACCCGGGAGCACGCGATGGCCGTGACGCTTCAGCGCAGTCTGCTGCCGCGCGGGCAGCCGGAGCAGGACGCGCTGGAGGTCGCCTGGCGGTATCTGCCCGCGGAGGGCGGGGTGGGCGGCGACTGGTTCGACGTCATCCCGCTGCCCGGCGCCCGGGTGGCCCTGGTGATGGGCGACGTCGTCGGACGCGGACTGCACGCGGCGGCGACCATGGGCCGGCTGCGCACCGCGGTGCACAACTTCGCCACCCTGGACCTGCCCGTGGACGAGGTGCTCGGGAACCTGGACGACCTGGTCGTCCGCATGGACAACGAGGAGAGCAAGGCCGTGGAGGGCCTCGAGGGGGAGGGTGTGACCGGGGCGACCTGCCTGTACGCGGTCTACGACTCCGTGACGGGCGCCTGCACGATGGCCCGCGCGGGACACCCGGAACCGGTGCTCGTGCACCCCGACGGCACGGTCGCCTGCCCGGGCGTTCCGGCGTCGGCGCCGCTCGGCCTGGGCGGCTACCCCTTCGAGACCGCCGAGCTGTCCCTGCCGGAGGGCTCACAGCTGCTGCTGTACACGGACGGCCTGGTGGAGGACCGCGGCCAGGACATCGACGTCGGCATGGAGCGGCTGCGCCGGGCGCTGGACGGGTCCGGGGACCGCACTCCGGAGGAGACCTGCCGGACGGTGATCGACACCCTGAAGCCGGCCCACTCCTCCGACGACATCGCGCTGCTGGCGGCACGCACCCGGAGGTTCCCGCCCTCGCGGGTGGCCGAGTGGGACGTGCCGGCGGACCCGGCGCTGGTCCCCTCGGCGCGGGCGCGCTGCCGGGAGACGCTGCTGGAGTGGGGGCTGGAGGAGGCCGGGTTCACCACGGAGCTGATCCTCAGCGAGCTGGTCACGAACGCGATCCGGTACGGCTCACCGCCGGTCACCGTACGGCTGCTGCACGGACGCTGTCTGAGCTGCGAGGTGTCGGACGGCAGCAGTACCTCGCCGCGGCTGCGGCGGGCGGCGACGACGGACGAGGGCGGCCGGGGCCTGTTCCTGGTCGCGCAGTTCGCCCAGCGCTGGGGCACCCGGTACACGAGCCGCGGCAAGGTCATCTGGACGGAACAGCAGCTGCACGACGGCGCGACCACCGCCGCCGGACACGCGCCGGTCGACTTCCTCCTCGAACAGTTCGACGACCTGGAGCTGTGAGCCCGGCCCGGTGCTTGCGCGGTCGGTCAGCCGAGCCGCTCCGCCGTCAGCTTCCCGACGCCGGTGGCCAGGGCGTCCGCCACCGCTCGCGGGGGTGTCTCGGGCGCGCCCTGGACCTTCTCCGGGCGCGAGGTCCGCGCGGCCAGCGGCAGTTCCACCTGGACGCCTCCGGCGCGGGTCAGGTTCACGGGGTTGCGCGGGTTGAGGCCCCGCAGCCCGTTCGGGATCAGCTCCAGGTCCGTCACGGTGTCGAAGGCGGGGGTGAGCAGGGCGAGCGGGCGCCCGAGGACCCTTGCCGCCTCGCGGTTGGCACCGCCCAGGAAGATCGAGCGGGGGGCTTCGGGACGTAGGTGGCCGTGCAGGGAGACCGTCAGGGACACATGGGAGAGGAACTCCCGCAGGGCCTCGCAGGATGCCTCGGACATCCGGTGCGAGGGGATGTGGACCGGGGAGCCGAAGGGCTGGGTGAAGACCAGTGCGGTCGCTCCCGTGCGGGCCGCCACCTCGTGGGCCAGTTCCGCCGTACCGCCCTCCTTGGCGCCGTGCAGGGCCAGCAGACCGATGTCCGACCGGATGGTCAGAGCGGCCTTGAACTCCACGCCCTCGATGATCACTCGCTCGCCGTGCTCCATCACGCCCCTCTCCCCCGGGACCGTCACCGCACCACCCGTACGGTCTTCGACACGGTCACCTGGTCCACGTCCGACACCCGCACCGTCACCCTCATGGTCCACGTCCCCGGGATCGGCAGGGCGAAGGAGTCGGCCGCCCAGTAGCCGCCGCGGTCGGTGACCCTGGCGTCCAGGGGGCCGACCCGCTGGGCGGGGAGGATCATCGCGAGGCGGAGTTCGGGGACGGCGGCCAGGCCGCCGTCGGGGCCGTAGACCACCGCCTGGACGGAGTTCGTGCCGACCCGGCCGGGGTCGAGGGTGATCTGCACCCTGCCGTGGCCGCCGGGGGTGCCGACGTCGAACGGGATCGTGGTGACCGAGGCGGCCGGGACAGCGGCCGGCGTCGCCTCGGACCGCGCCGCCTCGGCCGCCGCCCGGCCCGGCAGGGTGCTGGTCAGGAGGGTGGTCAGGACGAGGACGACGACACCTGTGGCCAGTTCGGCCAGCACCGGGCGGCGCAGCTGGTGCGGGGCGGGGGCCGACGGGGTGTCCGGTCCGGTGGGCTCCGGCCGGGGTGCGGCGGGGAGCGGCGGGCCGGTGGCCGGCTCGGGGACGCGGACCGGGCGCGCCGCCGGGGACGGACTCGCCAGGCGGGCCGTCCACCGCCGGGAGCGGGAGGCGGCCGCGAGGAGCAGGGCCACCGCCGCCAGTTTGGCCAGCAGGATGTGTCCGTACGTCGTACCGGTGAGCGCCTGCGGGGAGCCGAGGCCCCGCCAGGACTGGTAGACGCCGGTCACCGCGAGGACCGTCACCGAGGCGACGGCCAGGCGGGAGAAGCGGGCGACGGTCCGCGCCACCGGCTCCGGCGTTCCCACGGGAGCCGGCTCCACCGCCGTGTCCCGGCGCAGTGTCAGCAGCAGGGCCGCGAGGCCGCCCAGCCAGGCGGCCATGGCCAGCAGGTGCAGGGCGGCGGAGGCGACGGCGACGGGTACCTGCGGCCCCGCCGAGGCGTGTTCGGCCGCGGCCCAGGTCAGGGAGAGGGCCACGGAGCCGAGCGCGGCCGAGGCCGGCAGGGCCCGGCGGGGGACTCGCCGCCGCAGGCCCCGGCGCGGTAGCAGGACGCAGGCCGCGGCCAGGAGCAGCAGGATCAGGCGGGCGAGCAGGAGTTCACCGGGCCGGGTCGTGGCCGTGCGGGTGAGCGAGGACAGCACGAACGCCCGCGTGGGGGAGGTGCCCTCCTCGTAGGGCGCCCTCAGCAGGAAGAGGGCGGCGGTCGAGACGAGCAGGATCCACCAGGCGGCCAGTGCCGGACGGCGCAGCCGGGCCCGGCCGGGCGGGCGGCAGTACGCCACGAACGTCACCGTGCCGAGCAGGAGCGCCACGGACAGGTAGGCGAGGTAGCGCGCGATGTTGTAGAGGCTGGTCGTCGCCCGGTTCTCCGCGCGGTCGGGGAGCGGGCCCGCCGGTGCCGCCGTGCGCTTGCCCACCGAGAAGGTGAGGGCCCCGGACACCGGGTGGCTGTCCGCCGAGACCACCCGCCAGGTCACCGTGTAGGTACCGGTGCCGAGCCGGGCGGGCAGCGGTACGCGGGCCGTGTCGGAGCGGCCGGGGGCGTGGTCCGCCTCGCCGGTGCGGAGGCGGTGGTTCTCCGGGTCGTAGACGCGGAACGAGTCGGTCAGCAGGCCGACGGACTCCGTGAAGGTCAGCGTCACCCGGCGCGGGGCGGACTTCAGGACGGTGCCATCGGTGGGGTCGGTCTCGCGCAGGGCCGCGTGGGCCGAGGCGGGGACCGCGGTGCCGAGCAGCAGCAGGAGCAGGCCCGTGCCGAGCACGGTCAGCCGCCGCAGCCACCGGTGTGCGTCGCGCACCTCACCCCTCCGTCCACCGGCCCGGGCGGCCGCATGCGCTCCGGGTACGTCAAGCCTCCCCATACGTACGCGGCGATCGGCCGCCGTGCTCACCGCACCGGCCGCCCGGTGTGTCCGGAAGGACGGTCCTCGTCCGGGCGGCGCATCGGGCCGGATCTCCCGGGAAGGCTGCCTCCCGGTCCAGGAAGGCCAGTTGGGCGTGTTTCGCGGGCAGGTACACCCCGGGGATGTCGACCTCGGGCAGCACGACAGCGGGGCCCTGCTCGAAGCCCTGGCGCCAGAAGCGTTCGACCGCCCTGGTGTTGCGGACGTCCGGGTCGACCACGATCCGGCGGCGGCCGAGCCCCAGCAGGGCGTACGCCGTCACCCCGGTCAGCAGGGCCGAGGTCCAGCCGGGGCGCCGGCCGGCGGATCCGGCGGGGGCGAGGAGCACATGGACGCCGATGTCGCCGGGGCGGACCGAGTAGCACTCGCCGACCCGGTCGGCGCCGGGCTCGTAGGTCTGCAGCAGTGCGGCCGGTTCACCGTCCTTGGTGACGAGGTGGGCGTGGTGGGTGTCGAGGGTGGCCATGTGGGCGTAGATTTCGGCCACTTGGGAGCGGGTCAGGCCGGTCATTCCCCAGAACGCGGCGCGCTCCTCGCTCACCCAGGCGTGCACCACCTGCGCGTCGCCCGCCGGGTCTAGGGGACGGATGCGGACGGTGCCGTAACCGTCGATGTGCCGTTCGAACAGGTCAGACATCGTTCTCCTGGGTGTCTTCGGCGGTGAGCAGGGCCCAGTCGGTGACGACCGGGGCGAGCTCCCCCTCGAGCCACAGGGGGAGTTGGTCGCGGTGGTGGGGTGCGCCGGGGACGCCGTCGGCGCCGAAGGGGACCACCCAGCGGCTGTCCTCGCGGCGCGCGAGGTCCCAGACGTAGCGGGCGGCCGGGCCGCGGGCCGCGAGGTCGGTGAGGCCGGGGACGGCCGAGGTGCACAGCACGCAGTCGTGGTCGCCGGCCAGGCCCGGTTCCGCGTACGGCTCCTCCCCCGGCAGGGCCCTCCAGGGGGCGAGCCGATGGGTGTCCGACCAGGTGCCGGCCGGTTCCGCGGCGGCGGTCGCCACCAGGGCGTCCCGTACGACGGCGTCCCGGTCGACGCCGTACGACTCCTCCGCCGTCAGCAGGTGTTCGAGGGCGTGGCCGATGCGCGGGACGAGGGCCAGCCAGGGGAGCAGGACCTCGGGGTAGGCGGGCGGTTCGGTGAGGGCGGCGAACGCCGGGTGGGCGGCGAGCCGGCGCACGACCGCCGTGCGCACCGCGGCGTAGGCCGCGGCGCCGGTGCTGCCGGCGTCCATGCGGCGGTCCCAGGCCAGCAGCCGGTCGCGGAGGCGGCCCGCCTCGGGGGTGAGGCCGTCGAGGGCGGCGACGCGGTCGAGGAGCGGACCGGCCGAGGCGAGGTGGGTGTCGGTGTGGACGGTGTGCAGGTCGGCGGCGGACCAGACGGGGCGCTCCTGGAGCAGGGCGCGGATGCGGGCGGCGCGGTGCGGCGGCGCGAACTCGACGCCGAGGGGAGCGGCCGGGCCGCGCTGGTTGGCCATCACGGCGATGCCGTCGGCCAGTGGGGCGTACGGCGTCTCGTGCCAGCCGCGCCACTCGTGGCCCGGCCGCCAGGCGGGGACCACCCGGACCCGGTTGTCCGCCGCGCGCACGGGGACGCGGCCGGCGACCCGGTGCAGCAGACCGCCTTCGGTGTCGGCGGCCTGCACGACGTTGACCGGCTCGGCCCAGCCGTCGAGCGCCCGGTCGACGTCGCCGACCCGGCGGGCGCGCAGGAGGGGGAGCAGACAGCCGAAGCCGAGGTCCTCCGTGACGCGGGGCGGGTAGCGCAGGGCGAGGGCGGTGGGCGGCTCGGTCGGGCCGGTCTCCTCGTCAGCGGCGTTCCGGCCGTGCGGCGGGGTGGCCGTGACGCCCGCCTCCAGGCCCTCCGGACCGCCGGCGATCACCGGCCCCCGCTCGGTCTCGAGCACCTCGATCCCGACCGGGGCCTCCCCGGCGACCTCCACGGTCTCCGTGTGCCGCAGTGCCCGGCGCCAGACCCCGTCGGGGCCGAGCGCCTCCACGCCCGCGCCGGTGCGCCGCAGCCACTCCCGGTAGACGTCCTGGTAATCGGCCATGGCGTTGGTGATGGCCCAGGCGACGGTGCCGGTGTGGCCGAAGTGGGCGATGCCGGGAACACCGGGGACGGCGAGGCCGATGACGTCGAACTCCGGGCAGGACAGGCGGATCTGCTGGTAGACGCCCGGGTCCTCGATGAAGCGGTGCGGGTCACCGGCGACGATGGGCCGCCCGGTGACGGTGCGGTCGCCGGACAGGAGCCAGCCGTTGCTGCCGGCGGTGCCGGGGCCGTCGGTGGCGAAAAGGCCGACCGATTCGGGGCCGAGGTGCCGTATCGCCTCCTCGCGCCACAGCTTGGCCGGGAAGCCGGCGAACAGGATGTGCGTGGCGAGCCAGACCCCGAGCGGGGTCCAGGGCTCCCAGCGCCCCGGGGCGAGAGGGGACCGCGCGAACTCGGGCGCCCGGCGGGCGCCGTCCGCCAGGCCCTCGTTGACGCCGTCGACGTACGCCCGGACCCAGTCCGCCGTCTCGGGGTCCCGGCCGGCCAGCGCGCCGAAACAGCGCCTGGCGGTGTCGTCGAGGCGGGCGCGGCGGGCGAACACGTCCCAGGAGAGGGCGGCCGCGCCCAGGAAGGAGGCCGAGGTGCCACGGGCCCGGTGCCGCTCGACCTCGAGCTGCCAGGCGCGGTCGAGGGCGGTCACCCGGCCCTGGGCGCGGGCCAGGGCGCGGGCGTCGGCGGCCCGCAGATGGGGGATGCCCCAGGCATCGCGGTGGATCTCGCTGGTCACCTCGGAGCAGCTCTCCATTTTAGGTAAGCCTTGCCTAAGTTGATGCGCGAATCGTACGCGACTCCCGGCGGCCGGGGGAGAGAAACCTTTCGCGGGGTTCACGGGTCCGGCGGGGCAGCGTTCACCAAGTCGAGGAGTCTCGTCGCGCAGAGCCGTCACCGCGGCCGCCGTGCTGGCCGCGGTCGCCGCCGTCCCGCTCACCCCGGTGGCCTCCGCCGCCGCGCCCTACAAGGGGGCCAACACCGCCGCCGTACAGGACGACTCAAAAGGTCCTTCCGGTCCGTCGCCGGCCTCACCGGGCCCGAGTCGCCGGCCGAGGTGCGGGCGCACAAGCAGGAGACGAAGGCGGCGGCCAAGTCCGCCGCGGCGGCGAAGACCACGGGCAAGGAGACCTCAGCCGGATGGTCCCGCCCGGGTGGCGGGGCCGCCCGGGACGATCCGAGCATGAACCATGACCGAGGCACCCAGCGGCGGCCCCTCCTGGGACCGTGAATACGACGACCGGAGCGTCCACGGGGGTCACGCCCCGCAGGGACGCCACGAGCCCGAACCGCCCCTCGAAGGGCCCCTGCACGCCCTCTCCCGGGCCGCCTGGCAAGTCGTCCTGGGCACCGGGATCGCCTCGCTGATCCTCGGCATCCTGGTGCTGATCTGGCCGGGCCCCTCCCTGGCCGTCGCCGGAGTGCTGTTCGGGCTCTACCTCGTCATCAGCGGCGTCTTCCAGCTGGCCGCCGCCTTCGGCACCCACCAGCGGACCTCGCTGCGCGTGCTCGCCTTCATCAGCGGCGCCCTGTCGATCCTGCTGGGCCTGTTCTGCTTCCGCGGGCCGATGCAGTCGACCCTGCTGCTCGCCCTGTGGATCGGCATCGGCTGGGTGATCCGGGGCATCACCCAGACCCTGGCCGCCGCCTCCGACTCCCGTATGCCGGCCCGGGGCTGGCAGATCTTCCTCGGGGTCGTCACCTTCGTCGCCGGCATCGTGCTGATCGACTCGCCCTTCACCTCGGTCACCGTGCTGACCCTGGTCGCCGGCTGGTGGCTGGTGATCGTCGGCATCGTGGAGATCGTCACCGCGATCCGCGTCCGGGGCATGGCGCGGCAGGTCCCGCGCACGGTGTGAGGCCGGCGGTACGCCGAACGGGCGTATCCCGGGCGGCGCGCGATGCGGCGGGGTGGCCGGGCGGGCACAGACCCGGTGTGAGCAGGACCGCGCGCATCCCCCGCAGCCGTACCTGGCTGCGGGTGCTCGTGCTGCTCCTGGCGGTGTGGGTGCCCGGCGCCCATCTGCAGGCCCAGGCGGCGCCGGCCCCGGCCACGTCGGCCGGCACCTCCGAGCACGACCACCTGGACACCCTGCCGCGGCCGCCCGCCCGCGTCTCCCATCCGGCCGGGGCCCCCGAACGCCCCGCGCCCCTGCCCGAACCGGCGCCCGCCCCCGCGGCGGCGCCTCCGTGCCCCGCGCTGCCACGGCCGCCGGGCGCCGTGCCCCTGCTGCGGACGGTGGTCCTGCGCTGCTGACCGGGCCTTTCCCCCAGCCCAGTCAGCTCTACGCGAGGGACGACCATGCCCACAGACCCGTACGCGGTCCTGCGCGCCCTGCTGCGCGCGGAGGCCAGGCGCAGCGCGCCGGCCCGGCCGAAGGACACGAACCCGCAACCGCAGGGGCCGGCGAAGGAGGACGGCCGCTGATCAGCAGGCGGAGGCGGTCACCGCCTCCGCCGTGCGGTACCGAACAGGGAGCGGGTGATCTCGCGGCCGATCTGGGTGCCGACCGAGCGGGCCAGTGACTTGAACATGCCGCTGCCCACCACCTGTTCGACGAGCGACGGCTCCTCCTTCGGCGCCTTCGCCTCCGCGGTGCGGGCGGCCTCCGGGGCCCGCGCGGGCTCCTGGGCCCGGCCCGGCTCCGGTGTCTCGGCCGCCGGCCGCTCGCTCAGCCGCTCGTACGCCGACTCTCGGTCCACAGCCTGTGCATAACGTCCGTGGAGCGCGGACTCCCGCACCGCCTGGTCCAGCCCCGGCCCGTCCACCGGGCCCATCAGGGACTCCGGGGCGCGCAGCCGGGTCGCGGCGACCGGGGTGGGGGCACCGGTCTCGCTGAGCACGGTCACCACGGCCTCACCGGTGCCGAGGCCGGTGAGGAGCTCCTCGAGGTCGTAGGCGGAGTCCGGGAAGGTCTTCACGGTCGCCTTCAGGGCCTTCTGGTCGTCCGGCGTGAAGGCCCGCAGCGCGTGCTGGACACGGTTGCCGAGCTGGCCGAGGACGTCGGACGGCACGTCCTTCGGGGTCTGGGTGACGAAGAAGACGCCGACCCCTTTCGAGCGAATCAGGCGCACGGTCCGCGTGATCGACTCGAGGAACGCCCGGGAGGCGTCGCCGAACAGCAGATGCGCCTCGTCGAAGAAGAAGACCAGCTTGGGCCTGTCGGCGTCGCCCACCTCGGGCAGGTCGTGGAAGAGGTCGGCCAGCAGCCACATCAGGAAGGTGGAGAAGAGCTGCGGTCTGTCCTGGACGGCGGGGAGTTCGAGGACGGAGACGACGCCCCTCCCGTCCGGCGCCGTCCGCAGCAGCTCGGCCGTGTCGAACTCCGGCTCGCCGAAGAAGTCCGCCATCCCCTGCGCCTCGAAGGCGGTCAGCGAGCGCAGGATCACCCCGGCCGTCGCGGTGGACAGCCCGCCGATGTTCCTCAGCTCGGCCTTGCCCTCGTCCGAGGTCAGGAAGGCGACCACGGCCCTGAGGTCCTTGAGGTCGACCAGCTCCAGGCCCTTGGTGTCGGCGTAGTGGAAGATCAGGCCGAGGGACTGCTCCTGGGTCTGGTTGAGCCGGAGCACCTTGGACAGCAGCACCGGCCCGAAGCTCGTGATGGTGGCCCGCACCGGGATGCCGTGACCGAGCCCGCCGAGCGCGAGGAACTCCGCGGGGAAAGCGGCCGGCGTCCAGCTCTGGCCCACCTCGGCCGCGCGCCCCTGGACCCGGCCGTTCGACACGCCCGGCCGGGAGATGCCGGAGAGATCGCCCTTGATGTCCGCGAGGAAGACCGGCACGCCCTGCGCGGACAGTTGCTCGGCGATCAGCTGGAGCGTCTTGGTCTTGCCGGTGCCCGTGGCACCCGCGACCAGTCCGTGCCGGTTGAGCATGGGCAGCGGGATGCGCACCGGCACCCGCGCGAGACACCGGGCGTCCCACAGCAGGGCCCCGAGATCCAGGGCGGGGCCGGTGAAGGCGTAGCCGGCCCGGATCCGCTCGGCCTCGGCAGGGAGCGTCTCACTGTCACTCATCCACGGCCCCTGTCTCCGATAGCACCCGGTATGAGCGCCTTCGCTCCGGCATTTCCAGCGTCGCACTGCGGCGCCATGGCTGCGCCCGGAACGTCTGGACCGGTAGGCTTTCCGTGTGATCTTCAAGCGCATCGGAAACGGCCGGCCGTACCCCGACCACGGCCGGGAAAGCACCCGGCAGTGGGCGGACGTCGCGCCGCGCCCGGTCCGCCTCGATCAGCTCGTGACCACCAAGCAGCAGCTCGATCTGGAGACCCTGCTGGCCGAGGACTCGACGTTCTACGGTGACCTCTTCGCGCATGTCGTGAAGTGGCAGGGCGACCTGTACCTGGAGGACGGCCTCCACCGAGCGGTGCGCGCCGCGCTCCAGCAGCGCCAAGTGCTGCACGCGCGCGTGCTCGAACTCGACTGATCCGCACGACACGGCCGTTGCCCCTTTCGGGTTCCGCTGAGCGGCGTCTGCTGATCATCTAATAGGCATCGCCGCTCGGGCGCACTACGCTGCGCTCATGAGCATGCTGACTCCTCCCGGCATGGGCGGCCAGTACCGGGTCACGGGGGACAAATACCCTCGGATGCGTCCTCCCCGGCGGCGCGGCAGGCTTGTGGCCGCCGTCGTGGCCTCCGTCGCCGCGCTGGGCCTGATCGGCTGGGGCACTCTGCAGCTCATCGACGTCTTCACCGGTGGCGGCAAGAAGTCCGCGGCGGCCGGCACCAAGGCCGAGTGCCCCGTCGCGAAGGCTTCCGCCGCGCCCGTCAGGGTCCTGCCGGAGCCCCGCACGATCACCGTGAACGTCTACAACGCCACGACCCGCAGCGGGCTCGCCAAGGCCACCGCGGACGAGCTGAAGAAGCGCGGCTTCAAGATCGGCGACGTGGGCAACGCGCCCAAGGAGTTCGACAAGAAGGTCAAGGGCGCCGGGGTGCTCCTGGGCCCCGCCTCCGCGCTGGACACCTCGCTACCGGTGCTCGCCACCCAGCTGACCGGCGCCGAGCGCCGTACCGAGGCCGGCCGCAAGGGGGCCGGCCTCGACCTGATCATCGGTGACAAGTTCGGCAGCCTGACGCGGCGGGCGGCCGCCGACCAGGCCCTCGCCCGGCTGAGTGAACCGAAGCGGACGACCGCCGCGTCGCAGAAGGGCTGCTGAGCGGGGCCGGTCCTACTCGGCGGCGCCGTACAGCCGGTCCCCCGCGTCCCCGAGGCCGGGAATGATGTAGCCGTGCTCGTTGAGGTGGTCGTCGACGGCCGCCGTGACGACCGTGACCGGGGTGCCCGCGAGCTCCCGCTCCATGATCTCGACGCCCTCGGGCGCGGCGAGCAGGACCACGGCGGTGACGTCGTCGGCGCCGCGCTTGATCAGCTCCTGGATGGCCGCGACCAGCGTGCCGCCGGTCGCCAGCATCGGGTCCAGGACGTACACCTGGCGGCCCGAGAGGTCCTCCGGCATGCGCGAGGCGTACGTGGAGGCCTGCAGCGTCTCCTCGTCGCGGATCATGCCCAGGAAGCCCACCTCGGCGGTCGGCAGCAGCCGGACCATGCCGTCCAGCATGCCGAGGCCGGCCCGCAGGATCGGCACCACCAGCGGGCGCGGCCGGGCGAGCTTGACGCCGGTGGTCCGGGCGACCGGCGTCTGGACGTCGACGGCCTCGGTGCGCACGTCCCGCGTGGCCTCGTAGGCGAGCAGGGTGACCAGTTCGTCGGCGAGCCGGCGGAAGGTCGCGGAGTCGGTGCGCTGGTCGCGCAGCGTGGTGAGCTTGTGAGCGACCAGGGGGTGGTCGACGACGTGGAGACGCATGCCCCCAACAGTAACCGCGCTCAGCCGCGGTCGGCGCTGGCATCAAACCGCCCGTCCGAGGGAAAGTGGGAGGGACGGACCCGGGGTGGTGTGACTGTGCCTGACCTGCCTGATCATGAGACCGACGCCGCCGTGGACGCCAGGAGCGCGACAGGCCACCGGCGGCCCGAGACCGACGCCGAGCGCCGGCGCCGCCGCGCCCAGTTCCTGCGCGACCTCGCCGAGGCCCGGGCACTGCGCGACCGCGTCCAGCCCCGGCGCGCCAAGACGGCCCGATTGCGCCACGCCATGCGGATGCGAACCTTCCGCTGGTAGGGGGATTCCGTCGTACGGTCGGGTGGGAAGAGACCCGTGGGAAGGAAGCCGGTGGGAAAGACCGGCGAACGCACCGGTGTTGCCCGGGTGGACGTGCGTGAGCGCCGGTGGGGCCGCGTACGATCCGCAGGTGGCGGCAACGGACGCACACGTGGGCCGGTCACGGATCCACGATCAAAACTGCCGGACACAGGGAGCCGAAGACGTCCCCTGAACGTCTTGTTTCTGCCACGATGCCGAGTGGGCGGGGCCCGGAGCCCAGCTCCACCCGCCCAGAACCTCCGCCGGGGGGACCCCCAACCGGCACGCCTATGACCAGTGGGAGAGTCACGGTGTACTTCGCCGCACTGCTCGCGCGCACCGAAGACGGGTGGGAAGCGAGCGACACAGAGCTCGACGATGTGGAGACCCTGTCGGATCTCGCCGACCTGGCCCGGGAAGCCTCTCCCGAAGAGGACACCGTGCTCGTCCTGATCGAGCAGGAGGACTCCTGGTTCGGTGTCGTCCGCGTGGACGGCGAGGAAGACCCTCGCATCTACGTCTCGGACGCGGCCGCCGCCGCCCGCAGCGCCTACGGCGAGCTGCTGCTCACCGACGAGCTGCTGGGCCGGGAGCCGGGTGCCGACGACGGCCCCGACCTGGATTCCCTGGACCTCGACGGCACGGAGGACGGCGAGTCCGACGACGAGGAGGACGACGGAGACGCCGCCGACGACGACGCGGTGCCGCACAGCCCGGTGGGCGACAGCGAGATCCTCGACGACCTGGGCATCAGCGAGAAGGAGCTGCGCACCCTGGAGGCCGAGGACGCGCTGGGCACCATCGCCGAGGCCCTGGGCGCCTCGGAGGTGCTGGAGACCGTCCGCTGAGCACCGAGGACACCACCGGCGCACCCGACCCGGTGCGCGACCCCTGGCGGGCCGCGATGCGGCTCGCCCTGGACGAGGCCCGGCTGGCGGTGAAGGGCGGCGACGTCCCCGTAGGCGCAGTCCTGCTGTCCCCGGACGGCACGACGGTGCTGGCCGCCGGGCACAACGAGCGCGAGGCCACCGGCGACCCGACGGCCCACGCGGAGATCCTCGCGCTCCGGCGGGCCGCCGCGACGCTCGGACAGTGGCGGCTGGCCGGCTGCACGCTGGTCGTCACGCTGGAGCCCTGCACGATGTGCGCGGGCGCGCTGGTCCAGTCCCGGGTGGACCGGGTGGTCTACGGCGCCCGGGACGAGAAGGCGGGAGCGGCCGGCTCGCTGTGGGACGTCGTGCGCGACCGGCGGCTCAACCACCGCCCCGAGGTCGTCGAGGGCGTCCTGGCCGAGGACTGCGCCCGGGTGCTCACGGAGTTCTTCCGGGACCGCTGAATTCTGATTTCAAACCTTGCCCCAGCTTGCTGTAGGGTCTCCCTCGGTAGCGTGTCCGAGCGGCCGAAGGAGCTCGCCTCGAAAGCGAGTGTGGCGCAAGTCACCGAGGGTTCAAATCCCTCCGCTACCGCTCCGAACGAGAGGCCCGGTCCAGTGGACCGGGCCTCTCGCGGTTTCCCCAACTCCCCGCACACCGGAGCGCGTTCCGGTGCGCCACGACTCGCACACAATTCCCCGGCCGGAACACACGAGCGGGCGGATAAACTCACCGCCGACAACAGGGCACCGAAGAGTCGCAGCAGGTACAGGGGAGGCCGCGGTGGCGGTGAACGCCAAGAAGATCGCCGTGTACGTGCTCGCGGTCTTCGCGCTGTACGTGATCATCACTGACCCGGCCAAGGCGGCCGACTACGTCCAGATAGGCTTCGAGGGCATATCGGACGCGGCCAAGGCCATAGGCGACTTCATGACCTGGGTCGCCGACGGAGCACAGAGCTGAGGTACACCCCATGATCCGTCACCTGGTCCTCTTCAGGCTCAACGAGGGCGTCGAGCGCGACGATCCGCGGGTCGTGGCGGGCGTGGAGGCCTTCAGGGCGCTCGGCGGCCTGATCGAGGAGCTGCGGTTCTGGGAGTGCGCCTGGAACATCAGTGACCGGCCCATCGCCTACGACTTCGCGATCAACTCGGCGGTCGACGACCAGGACGCCCTGCGGCGCTATCTCGAGCACCCGGCCCATCAGGCCGGCGTCGCGCTGTGGCGGGAGTTCGCCACGTGGGTGATCGCCGACTACGAGTTCTGACCCGCGCGCGCCGAAAGCCCCCCATGGGAAAGATGGGGGGCTTTTCCGCGTCCCGGGTCCCGAACTGGGCGCCATTTGACCACAACACGACGTTATGCGGTGCTTGCACACAGTGCACATGTCTTGTGATGCTATGACCGCTTTTGACGGATGACTGACCGATGAAGAGGTGGCGTTGACCGTGTCGGCCAGTACTGCGCCGCCCCAGGACGAGGTGCCCAGCCCCTCCCCTCCGACTCCCGAGAAGCGCCGCGGCGCCGACACCCGCGCCCTGACCCAGGTGCTCTTCGCCGAGCTGAAGGATCTGACTCCGGGCACGCCGGAGCACGACCGGGTGCGCGGAGCGCTGATCGAGGCCAATCTCCCGCTCGTGCGCTACGCGGCCGCCCGCTTCCGCTCCCGCAACGAGCCGATGGAGGACGTGGTCCAGGTCGGCACCATCGGCCTGATCAACGCCATCGACCGCTTCGACCCCGACCGGGGGGTGCAGTTCCCGACCTTCGCGATGCCGACCGTGGTCGGCGAGATCAAGCGGTACTTCCGGGACAACGTCCGCACGGTCCACGTACCGCGCCGGCTGCACGAGCTGTGGGTGCAGGTCAACGGCGCGACCGAGGACCTCACCACGGCCTTCGGACGCTCCCCGACGACCGCCGAGATCGCCGAGCGGCTCAGGATCAGCGAGGAGGAGGTGCTCTCCTGCATCGAGGCGGGACGCTCGTACCACGCCACCTCCCTGGAGGCCGCGCAGGAGGGCGACGGACTGCCCGGCCTGCTGGACCGCATCGGCTTCGAGGACCCGGCCCTGGACGGCGTGGAGCACCGCGACCTGGTCCGCCATCTCCTGGTCCAACTCCCGGAACGGGAACAGAGAATCCTGCTGCTGCGCTACTACAGCAATCTGACCCAGTCGCAGATCAGCGCGGAACTCGGTGTGTCCCAGATGCACGTATCCCGGCTACTCGCGCGTAGCTTCCAGCGGCTGCGATCCGCGAATCGCATCGAGGCATAACCGGCGCACGGGAGCACACGCCGGAAAACACCAGCCCACGGCGGATCGAAAGCGGGATCGATCACTCACCGGTAAGAGCGAATCGCCCACCAGGGCGGTTCCCGACAGTTGTGCGCCGAAAGGCCGTCAGACCCCTTCTTTCCAGGGCCGATTCACCGCCTGCATGTCGACATGTCACTACAGCGTGTTGCCGACATGTGACATTCTGCGGGAAGCGCGTTTGCCGGAGCTCCGGCGCCGGTATTCAGGTGAAGGCTGCGTTGCTCGAAAGGCAGCGCCGCCGCGACCGTCCCGCGACCCAAAGGGGGTGGCATGTCCGCAGACCAGGGCAGCTCGAAGGTCCTCACGCCCACGAGCGAGGCAGCGCCCAAGGAGCTCCACGCTCTCGACGTCCTCGACGGCATCGAGGGCGTCACGGCCCTCGATGCCGTGCCGGCCCAGGCCGACCCGGCCGCCGCCCCTGCCCCGGCCCCGCCGGTCGCGGCGAACATCGACACCCGGACCCTGTCCCGTTCCCTGTTCCTGCGGCTCGCCGCACTCGACGAGAACAGCCCGGAGCGCGCGTACGTCCGGGACACCCTGATCGAACTCAACCTCCCCCTCGTGCGCTACGCGGCGGCCCGCTTCCGCTCCCGCAACGAGCCGATGGAGGACATCGTCCAGGTCGGCACCATCGGCCTGATCAAGGCGATCGACCGCTTCGACTGCGAACGGGGCGTGGAGTTCCCGACGTTCGCGATGCCGACGGTCGTGGGTGAGATCAAGCGCTTCTTCCGCGACACCTCGTGGTCGGTACGCGTCCCGCGCCGGCTCCAGGAACTGCGTCTGGCCCTCACCAAGGCCAGCGACGAGCTGTCCCAGAAGCTGGACCGCTCCCCGACGGTCACGGAGCTGGCCGCCGTACTCGGCGTCTCCGAGGAGGACGTGGTCGACGGCCTCGCGGTCGGCAACGCCTACACCGCCTCCTCGCTCGACTCCCCGGCCCCCGAGGACGACGGCGGCGAGGGCTCCCTCGCCGACCGCCTCGGCTACGAGGACAGCGCGCTGGAGGGCGTGGAGTACCGGGAGTCCCTGAAGCCGCTGCTGGCGAAGTTGCCGCCCCGGGAGCGCCGGATCATCATGCTGCGCTTCTTCGCCAACATGACCCAGTCGCAGATCGGCGAGGAGGTCGGCATCTCCCAGATGCACGTCTCCCGGCTGCTGACCCGGACCCTGGCCCAGCTGCGGGAGGGCCTCATCTCGGACTGACGGGCACACGGACACAGGGCCGCCGAGGCGCCTTCGCGGCAGCGTCGGCGGCCTTCGTGTGTCCGGGCGGCCGGGTGTCCTACTTGAGCGCGAGCCAGGCGACGGCGGCGACGACGACCACGGCCGCCACGATGCCGATGATCAGGCCGACCCGGGGTCCGGAGGAGGCCGGCTGCTGCTGCGGCCGCCCCTGGGGGCCCTCGTCGACGAACGCGCGGAACATCTGGGTGCTGCCTGCGGGGTCGTAATTGCCCTGAGGGCCCTGGGTGTTAGCCATGGCCCGAGACACTAGCGAATCCGGTGGTGCGACCCAAGTGGGGGTCCACCGGGACAGACGGGGTGCGGGCGCCCACTCCGAACAGCGTGTTTACGATCGCAATACTTGCCTTTGCCAAGTTTTTGCGCCGCTCGACCCCTGGTTGTTTGCCTGCAGCAACCAACCTCCTCTATGGTTGCCCTAAGCAACGAATACGGGAGGTGTGATGGCCGAACAGGCGCAGTACGAGGAGCTGGTGCGTCAGTTCAGCGCCTTCGGAGCCGTGAAACGGGACCTGGGGCGGATCCTGCCGTCCGAGTGCCCGGCCGGCTCGGCCGCCGTGCTGACCCTGCTCGGCCGTCACGGCGACATGCGCATGAGCAAGCTCGCGGAGCTGCTCTCCGTGGACATGTCGGTCACCAGCCGGCATGTCGCGCACGTCGCCGCGCGTGGCTGGATCGAACGGCACCCGGACCCCGCGGACAAGCGCTCGCGCATCCTGCGCCTGACGCCCGACGGCCTGGAGCAGCTGGACGAGCTGTCCCGGCGGACCACGCATCTGCTGGCGGAGCGGCTCGCCGACTGGACCGACGAGGAGGTCGGCCTGCTCATCGAGCTGATGGCGCGCCTGCGCGCGTCCTTCGGCGACTGCCGCTCGACCCCGGTCCGGATCCCCGCGCCCGTAGTCGAAGAGACCACCCGTACACCCGCAAGCACGTAAGTAAAGGAAGCCCATGGCAACGACCACACCAGCCGGTGTGCGGGCTCACGCCAAGCACGGGGGAGGCACAGGCCACGCCCCGATGACCCACCGGCAGATCATGGAGGCCCTGTCCGGGCTCCTGCTCGGCATGTTCGTGGCGATCCTGTCGTCCACGATCGTCTCCAACGCCCTGCCGGAGATCATCGGCGACCTCGGCGGCGGTCAGTCCGCCTACACCTGGGTGGTCACGGCCGCCCTGCTGTCGATGACCGCGGCCACTCCTCTGTGGGGCAAGCTCGCCGACCTGTACAGCAAGAAGGCGCTCGTCCAGATAGCCCTGATCATCTACGTCATCGCCTCGATGGCGGCCGGCCTGTCGCAGAACCCCGGCATGCTGATCGTCTGCCGTGTGGTGCAGGGCATCGGCGTCGGCGGTCTGTCGGCCCTGGCCCAGATCGTCATGGCGGCGATGATCTCCCCGCGTGAGCGGGGCCGTTACTCCGGTTACCTCGGTGCCACCTTCGCCGTCGCCACCGTCGGCGGCCCGCTGCTCGGCGGTGTCATCACCGACACCTCCTGGCTGGGCTGGCGCTGGTGCTTCTACGTCGGTGTCCCGTTCGCCGTCATCGCGCTGATCGTGCTGCAGAAGACCCTGCACCTCCCCGTGGTCAAGCGCGAGGTCAAGGTCGACTGGGGCGGCGCGTCCCTCATCTCCGCGGCCGTCTCCCTGCTGCTCATCTGGGTCACCTTCGCCGGTGACAAGTACGACTGGGTGTCCTGGCAGACCTACGCGATGGTCGGCGGTTCGGTCGTGCTCGGCGCGCTCTTCGTCCTCGTCGAGGCGAAGGCGAGCGAGCCGATCATCCCGCTGCGCCTGTTCCGCAACCGCACCATCACGCTGGCGTCGCTCGCCTCGCTGTTCGTCGGTGTCGCGATGTTCACCGGCACCGTCTTCTTCAGCCAGTACTTCCAGCTGGCCCGCGACGAGTCCCCGACGATGTCGGGCGTGCTGACCATCCCGATGATCGGCGGCCTGTTCATCTCCTCCACCGTCTCGGGTCAGTTCATCACCCGCACCGGCCGTTGGAAGGGCTGGCTGGTCAGCGGTGGCCTCCTGGTGACGGCCGGCCTGGCCCTGCTGGGCGGCATCCGGTACGACACCGACTACTGGAAGATGGCCATCTTCATGGCCCTGCTGGGTCTCGGCATCGGCATGATGATGCAGAACCTGGTCCTCGCCACGCAGAACCAGGTGGCGCCCTCGGACCTCGGCTCGGCCAGCTCCACGGTCACCTTCTTCCGCTCCCTCGGCGGTGCGGTCGGCGTCTCCGCCCTCGGCGCGGTGATGGCCCACCGGATCACCCACTACGTCACGGACGGCATCGGGGCCCTGAGCCCCAAGTACCAGGCCGCCATGGCCGGCTCGGGTTCCACCGACACCATTCCGGACATGGACAAGCTGCCGCTGCCCATCCGGACGCTGCTGGAGAGCGCCTACGGCCACGGCATCGCCGATGTCTTCTACATCGCGGCCGCCCTCGCCGCCGTCGCCTTCCTGATCACGCTGTTCATCAAGGAGGTCCCGCTGAAGACCAAGGGTGCGCTGGCCCAGGCCGCGGACGCCGGGGCGCCCGCCCTGGACCCGGCCGCCGCCCCGGTCGTCGCCGAGGCGCAAGCGATCCCGGCCGCGGTCGCCGCGACCACCGGGACCGGGTCCGAGGGCACCGCTCCGGCGGCCGCCGCGCAGCAGGTGACCGCGGTCGCCACGGTCGCGGAGCCGGGCACGGGCGGCGGTACCCCGGTGCACGGATTCGTCCGCGGCGCCGAGAGCGCCCCGGTCCCGCAGGCCGCGGTCACGCTGATCTCGCTGTCCGGCCGCCAGCTGGGCCGCTCGGTCGCCCAGGCCGACGGTTCCTACGCGGTGGACGCGCCGGGCACCGGCTCGTACGTCCTGATCGCCTCCGCCGACGGCTTCCAGCCGCAAGCCTCCACGATCGTGGTGGGCGAGGAGCCGCTGTCCTACGACATCCTGCTCAGCGGCACCAGCGGGCTGACCGGTGTGGTCCGCTCGGCCGGGAGCGCGCTGCCGGTCAAGGACGCGATGGTGATCGTCACCGATGTGCGCGGCGACCTGCTGGCCACCGCCGCCTCCGGTGAGCAGGGCGAGTTCGCCTTCACCGACCTGGTGCCGGGCGCGGTGACCGTCGCGGTCAACGCGAGCGGGTTCCGGCCGCGCGCGCTGCCGGTCGAGGTCGCCACCACCGGGGTCACCCGGATCGAGGTCGACCTGGACGCCGGCGCCCGGCTGCAGGGTGTCGTGCGGGCTCCGCACGGCGCGCTGGCCGACGCCCGCGTGACCCTGGTCGACCAGGCGGGCAACGTGGTCGGCACGGCCACCACCGGGACGGACGGGGCGTACGCCTTCACCGACCTGGACGGCGGCGACTACACGGTCATCGCGACGGGCTACCCGCCGGTGGCGACGGCCCTGACGGTGAACGGCACCGGAGTCGACGGCCACGACATCGAACTCGCCCACCCCGGCGAGTAGTTCGAGCCCCGGCCCGTGACGGCGCGCGCCTTGAGCGGAGACGCGCCCGTCACGGGCCGATTCCATACGACCGATTTATCTGGCTTTTCAGGGAGAAGACGGGATGGGACTGACCGCGAGGATCCGTACCCGGGACGGATGGGCCGTGTCGCACGCCGTCGTCACGATGACCGACATGACCGGTACGCAGGTGCTGCGGGCCGAGGCGGACCCCGAGGGCGCCGTACGGGACGTCACCGAGCTGGCACCGGGGGCGTACACGGTGATCGTGACCGCCGTCGGCTACGC
Organism: Streptomyces sp. NPDC058145; assembly: GCF_042884245.1. Classification (NCBI taxonomy): domain Bacteria; kingdom Bacillati; phylum Actinomycetota; class Actinomycetes; order Kitasatosporales; family Streptomycetaceae; genus Streptomyces; species Streptomyces sp. NPDC058145. The sequence continues at coordinate 378,782 of NZ_JBHVUH010000004.1, read as the reverse complement.
GCCCGCCGCCTCCAGCGCCATCGTCACAGCGAGCGGGCGGGCCGAGGTCGGCACCGTCACGCTGGCCCGGCAGGGCGGCACCGAACTGCCGCCGCCCGGCCCGTGGACCATCGACCCGGCGCACTCCTCCGTCGCCGCCGTCGCCCAGCACCTGGGGATCTCCAGTGTGCACGGCAGGTTCACGGAGTTCGGCGGGACCATCGAGATCGCCCCGGACGACGTCACCAAGTCCCGCGTCGAGGCGGTGATCCGGGCCGCGTCCGTCGACACGGGCAACGGCATGCGGGACACGCACCTGCGGTCCGCGGACTTCCTCGACGTCGAGCGGCACCCGGAGATCACCTACCGCTCCACGGGCGTGACGGTGGCCGGCCCGGACCGCTGGACCGTGCACGGCGAGCTGTCGATGCACGGCGTGGTGCGGCCGGCCGACCTGGACCTGGCCTACCTCGGCACCGGCGCCGACCCGTGGGGCGGCACCCGTGCGGCCTTCCGGGCGACCACCGAACTGCACCGCGAGGACTTCGCGATGAACTACAACCAGGTCCTCCAGGCGGGCATCGCCGCCATCGGCACGACCCTCAGGGTCGAGCTGGACATCCAGGCGGTCCAGGGCGAGTCACTGCCCGCCGCCTGACGGGAACGGCCGACGGCCCGCCGCCACTCGAAGTGGCGGCGGGCCGTCGTCGTCGTTCCCGGTGGCTCAGTTGTCGGTGGCGCCCACGATGCGCCGCGCCAGGTCCCGCAGTTTGACGTTCTCCCGCTGGGACGCGCGCACCAGGCTCTCGAAGGCCGCCGTCGCGTCGATGTCGAGACGCTCCATGAGGACGCCGGTGGCCTGGCCGATCAGGTCCCTGGTGTGCATGGCCTCGGTGAGCTGCTCCTGGACGGTCACCGCGTTCAGGGCGAGGCTGACGTGCGCGGTGAAGAGGCGGCCGAGGCGGACGGTGGTGTCGTCGAAGGCGCGCGGCTTGCCGGAATAGGCGGTGAGCACGGTGAGCCGGCGCCGGTCGGCGCGCAGCCGCAGCGACAGCACCGAGCGCAGCCCCAGGTCCGGCAGCGGTCCCCGCTCGGTCTCGGCGTCGTCGGGCAGCCGCACCACCGGCGAGGTCCACAGCCGTTCCCAGTGCGGCAGCTCCGGGGCCTCGGCGTCCCGCACGATGTCGTCGGTCCAGGCGACCGTGCGGCGGCCCTCCCCGCGGTCGATCTCCAGGACGCCGGCGTGCTCGGCGCCGGGGAGCAGCTCCACGGCCAGCCGGACGGCGGTGCGCAGCGTGGCCTGCGGGGTGGTGGTCTCGTGCAGTTGCCGAGCCGCCAGCGTGAGCGCCTCCGCCAGCTCCAGGCCGGCCGGAGAGCGGGTCACGTCGAAAAAGTCAGGGGTAACCACCACGAACCTCTCGGGTGTCATGGCCCTACGGCCATGCTCAGGAGAGCTCCGCAGCACATTCCTGACTGCGAGCACACGACATCTGCACTTTAGCTGCTCCGTTGAGGTGAAGTGACGTCCGGATGATCCTGTGACCGACAGGGTCAGGCTGACCGGGCCCCGCTCGTCCTAGGCTGCGTCCATGGCACCGAACATCGCGACGAACACCCGTGTATCGCAGGCCGAACTGCTGGACTTCGTACGCCCCAGGCACCGCGCCATCCTGCTCACCCGCCGGGCCGACGGCAGCCCCCAGGGCTCTCCGCTCACCTGCGGGGTGGACGACTCGGGCCGGATCGTGGCCTCCACCTACCCCGAGCGCGCCAAGACCCGCAACTCCAGGCGGGACTCCCGGGTCAGTCTCATCGTCCTCAGCGACGAGTGGAACGGGCCCTGGGTCCAGATCGACGGCACGGCCGAGGTCATCGACACTCCCGACTCGGTCGAGCCCCTGGTCGAGTACTACCGCAACATCGCCGGTGAGCACCCGGACTGGGACGAGTACCGCGAGGCGATGCGCAAGCAGGGCAAGTCGATCATCCGGGTGACACCGGAACGCTGGGGTCCGGTGGCGACCGGCGGGTTCCCGGCACGGCTGGCGGAGGGCGACTAGCCAGGGGCTGCGGCAGCGGCGGCAGCCGGTCGATGGCCCGGTGCGGCTCCCGGACGGCGGCCGGGCGGTCGGTCAGCCCCTGGCGACCATCGCCTCGATGCCGGCGATCAGCAGGTCGAGGGCGAAACCGAAGTCCCGGTCCATCATCTCGTCGACCGTGTCGCCGCCCCGGGCCGCCATCAGCTCCCGGGACTCCCGGAACATCTCGGCGGTCCCGGGGTCCTCGGCGACCAGGCTCATGGCCTGCCGGTGGTACTCGTCCGCGGTCAGCCCCGTGTCCGCCGTCCGGGCGAGGAAGTGGGCCTCGACCGTGCCGTAGCCGTACACGAACTGGAAGACGGCCGAGATGGCGCCGGTGACGCCGTGCGCGGGCAGCCCGGCGCGGCGGACGACCCGCTGGACCACGCGGGAGAACGCCAGCGAGTTGGGGCCGATGTTGAGGTAGCGCCCGGCCAGTGGCGACAGCCAGGCGTGGCGCACCAGCAGCGCCCGGTACTCGCCGGCCAGCTCCCGCAGTTGCTCCCGCCAGTCGGCGCCGTCGTCCCGCGGATCCGGCAGCCCGAGTTCGCCGTAGGCGGCGTCGAGGGCGAGTTCGAGGAGGTCGTCCTTGGTGTCGACGTACCAGTACAGGGACATCGCGGTGACGTTCAGCTCGGCGGCCAGCCGCCGCATGGAGAACTTCGCCATGCCCTCGGCGTCCAGCAGCCGCACGCTGACCTCGATGATCCGCTCCCGGTCCAGGCCCGAGGGCTGGCCACCTCGCCCGCCGCGCCGTGTCCTCGCCTCCAGCCAGACACTGCCCCGCGCCGACCCGTCACCGGTCCTGGCCACCGACGCACCTCTCTCGAACTCCGGCCACCGCCCCGGATGTGGGGCGCGCGGCCGTGTCGGTACGGGGCTCCGCCGCCTGGGCGCGGCCGACCGCACACCGCCCGCAGCGGCACGCATACCCAGGGCCGCGAGCTCTTAGGCGGTCCGTCCGGGAGCCGACCCGACCCGGGGGGGGCAGACGCGCCGTACACCGCACGGCCGGGGCCCTGCGGTGTACGGCGCGTCGTCATCGGCTGTTCTTCGTCAGCCGCTCCTGGTCAGGTCGTAGAAGGTCGTAGAAGGTGGCCGAACCCACCGTGACCTTCTTGAAGTTGCTCTGCACCCACGAGCTGATCCTCGACGCCGAACCGCTGCCGCTGCCGCCCATGCCGCCGCCCATGCCGCCGCCGGCGATGAAGTAGTGGATCTTCCCTTCGGTCACGTACTTCTTGAACTGGGCCAGGGTCGGGGACGGGTCGGTGCCGTTGAAGCCGCCGATCGCCATCACCGGGTCGCCGGTGGCGAGCTGGTAGCTCGCGGAGTTCTGGGAGCCGATGGAGGCGGCGACCCAGGTGTACTCGCCCGCGTCCGTCTCCAGCAGCTTCCTGGCCGCCGAGCCGACCTGCGCGCCGTCCAGCAGACCGCCGGCGCCACCGCCGCCCGCACGGCCGCCCTCGCCCATGGCACCGCCGCCCGGGAAGCCGTTCCCGTTCCGCGGCGCCTGGCCCTGGGTGTTGCCGTTCTGGCCCGGCATGCCCCCGCCGGGGAAGCCCTGGCCCTGACTCGGCAGGTTCCCGTTCCCGTTCGGCCGGCCCTGCCGGCCTTGTTGCCCCTGCTGGTTCTGCTGCCCCTGGCCCGGCATCCCGCCGCCGAAGCCGCCCGGCATGCCGCCGCCGTCGCCGCCTCCCGGGCGGCCGCCGCCGAAGCCCATCATGCTCGCGCCCGCCGGACCGGCCGTCGGGATGGAACCGGTGTGCGCCGAGTTCACCGTGCTGAGGGTGTACGCGCCCGGACCGGCCAGCGCGGCCACCAGGCCCAGCGCCGCCACGCCGAGGGCAGGTCGCCGGGAGATCCGCCCGGCGAAGACCAGCCCGAACGCGGCCGCGAGGCCGCCGATCAGCACCAGCCACCTCAGCCAGGGCAGGTAGTCGGAGGTGCGGTTGAGCAGGACGTAGCCCCAGGCGGCCGCGGCCACCACGGCGGCGGCGAGCGTGATCGACGCCCAGGTCTCCCGGCGCCGCTCCCACAGCAGCCCGGCGCCCGTGCCGGTGACGGCCGCGACGTCGGGGGCGAGGGCCACCGTGTAGTACTGGTGGAAGATGCCCGCCATGTAGCTGAAGACCACCATCGTCATGAGCAGCGAGCCGCCCCAGACCAGGAACGAGGCGCGCGTCACCGACGTACGCCGGGCCTTCCTCGTCGCCCACAGGCCGGCGGCCAGCAGGATCAGCGCGGCCGGGATCAGCCAGGAGATCTGGCTGCCGATCTCGGAGTCGAACATCCGGTCCCAGCCGGTCTCGCCCCACTGGCCGGAGCCGCCCGCGCCGCCACCGCCGCCACCGCCGCCGACGCTGCCGGTCTCGTCGCCGCTGATCCGGCCGAGACCGTTGTAGCCGAAGGTCAGCTCGAGGAAGCTGTTGTTCTGCGAACCGCCGGTGTAGGGGCGGGAGGAGGCCGGCCACAGCTCGACGATCGCGACCCACCAGCCGCCCGCCACCACGAGCGCGACGGTCGCCAGAGCCAGTTGCACCAGCCGCTTCCGCAGCCGGACCGGACCGCAGACGGCGTAGACGATCGCCAGCGGCGGCAGGATCAGGAACGCCTGCAGGGTCTTGGCGAGGAACGCGAAGCCGATCACGGCACCCGCCCACACCAGCCACCGGGTCCGCCCGTCCTCCACCGCGCGGACGACGAAGTAGCAGGCCAGCGACATCAGCAGGGCCAGCAGCGCGTCCGGGTTGTTGAACCGGAACATCAGCGCGGCGACCGGGGTGAGCGCGAGCACCGCGCCCGCGATCAGACCGGCGGCGGGGCTGGACCGGCGCCGTACCCCGGCGTACACGACCGCCACCGTGCCGACGCCCATGAGCACCTGCGGCGTCAGGATCGCCCACGAGTTCAGGCCGAAGATCCGCACCGACAGCTCCATCGGCCACATGAAGGCCGAGGGCTTGTCGACGGTGATGGCGTTGCCCGCGTCCAGGGAGCCGAAGAAGAACGCCTTCCAGGACCTGCTGCCCGCCTGGACGGCCGCCGAGTAGAAGGAGTTGGCGTAGCCGGAGGTGCTCAGGTCGTACAGGTAGGTGACGAGGGTGAGGGCCAGCAGGCCGAGGAGGGCCGGCCGCGCCCAGCGCGGGTCCTCGGGGCGGCCGCGCCACACCCGGGACACGAGGGGCCGGCGGGGCTCGCCCGCCTCCGGGACAGGCGGGGAAGCCGCGGGGGGACCCCAGACGGCGGGGGCGCCCTGCTGGGCGGGCTGGTCGAAGTGCGTGGTCATCGGGGGTCCCCCGGGTCGGTGTCGTGAGGGCGCACCGGCCGCGGCGGCATGGTGCCGTCCCTCCAGGTGCCGTCCGCGGCTTCACCGGCGCGGACCTGGGCGGTGGTCTGGAACGGGCCGTACGCCGGGTGCGGCAGCGGGCGGCGCGGGAGCGGCCCGTCCGGCCGGTACGGCGCGGGCGGGGCGTAGGCCGGCGAGGACGTCGTGGCGTGGGCCGGCGCGGATGGGGTGTGCGCGGACGCGGTGCGCGCGGTGACCACGGTGGAGACCGGGCCGTCCTCCGGCCGGTCCGGGAACACCCAGGCCCGGAAGAGCAGGAAGCGCAGCACGGTCGCCGCGAGGTTGGCGGCGATGAGCACCGCCAGCTCGGTGGAGTGCGCGGGGCTGGCGTTGGCCGCGTTCAGGGCGGCCAGCGAGCCGCTGGTCAGGGCGAGTCCGATGCCGAAGACGACCAGGCCCTGCGCCTGGTGCCGGACCGCACCGCCCCGGCCGCGCACCCCGAAGGTCAGCCGGCGGTTGGCGGCCGTGTTGGCGACCGCCGAGACCAGCAGCGCGAGCGCGTTGGCGATCTGCGAGCCGGAGAACTGCCGGAAGACGCTGTACAGCAGCAGGTAGAACAGTGTCGACAGGCCACCGACCACGCAGAACCCGACGAGCTGGCGGGCAAGCCCGCGGGGCACGTCCTGGATCTCGCGGTCGCGCGGGTCGTCCCCGAAGGGCCGGGTGAGCCGGTCCAGCGGCAGCGAACCGGTGGTCAGCGCCCGGCCGATGCGCCAGACACCCTTGAGGTCGTCGGTCGCGGTCCGCACGATGTGCACGGTCGAGTCGGGGTCGTCGACCCAGTCGACCGGCACCTCGTGGATCCGCAGCCCGGCCCGCTCGGCGAGCACCAGCATCTCGGTGTCGAAGAACCAGCCGGTGTCCTCCACCAGCGGCAGCAGCACCTGCGCCACATCCCGCCGGATGGCCTTGAAGCCGCACTGCGCGTCCGAGAAACGGGCCTGCAGCGAGCCGCGCAGGATCAGGTTGTAGGCCCGGCTGATGAACTCCCGCTTGGGTCCCCGCACAACCCGTGAGGCACGGGCGAGCCGGGAGCCGATCGCGAGGTCGGAGTGGCCCGAGATCAGCGGTGCCACCAGCGGCAGCAGGGCGTTGAGATCGGTGGACAGATCGACGTCCATGTACGCGAGGACCGGCGCGTCGGACGCGGCCCACACCGTCCGCAGGGCACGGCCGCGGCCCTTCTGCTCCAGCCGGAACGTGCTGACCTCGGGCAGCCGAGCCGCCAGCCGCGCCGCCACCTGCGGGGTGCCGTCCGTGGAGGCGTTGTCCGCGATGGTGATGCGGAAGGCGTACGGGAAGGTGCGCGCGAGGTGCTCGTGCAGTCTGCGCACGCACGGCTGGAGGTCCTTCTCCTCGTTGTAGACGGGGATCACTACGTCCAGGACAGGCGTACCGGCGTTTCCGGCCGGGAGGTGCTCCCGCGCCGGCAGGGTGCCGGGAGAAGAGTCGGTTCGCATGCACCGACTCTCCTCAGGCGCCCTGTTGCACCCATGTGGTGGCCCTGTGCTGGGCCTGTGAGTGCGATTCCCGGTTCGATACGGGGTCCGGGCGCACCTCGGTGGGGCCGAGCGCGGGCAGGTGCACGGTGAAGACCGTCCGCCCCGGCACGCTGTCCACGGTCACGGCGCCGCCGTGCGCGGCCGCGACGGCCTGCACGATGGCGAGCCCCAGACCCGTGGAGCCGGTGGCCCGCGAGCGGGCGGAGTCCCCGCGGGCGAACCGCTCGAAGACGTGCGGCAGCAGCTCGGGCGGGACGCCCGGCCCGTTGTCCTCCACGTCGACGCACATCCACGCCCCGCGCCGCCGCACGCGCGCGGTGACGGTCGTCCCCGGCGGGGTGTGGTTGCGGGCGTTGCCCAGCAGGTTGACCAGCACCTGCTGCAGGCGGGCCGCGTCCGCGGACACCGGTGCCGGTGCGTCGGGCAGGTCGAGCCGCCAGTTGTGGTCCAGGCCGGCCGCGCGGGCGTCGCTGACGGTGTCGACGACGAGCGGCACGAGATCGGTCTGCTCGAACCGCAGCGGGCGTCCGGCGTCGAGCCGGGCGAGCAGGAGGAGGTCCTCCACGAGCAGGGTCATCCGTCCGGCCTCGGACTCGATACGGCCGAGGGCGTGCCGGGTGTCGGGTCCGACCTGTTCGCGTCCGCGCCGCGTGAGCTCGGCGTAGCCGCGGATGGAGGCGAGCGGCGTGCGCAGCTCGTGGCTGGCGTCGGCGACGAACTGCCGTACCCGGGTCTCGCTCTGCTGTCGGGCGTGCAGCGCGCCGTGCACATGGTCGAGCAGGCGGTTGAGCGCGGCGCCCACCTGGCCGACCTCGGTGTGCGGGTCGCACTCGGACTCGAGCACCCGCTCGCTCAGGATCACCTCGCCGGTGTGCAGGCGCAGTTCGGAGACCCGGGTGGCGGTGGCGGCGACCTTCCGCAGGGGCCGGGTGGCGACGCCGACGAGCGCGTAGCCCGCGATGACGGCGGCGACGAGGCCGGCCGCGGTGACGCTGATCTCGACGAGGATCAGGGTGTTGATCGTGTTGTCGACCGATGTCGTCGGTACGGCGACGTAGTAGGCGCCGTTGTCACCGGTCCGGTACTCGACCCGGTACTCGCCGAGGCCGGGGATGTCGACGGTGCGCTGTCCCCCGTCCTCCCGCGGAACGGCCTGGAGGGCGGCGATCTGCGCCTTGGTCAGCGACTTCGGCTTCATCTCGAAATCGCTGCGGGACTGCTTGCCACGCTGGGCGTCGGTGATCACACCATTCTCGACCGTGGCCGCGATGGTGCCCTGCGGCTGCGGGCCCTTGGTGACGAACTCGGTGAGGACCGGGGGACGCGTCCTGGGTTTCTGCCCACCCGGTGCCATGCCGCCCCTGGGCTCCTCGCCCGGTGGGCCGAAGGAGCCGGACGCGCGCGCGGCGACCTCGTCGAGCTGTCCGTTGAGCTGGTCGTACAGATGCGAGCGCAGCGCCAGCGTGGTGACGGTGCCGATCACCGAGCAGACCACGGCGATCAGCACCACCGACGCGACGACGAGCCGGGTCCGCAGGGTGCGCGGCTGTCCCGCTCGTCTTCGCGGACGCGGCCGTCGTCGTCCGCTCATGACACGGCGGGTTTGATCAGGTAACCGGCCCCGCGCCTGGTGTGGATCATCGGTTCCCGGCCGGCGTCGATCTTCCTGCGCAGATAGGAGATGTACAGCTCGACGACGTTGGCCTGCCCGCCGAAGTCGTACGACCACACGCGGTCCAGGATCTGCGCCTTGCTGAGCACGCGCCGCGGATTGCGCATCAGGAAGCGCAGCAGCTCGAACTCGGTGGCGGTCAGGTGGATGTTGTCCCCGCCCCGCGACACCTCGTGGCTGTCCTCGTCCAGGGTCAGGTCGCCGACGACGAGCATGGACTCGGACCTCCGGTCGGCGGCGCCGGAGCGCCGGATCAGCCCGCGCAGCCGGGCCACGACCTCCTCCAGGCTGAACGGCTTGGTGACGTAGTCGTCGCCGCCCGCGGTGAGCCCGGCGATCCGGTCCTCCACCGCGTCCCTGGCGGTCAGGAAGAGCACGGGCACGTCGGGAAACTCGCGGCGCAGCCGCTGGAGGACGGTCAGCCCGTCCATGTCCGGCAGCATCATGTCCAGGACGACGGCGTCGGGCCGGAACTCGCGGGCCGTCTGGATGGCGCCCTGCCCGTCGCCCGCGCTCCTGATCTGCCAGCCCTCGTAGCGAAGAGCCATGCTCAGCAGTTCGGTGATCGACAGTTCGTCGTCCACCACAAGCACGCGGACGGGGCTCCCGTCCGGCCTCAGCAGTTCGGTGCGCCCCTGGGGCGAGATCGTGGTCATGGCGGACACCCTGTCGGGGTCCTCTGAGAAGACGCTTTCCCCAGTCTGTGATTTCCCTGAGAAACACACAGGCGCCTCTCAGGGAACACCTGGGAACGGCCCGCCCCCGCCCACGCCGTCAGAACAACCCGTCCGGCTCCCTCGCGAACTCCCGCACCGGAAAGCCCAGTTCACCAACGTCCGAGGACCGGGGAACGACCTCCCAGCCGGTCATCAGCCGCGTGTCGAGGACGACGACCCCGCGCCGCCCGCCGACCGCCAGATGCAGATCGGGCCCGGCGGCCGCGACCAGTTCCCCGCTCACGGCCCCGCCCGGCACCAGCTCCACCACATCCCCGGCGGCGGCCGCCGCACCGAGGAGCCCGAACCGCTCCACGTGGTCCACCACCCGGCACGGCTCCCGGCTCAGCGACTCCGGCCACCCCGTGAGCGCGGCGGCCCGCGCGTGCAACTCCGACACTTCGGCCGCTCGTTCGGCCACCGTCCCCGGCAACGCCGCCCGCACGGCCCGCTTGTCGGCGTACGGAATCCGGTCCGGCACCCGGAGCGCGGCCCGCAGCAGCTCCTCCGTCCTCCGGGCCGCCATCAGCGGACCGGCACCCAGCCAGGCGAAACAGACGGCGCCCTGCTCGAGCAGCCGAGCCGGACCGCGCTCGACGGCGGTGATGCCGACCTTGACCATGCCGGGCCCGAACCAGGCCAGGTACACCCGGTACGGCCGCGGATCATCGGCAAGGGTGTCGGCGGCCACCGAGTGCGCCCGGTCCAGCCGCGCACACTCCTCGCACCGGGCCCCCCTGCTCCGCCCCGGCACCCCGGCCGCCACCGGACACGCGTTCCCCCGGGCCCCCACACACCGCCGCACGGCCCCCGCCGGCACCGCGAAGGCCACCCTCTTGCCCCGGGGCAGCCCACTGCGCCGACCCCCGTCCCAGACCAGCACGGGACCATCCGACGTCCACCGCAGCCCCGAACACTTCCACACGCGTTCCATCACCCGTGAGGGTAAAGGGCACCACTGACAGTGCGGGCGGCGACGAGACCGGCGGTTTGAAGGGTGCGCACTCGGGCTTGGTGCAACCGTTGACGAGCGCGGTCAAACCACGCACGTTCACCGTCTTCATCGACTTCCGCAGCCTGCGACCTGCGACCTGCAACTTTGCGCAAGGCGTCTGGTCCACAGACGCCTTCCGCGATCTCACCGAACCGTTTGGTGCACTCTGCCGCGACATGCCACAAGAGTGCTTGCCGCGTGTTCGCACAGCCGAGCCTCGCTGCCACATCCGCAGCCGGGAACCAGTGCTCGCCCTACGGCGTCGTCAGCCTCCCCACCCGCGCCCCCGTGGCCGCGAACACGAAGTCACCGAGGTCGATCGCGTCCTGCTTCCGTACCGCCGACCGATCCGCCGCCGTGTCGTTCTGCTCGTACACAGAGCATCACCTCCACCCCGGAAGCTGGGCAGACCGATCATCAACAGCCGATCCCCAACAGCCGTGCGCAGAGGGCCCATTCACTCGACAGGAGACAGAGGAGACAGAGGTATCGACTCGGCGCGCACCTCGCCCGGCACCGCCACCACGGCGTTCGTACGTTGCCGCCCCCGTCCCGCCAGGCGGCAGCTGACGCAGCCCGGGTGTCCCTCGGGAGCCTGGGTGTCGCGGACCCGCATGCCCCACTGCCCCCGCGGCCGCACGCCCGGCGGCTTGCCCCAGCCGGACAGATGCAGCGCCCAGGTCACCAGGACGCTCGCGGCGACGACGGCCAGGCCGCCGGCCACCCCTGCCGCCGAGGCCGCGCACACGCCCCACCCCAGCACTCCGCTTCCCACGGTCGCGACGCCGGCGCCGGTCCAGCCGGCGATCGTGTGACCCTCGTCGTACAGACTCATAAGGCCGCCTCCAGGGACAGCGACAGAGATTCCCTCATGGGCCAAGACATTTACCCACCCGAATATCTCACGAGCTAAGGGATTCAGGAAGATGGACGGCACGACCCGACCGCCCGCCGATCCGGCGCAGGCGCTGTCGGCGATGGACCACCTCATCGCCGCCCACCTGATCGGCCGGCAGGAACTGGCCCGGCGGCTGGGCCTGAACGTCACCGACCTGACCTGCTTCGGCTTCGTCCTGGAGGCGGGCGAGGAGCTGCTCACGGCCGGCGACCTCGCGGCCCGGGCCCACGTGACCACCGGCGCGGTCACCGGAATCCTCAACCGCCTCGAACGCGCGGGCTACGTCACCCGCCGCCCCGACCCGGCCGACCGCCGCCGCGTCCGGGTGGCTCCCGTCCAGGCCGCGGTGAGCCGCGTCGCGGCGGTGTACGCGGGCCACTACCAGCGCGTCACGGACCTGTTCGCCGACTACTCCCCCGAGGAGCTGTCGGTCATCACCGACTGGTTCACCCGGGCGACGGCACTGGCCCACGAGTACCTGGAGAAGCTGAACCGCAACGATCCGCAGAATGATTGCTGAGCAACCGCCCCCACCGCGAGCCCATTCCGGCACCGGCGAGCCGCGGCGGCTCCGCCATTTCCCGGAAACGCAGAAGGCCCCGGATCTCTCCGGGGCCTTCAACCTGTGTGCACTCGGCAGGATTCGAACCTGCAACCTTCTGATCCGTAGTCAGATGCTCTATCCGTTAAGCTACGAGTGCTTGTTCTTTTGTTTTTGTCATCCGCTCCCGGCCCTTCCGGCCCGCTCGCGGCGACAGGAAGAACATTACATGACTGCCGCCGTCATGTGAAATCCGATTCGCATACCCCTTGTGACCTGCGAAAACGCGGATGAGGGCCGGTGGAGCCGACAACGCCGAAGCCCCGGTCCTGGGACCGGGGCTTCGGGATGGGCGCGGAGGCGGAGGGATTTGAACCCTCGATGGGCTTTAAAACCCAAACCGCATTAGCAGTGCGGCGCCATAGACCGGACTAGGCGACGCCTCCAGCACAACCACTCACGCGAGCGCGCGACTGGTGCGTGCAGATGATGACACAGTCGAGCGTGCTGTCACCAATCGACCCCCACGGTACTAGGCACCGGGGTCACAGGGCAAAGGGCTTCGCCGGCGGTGCGGCACTGCCGCAACGTCCAGGGCCCGTGGGCGTTGATCAGGGCATGGTCTCTGTCATGTCGGTCGTCCCTCGGGGCGTCCTGGTGTCGGCCCTCGCCGCCCTCTCGGTCCCATCCCTGTCCGCCCTCACCGCCACACCGGCCACGGCCGCCCCGCCGGCACCGTCCGCCACCGCCGCGCACCCCGCGCACCTCACGCCCACCCCGCCCGCCACGGGCCTCATGCCCCCGCCGGCACGGCCCGAGGACGAGACCGGTGATCACCTCACCGTCGTCGTACGGCACGCGGGTCGCGGGCTGGACGGTACGTACGAGATGTCCTGCCATCCCACGGGCGGGAACCACCCGGACGCGGCGGGAGCCTGCCGGGCGCTCGACGCGAACACGCAGTGGGGCCGGGACACCTTCGCCCCGGTCGCCCCCGACAGCGTCTGCACCATGCTCTACGGCGGACCGGCCACCGCCCGGGTCACCGGCACCTGGGCCGGACGCCCGGTCGACGCGGCGTACGACCGGGGCAACGGATGCGAGATGGCGCGGTGGGACCGGATGGTGCCGCTGCTGCCGGACCTCGGTTCGCCCACGTAGACGGTTCCCGGCGCCGCCAGCGCTCACGTAAAGGTCCCGCGAAGGTCTAGAGGAGCCGGGACAGGCGCGGAAGGGGACCGGGACGCGGCCGGCCGCACGCCGGACGCGTACGGTCACATGTTCGCCGTCACTTCGTCGTGCGACCTCCCTCTCATCCGGCGTCGCGAGCGCAACCCGTGCCTTTAGACTCCCTCGCGTGACACCCCGCGGGCCGGTTGGCAAGATGGCCCGAGCAGTAGGCAAGGTGCGGTAACAAGGAGGAAGCGTCTCGTGAGCAGCAGGCCATCCCGAGGCGCTGCTCGCCTCGCAGCCATACTCGACGCGCTGCCCGATGCGTTGGTCCTGGTCAACGCCAACGGAACCGTCGTCAACGCCAACACCATCGCCCTGGAGGCCTTCGAGACGCCGGGGACCGCGCTCGTCGGGCGCGGGCTGCTCGATCTGCTGCCGCAGTTCGACTCCCGGCTCATCCCCGGCTCCATGCGGCGGCCCGATCACATGGACCCGCGCGGGCGGACCAAGCCGACCCGCATGATCGCGCGGCGGACCGACGGGACGGAGTTCCCGGTCGAGGTCACGAGCGCGAATCTGGAGAACGGGCAGCAGGCGTACGACGGTTACGGCTACACCGGTGACGAGCTGCTGATGCTCGTGGTGCGGGACCTGTCGGGAACCGTGGACACCGAGGCCGAGCTGGCCCGTTCGCAGCGGCAGACCGAGATGATCCTGCGGGCGGCGTCGGAAGGCGTCGTCGGTACCGATACCGACGGGCGGATCGTGCTGGTCAATCCGGCCGCCGCCCAGATACTGGGGTACCGGGCCGGTGAGCTGGGCGGCAAGGAGCTGCACAACCTCGTGCTGCACTCGCGCGCCGACGGCTCGCCCTTCCCGTACGAGGAGTCCCCGCTCGCCGACACCCTGCGCTCCGGACGCAAGCACCGGGTGCGCGGGCAGGTGCTGTGGTCCAAGGGCGGGGAGCGGGTCGCGGTCGATCTGACCACCGCGCCCGTGCGCGACGGCGACCAGCTCGTCGGCGCCGTGATGACCTTCACCGACCGCCGGCCGTACGACGACCTCGCCGACGAGAAGTCCGCTCTGGAGAAGGCGCACGCCGACGAGTTGGAGCGGCTCTCCGAGGAGCACGCCTCCGACCTGACCGCGCTGCGCCAGGCGCACGTCACCGAGCTCGAGGAACTGCGCGAGCAGCACCAGGAGGAGCTGGCGGCCGGCGAGGATCGGTACGCCGCCCTCGGCGAGCGGGAGAAGGACCGCTACGAGGCGCTCGCCGGGCGGCACGAGCAACTGCTCACGCTGCTGGGCCGGTCGCTGCGCGGACCGCTGGACGAACTGCGCCGCGAGCTGTCCGCCCTCGCCGCCGACGACGCCGGCCAGCTGTGGCCCGAGGCCAACCAGGTGCTGCACCACCTGTCCGCCGGGTACTCGCGCATCACCACGCTGATCGACAACGTGCTCGGCTATCAGCACCTCGACGCCGGCAGCGAGGACATCACCCGGACGAAGGTGATGCTCGACGCCGTCGTCGCGGCCGGTGTGGACGGGGCCGTCGAGCTGATCGGGCCCGGCCGGGTGCAGTTCGCCGTGCACGCGCCGCCCATCGAGGCCGAGGTCGACGCGCAGCGGCTCGCCACCGCGCTCGCGCATCTCGTCGCGGACGTGGCCGGTGTCGACGCCACCGGCAACGCGCCCGTCTCGGCGGGCGGATACATGGACAACACGGTCGTGGTCGCGGCCGCCCAGCGCGGCGAGGTCGCGCGGATCGAGGTGCGGGGGCCGTACAGCGGGGGAGACCCGGTGCACGAGCCGATCGTGCGCGGGATCGTCCGGGCGCACGGCGGAGTGCTGCAGACGCACGAGGTGCCGGGCATGAGCGGCAGCGCGTACGTGCTCGAAGTGCCGCTCGGCGGTGGGGCCGGGGCGGTCGCCGCCCTGGTCCCGGACGCCGGGGAGACCGCGGCGGAGGGCGCCGGGCCGGATGCCGGTGGCGGGCGGCGCCGGGCCCGCCGGGCTTCGACGGACGCCTTCCTGGAGAGCGACGTTCCCGGTGAGTCCGGTGAGCCAGCCGACGGCGGGGCGGAGTCGCCCTCGCCGACCGGGCGGCGCCGCAGGCGTGCGGCGGCCGCCGTCGAGGCGGCGGCGCCGGTCGTGCCCGAGGCCGATGACAGCGGGAGCGGACGCCGACGCGGCCGGGCCGCCGAGCCCGGCGCCGGTGGCGAGGGCGTGAGCGAGGGTGCCGTGATGACGGCGGCCGAGCATGCCGCGGGTACCGCCGCCGCGGGCAACGGACTCGGCGGCGCCGTACCGCCGCAGGGCGTGCCCGTGCCCACGGGCCGCCGTGCCCGGCGTGACTCGGACGCCCCGCAGGCCGCCCTGCCGCCCGCGCTGCCCGCGGCCGGCGCGGAGCAGGCCCAGGCCGGTGCGGCCGACGACGCGCAGCCGACCGGTCGGCGCCGGCGGGCGCTGGCCGCGGCACAGGAGCGGGCAGCGGCGCAGGAGTCCGGAGCCCGTACGGTCTTCGCCCTGCCGCCCGCCGAGGCCGACCGTTCGCCCGAATCCGCCGGAACGGCGACCGGTGTCGGCTCGGCGACCGGTCGGGCGCCGGTGGTCGGTCCGGCCCCGGTGGCCGTCGCGGGCGGTACGGACGACGACGGCCGGCACGACGCCATGACGCCCGACCAGGCCGACGACCACACCCCGCCGCAGCCGCACCCCACCAGCGCACCGACCGGCCGCCGCCGGCGGGCCGTGGCCCAGCCGGGTGAGGCGGCGCAGACGGCGGAGCCGGTTCAGGGCGCGGCCCCGGCCGCCGACGCTCCGGCCCAGGCCGTCCCGGCCCAGGCGGGTCACGCGCAGCCGGGTAACGCGCAGTCGGCTCTCGGGCAGGCCGTCACCGGACCGGCCGGGCAGCCGATTCCGGGGCACAGGATTCCGGCGCAGGGTACGGCCGCACCGGCGGGCCCCGCCGGGCAGCCGGGCAGCGCGGCTCGGGCCGGTGTGCCGGCTCAGGCCGCCCCCGGTCAGCCGATGGCGGCGGTGCCGCACGCCGCCGTGCCCGCGCAGGGCACCGCCGGTCAGGCTGCGCCCGTACCCCCCGGCCGGCCGGTTCCCGCGCAGGTGGCCCCGGGCCGGCCCGTACCCGCACAGGGCACCCACGGCCAGGGCGTACCCGCGCAGGGCACCTACGGTCAGGGCGTACCCGTGCCCGCTCGGGCCACCCCGGAGGCGCACCTGCCCGCCCAGGGGCAGCAGCCCGCTGCCGCGCAGGCCACCCCCCCGGCCGCCCAACCGCTGCCCGCCGAGGCCGCCGCCGGGCAGGCGCCGGTGGCCCAGGGGGGCCCGGCCACTCCGGCCGCCGGCACCCCCGCGGCCGCCGTACCGCAGCAGTGGCCCGGTGCCGACGCCACCTCCGGCGCGGGCGTGGCCGTACCCCCGGCGGGTCCGGCGTCGCAGGCCGGCCCGGCCACCACCCCCGCCACCGGCACCCCGCTGCCCCCTGAGCACGCCGCCGCACAGCCCCTCCCGGCCGCGCGGCCCCTGCCCGCCGCGCGGCCCCTGCCCGCCGAGGCACCGGGGAACGCCGGCGACCCGAACTCCACTCAGGGCCGGGCGATCAGTGTCCGTACGCTCGGGCAGGGCGTGCCGTTCGCACGGCAGGCCCTGCAGGTGCAACAGCCGACGGCCACCCCGCCCCCGCACGCGCCCGGCGGTTCCGGCCGCCGGCGGAAGCTGGGCACGCCGCCCGACCCCTCCGCGCGCCAGGAGGCGCAGCCGGAGCAGGGCGCCCGGCCGCATCCGCCGGCCGAACAGCCGCCCGCGCAGCCCTCGCTCGCGGGGCAGTCCCGGCTCGCCCCCACCGCCGAGGGTGGCGGACGGTCGTACGCCATAGGCGCCCCGGACGCGAACGCGGCCGAGGGACCGGAGCCGCTGGACGGTCCCGGCGGGGCCGTGGAGGTCGCCGACACCCCGCGTCCGCAGCCGCTGGACGACGAGCTGCCGCCGGAGCCGCTGGACAACCCGCGCCGGCTGCTGGTGTGGCCCGCGCCGGACGTGACGACCCAGCAGGCGCTGAGCGACCGCGGCTACCGGCCGGTCGTCGTGCACTCCCGTGAGGAGGTGGACGCGCAGATCGCGGCCTTCCCCGCCGCGCTGTTCGTGGACCCGCTCACCGGGCCGATCACCCGTACCGCGCTGCAGTCGCTGCGCCAGGCGGCGGTCGCCGCCGAGGTGCCGGTGCTGGTCACGGCCGGGCTCGGGCAGGCGACGCGCGAGGCGGCGTACGGCGCCGACCCCGCCGTCCTGCTGAAGGCGCTGGCGCCGCGGGACAGCGAGCAGCATCCGCCGCGCGTGCTGCTGATCGAGGAGCACGCGGAGATCGCGCTGGCGCTGACCTCGACGCTGGAGCGGCGCGGGATGCAGGTGGCGCGGGCCGCGAGCGACAGCGACGCGGTGACGCTGGCGGGGCAGTTCCGGCCGAACCTCGTGGTGATGGACCTGATGCAGGTGCACCGCCGGCAGGCCGGGTTCAGCGGGATCATCGACTGGCTGCGCGCGAACGGGCAGCTCAACCGCACCCCGCTCGTCGTCTACACCGCGGCCGTCGATCCGGCCGACCTGCCCCGGCTGGCCTCCGGTGAGACCGTGCTGTTCCTCGCCGAGCGGTCCACCAGCCCCGAGGTGCAGAGCCGGATCGTCGACCTGCTGGCCGGCATCGGCACGAACTAGCGAGGACGGCCCGCCGCCGCCCCCGCCCCGCATGAACGAACAGCCCCCGGCACACGCCGGGGGCTGTTCGCCGTACGTCGGGCGTCAGCCGAGCCTGGTCACGTCCAGGCCGCCCTCCGCGTACTGCCTGCGGAGCACCTTCTTGTCGAACTTTCCGACGCTGGTCTTCGGGACCGTCGCGATGACCGTCCAGCGCTCGGGGAGCTGCCACTTGGCGATCTTGCCCTCCTGGGCGAGGAACGCGCGCAGCGTCTCGAAGCCGATGCTCGAGCCCTCCCGGAGGACCACCGTGGCCAGCGGGCGCTCGCCCCACTTCTCGTCCGGTACCGCGACCACGGCGGCCTCCGCGACGTCCGGGTGGGACATCAGCGCGTTCTCCAGCTCGACCGAGGAGATCCACTCGCCGCCGGACTTGATGACGTCCTTGGCGCGGTCGGTGAGGGTGAGGAAGCCGTCGGGGGAGATGGTGCCGACGTCACCGGTCTTCAGCCAGCCGTCCTCGCTGAACTTGTCGGCGGGGCGGAGCGGTTCGGTGTCGGGGCCGTTGTAGTAGGCGCCCGCGATCCAGGGGCCGCGCACCTCCAGCTCGCCCGCCGACTCGCCGTCCCACGGGATGCGCTCGCCGCCGGGGCCGGTGAGCCGGGCCTCCACACCGGCCGCGAAACGGCCCTGGGTCAGGCGGTACCCGAACTCCTCGTCGGTGCCGACCGAGTGGGCCGGCGGGCGGGCCACCGTGCCCAGCGGGGAGGTCTCCGTCATGCCCCAGGCGTGACAGACCCGCATGCCGAGTTCGTCGAAGGCCTCCATGAGGGAGGGCGGGCAGGCCGAACCGCCGATGGTGACCTGGGTGAGGGCGGAGACGTCACGGGGGCGGGCGGTCAGCTCGGCGAGCAGGCCCTGCCAGATGGTGGGGACGGCCGCAGCGTGCGTCGGCCGCTCCCGCTCGATCATCTCGGCGAGCGGGGCGGGCTGCAGGAAGCGGTCCGGCATCAGCATGTTCACGCCGGTCATGAACGTGGCGTGCGGCAGGCCCCAGGCGTTGACGTGGAACTGGGGGACCACGACCAGCGAGGTGTCCTGGTCGGTCAGGCCCATCGACTCGGTCATGTTGACCTGCATGGAGTGCAGGTAGATCGAACGGTGGCTGTACACCACGCCCTTGGGGTCACCGGTGGTGCCGGAGGTGTAGCACATCGCGGCGGCCTGACGCTCGTCCAGCTCCGGCCAGTCGTAGGCGGTGGGCCGGCCGGCGATCAGCTCCTCGTACTCGTGCACGCGCGCGGTGGCGCCCTCGAGCGGGGAGCGGTCGCCCGGACCGGAGACGACGATGTGCTCCACCGTCGGGAGCTTGGGCAGCAGCGGCGCGAGCAGCGGGATCAGCGAGCCGTTGACGACGATCACCCGGTCGGCGGCGTGGTTGACGATCCACACCAACTGCTCGGCGGGCAGCCGCAGGTTCAGCGTGTGCAGCACCGCGCCCATGGAGGGGATGGCGTAGTACGCCTCGACGTGCTCGGCGTTGTTCCACATCAGCGTCGCGACGCGGTCGTCGTCGCGCACCCCGAGTCCGTCCCGCAGCGCGTGGGCGAGCTGTGCCGAGCGGGCCCCGATCTCGGCGAAGGTACGGCGGTGCGGCTCGGCCTCGCCGGTCCAGGTGATCACCCGCGACGACCCGTGGACCGTCGACCCGTGGGTCAGGATCCTCGAGATCAACAGCGGTACGTCCTGCATGGTGCTCAGCACGGCGTCCTCCCGGGCGACTTTGCCTACGCGGTGGTCGGGGTCGCGCTGATTCTGCGCACATACCGCGCGGTATGTCACTAGGAGAAGAGAAACAGTTTGGCGACGGGACCCTGACCGTTCGCTACGGGCCCTAGCGAACCAGGCCCAACTCGGGGTCCTCGCGCAGCTTGCCCAAGGCCCTGGAGACCGCCGACTTCACCGTTCCCACCGAGACGCCGAGCACCTCGGCCGTCTGGACCTCGCTGAGGTCCTCGTAGTACCTGAGGACGACCATCGCCCGCTGCCGCGCGGGCAGCCTGGTGATCGCCCGCCACATGGCGTCGCGCAGCGCCTGCCGCTCGGCCGGGTCCTCCGCGCCGGGCACGGGCTCGGGTTCGGGCAGCTCGTCGCAGACGAACTCGTCCACCCTGCGCTTGCGCCACTGCGAGGTACGGGTGTTCAGCAGCGCCCGGCGCACATAGCCGTCCAGCGCCCGGTGGTCCTCGATCCGCTCCCAGGCCACATAGGTCTTGGTCAGCGCGGTCTGCAGCAGGTCCTCGGCATCGCTCGGGTTGGCGGTCAGCGACCGCGCGGTGCGCAGCAGCACCGGCTGGCGGGCCCGTACGTACGACGCGAACGACGGGAACGAGTGGGTCTGCCACGCCGGTGCGGCGGCGGCCGAGGCGCTGGTGCAGACGGGTGTGGTCATGGCTCCACGCTAGGAGCGGACCGGCCACCCGCGGATCGGCCCCAGGTCCCGATGCCGCGTCCCCCTCAGGTTGTAGGGGTGGGGCCGTCCCCACCTCCTGAAGGTGGACCGCGCGATGACGGCCTCTGCGGGTTCTCCCCTGCGGGCTGGCCCGCCAGGCCGCCGGGATCAGCCCCGGCACCAGCGCCTCGCACCGGTCGGCACCGGGGGTCCGCGAACCGGGAAACGGCTGCGCGGCGGCACCGAAGCACCGCCGCGCAGCCGCCTTACGACCCCGAAGCACACCCCGCGAGGACCTTCACCACAAGGGCCCCCGCCCCCGGCTCACCAGAGCCGGGTGAAGCGGACGGTGACGTTCTCGTTGCCCTGCTGCAGGGCCGTGAACTCCGAACCGTTGACCTGCGCGACGTTCCCGCCGTTGTCACGGCCGACGCCGCTGCCGGCGAGGCTCGCCACACCGGCGGTCGATCCGTCGCCCGCGAGGGCGCCGTTGTCCGCACCCGCGACGCCGGTGAAGAGGGCGGCTGCGAGCGGTAGTGCGGAGACGGCGGCGAGAACGCGGGCGGTACGGATACTTGCCATGTTGTCCCTCCAGAACGGGGCACCTTCCGGCCGAGGCGGCCGGAGGTCCGTGAAGTACGGCTTGCGTCAAGGCGGTTGGCCGACCGCCTCGGCTGTCATGAACGACGTCGCGCATCCAGACTTGCCCACCGAATCCCGGTGAACCACCCCGGAAGCCATCATTCGCACGCAAGCGTGATGACATGTCGATAAACCCCTTTCGCCACCTTTCTTCACCTGGCGTCACGCCGACCCGCAGCGCGGACCTTCCGCTCGCCGAGCCACGTAAGGGATGAATCGTTCCGCCCCATTTCCGGCCAAACTTCCCACTCCCGGCGCGTCATCACGGTCCCCTCTTTCCTTTTTCGAACGTACGTACGAACATGGACTCATGGCCACCACCGACCGGCAGGCCACGACGCTGGCCCTCGCACACGCCCTGTCAGCCGCCGAACGCGGACTGGCCGTCATCCCCCTGTCCCGGAGCAAGCTCCCGGCCCTGCGCTCCCCCCACCACGACGACCCCGGCCCCAGCTCCTGCCACGGCGAGTGCGGCCGTTTTGGGCACGGCGTGTACGACGCCTCCACCGACCCCGCCCGCATCCGCGAGCTGTTCGCCGCCGCGCCCTGGGCCGGCGGCTACGGCATCGCCTGCGGGCTGCCCCCGCACCACCTCATCGGCGTCGACCTCGACACCAAGACGGGCACCGACTCCTCGGCCGCGCTGCGCGAACTGGCCCTGCGGCACCTGTTCACGATCCCCGAGACGGTCGTGGTGATCACCCCGAGCGGCGGCCGCCACCTGTGGCTGACCGGCCCGCCGGACGTCGTCGTCCCCAACTCCGCCGGCCGGCTCGCCCCCGGCATCGACATCCGGGGCGCCGGCGGCTACCTCGTCGGCCCGGGTTCCCGCACGGACCACGGCGTGTACGCGACCGCCCCGGGGACCGCCCACCTGGCCCCCGCCGTCTGCCCGCCGACCCTGCTGCGCCTGCTTTCACCCCCGCCACGCGCCGCGCACCCGGCGGCGCCGCCGAGCGGCGACCACGGGCGGGGCCTGATCCACTTCGTGCTCACCGCACACGAGGGCCAGCGCAACACCCGCCTGTTCTGGGCGGCCTGCCGCGCCTACGAGAACGGCATCGGCCCCGCCCTGCTGACCCCCCTGATCGAAGCGGCCGTCGACACCGGCCTGACCGAACGCGAGGCCCGCGCGACGATCGCCTCGGCGGCCCGCATGACGGGCCACCGGCCCTGACGGCCACCCGGTCCGCCGGACACCGCGCCCCGGGCCCGTCCTAGTCCGTGGCCGCGGGTTCCGACCGCGCGCCCGGACGCGTACCGGGGACGGCCGGCTGCCGTTCCTCCTGCCTGCCCAGCGCCGCGAGGACCAGGGTCACGGTGACCGATCCGGCCGCCATCAGCGTCATCGCCATGGCCGGGGACGTCAGTTGGGCCAGCGTGCCCGCGAGGACGGCGCCGACGCCCTGCAGGGCGGCCATGCCGGTGGCGTGCAGGCCGAGGGCCTGGCCGGTGAGGTCGTCGGGGGTGAGGGACATCAGACGTTCCTGCAGGACCAGGCTCGCGGCGAAGCCGACGGAGGCGACGGCGGCGGCCACGGCCGACAGCGCCACCCCCGGCCGCAGGACGAAGAACAGGTAGGGCACCGCCAGCAGCAGGCGCAACGGGGTCGCGAGCCGGGGACGCGTCGCGGGCGGCACCAGGCGGCCCACCGCCATGTCGCCCAGGAACATGCCCAGCGCCCCGCACGCGTACATCGTGCCGGCGGCTCCGGGGGCGTAGGAGACGTAGAGCGAATCGCCGCCGACCACCAGTCCGTTGGGGACCCACAGGCCCAGATAGGTGAGGCGGCGGGAGCGTGAGGACCACAGGAGGGCGTTGGTGCGCCAGGTCGCCGAGAGGGACGGGCGGCCGGCCGAACGCGGTGGACGGGCCGTGAGGCCCAGACGGCTGACGAGGGCCGACATCAGGTACAGCGCGGCCGCGAGGAGCAGGCAGGTGCGCGGGGACAGGAGCGCCAGCAGTGCGCCGCCCGTCGCGAAACCGGCCACCTGGGTCAGGCCCCAGAGCATGTTGTAGACCGAACGGCCGAGGACATAGCCGTCTTTGGACAGGATGTCGTTCAGCAGGCCCCCGCGCACTCCCCCGCCGAGCGACGCGACCAGGCCCTGCAGCAGTACGACCGTGAGGACCGCCCGGACCGGCAGACCGGGCAGCGCCGGCACCGCCGTACCAGCCGCGAAGGCGAGGGCGAGGCCGGTCAGGATCGCGCGCGGGGGCAGCCGGTCGGCGGCCGAGAGCAGGAACGTGGCCCCCACCAACTGCGCGAGCTGTGGACCGAACATGCTCACCGCCGACAGGAGCGGGGAGCCCGTGGCCCGGAAGACCAGCGTGCCGAGGGCCAGGGCGCCGATCGTCTGGGCCGCGGCGGAGACGGCGAAGGAGAGCAGGAAGGGGGTGAACTCCGGGGTGCGGAACAGGGTTCGGTAGCTGCGCATGCGGCAGAGTCTCGGGTCGGTCGGGCGGCCGTGTTTACTGTTTCGCCGACACGCGAAAGGTCGTACGCATGGGCTTGTGGCAGATCGACACCGACACCCTCGCCCGCAGCCGGTTCGTGCTCTCGCCGTTCGCCGAGACCTTCGCGAGCCTGAAACTGCTGCACGCGGGGGCCGGGGCCCATCCGGGCGAGGAGGCCTGGCTGCGCGCGCACCTGCCCGGCTACCGCGCGCGCCTGGCGGCCGACCCGGTGACCGAGCCGCTCGTGCGGGCTGCCCTCGGCACCTCCTGGATCGCCGACTTCTTCTGCCCCACCTCGTGCGTGGGGGAGAGCTTCGAGCAGACCGTGGCCCGGGTGCGGACGGCCGCGGCCGGGGACGCGCGTGCCGACCTTCGCGTCTCCCTGCGGGGCCCGCTGCCCGCCGCCCTGGAACGGGACGACCTGCCCGAGCGGGCGGCCGCGCTCCTGACATATGTGTGGGAGGAGACCGTACGACCGCACTGGCAGCGCAGGCGGCGGGTCCTGGAGGCCGACGTGGTCGCGCGGACCGCGCGGGTCGGCCAGGGCGGCTGGGCGGCCGTGCTGGACTCCCTCCGGCCGGGGACGCGGTGGCTCGGGGAGAGCCGGTTCCAGGTCAACCTGAACGCGTATCCGCCGCGGGAGATCGCCGCCGGCGCCGAACTGCTGTTCATGCCGGTGACGCCGAGGACCGGGTGGGTGTCGTGGGAGGGACACGAGCGGTACGCCGTCGTCTACCCGTGTCTCGGGGTGCTCGCCGAGGACCACGACCACCGGCCCGTCCCGGCCGGCCTCGACGCACTCGTCGGAACCGCGCGCGCCGGGCTCCTGGTCCTGCTCGGCACTCCCATGAGCACGACCCAACTGGTCGCCGTGACCGGCCAGGGCCTGGGATCGGTGGGCCGGCACCTGCGGGTACTGCGGGACGCGGGCCTGGTGGAACGGCGCCGGGCCGGCCGCTCGGTGCTGTACGTGCGGACGGCGGCCGGCGAGGTGCTCCTGGAGGCCTCGGGTGCCGGTACCGACGCGCTCGGACCTCTCAGGTGACCTCCGCGGCCGAGCCCGCGGACCTGCCCGCCGTGGTGGCCGTCCACCAGCTTCTGCTGGAGTACTCGCGGCTGGTGACACAGGCCGTGAGCGCGGGCTTCTTCCACGAGCACCGGGCAGCGTTCGGAGAGGAGCGCAGCGCCCGTCAGGCGCTGCCGGCGGCCCTGCTCGACGGCGGGCCCGTCCGGCAGGCCGCGGAGCGGGCCGGTCTGGCGGTGCCCGAGTGCTACCTGGTGCTCGGCGTCGCCATCGGCCGGCATCCCGACGAGAACGCCCGGGGAGTGGATCCGGTGGTGGCGGCCCGGCGCGAACTCAGGCGGCTGCGCCGGGAGTTCGACCGTCAGGCGCGGGACCGGTGCTGACCGGCCTGACCGTCGACGGTGGCCTGGTGCTGATGCCCAGCCAGGTGGCGGCGGCGGACTGGCGGGCAGAGCGCTGGGACCGGCTGTCGGCGCTCATCGCCCAGCCCGGCCGGATGTGCGGCGCCGAACTCATGGTGGGCGTGGAACCGGCTCCGGCCGAAGGCGTGCCGTAGACCGCGCGGCTGGCCGCCAAGGTCCGATTGGTGGCCACCGCCTTCGGCCGCGGAGCGGGCCTCTCCCGGCTCTCGGACCTGGTCGAGTATCAGCTGACCCGCCCCACGCCCGCCCGCGACCGGCTCGCCGCGCTGCTGAGCCCCCTGGCCGAGCGACCGGAAATGCTGCGGACCTTGCGCGTCCTCCTGGCCTGCGGCCTCGACTGCCGCCGGGCCGCCGCCCGGCTCCAGGTCCATCTGGAACAGACCCGCGGACGACTTGCGGCAGGCAGCCGCCTCGCACCGGGCTCGACGCTAACGTAGCCACGCGTCCACAGCCTGACAGCGCCGAAGGAGCAAGCGGCATGGAGATCGTGACGTCCCAGAAGATCACCACGTTCTTGATGTTCGAGGGGAACGCCGAAGAGGCGATGACCTTCTACACCTCGCTCTTCGACGACGCCGAAATCGTCAGCATCACCCGCTACGGTGCCGACGGCCCCGGCAAGGAGGGGAGCGTGCAGCACGCGACGTTCTCGCTCGCCGGCGGGCAATTCATGTGCATCGACAGCCCCGTGAAACACGGCTTCACTTTCACACCCGCGATCTCCCTCTTCGTCCAATGCGAGAACGAGGCCGAGATCGACCGCCTCTACGCGGCCCTCGTCGAGCAGGGCACCGCGCTCATGCCGCTGGGAAACCATGGCTTCAGCCCCAGGTTCGGGTGGGTCAACGACCGGTTCGGAGTCTCCTGGCAACTGAACCTGCCCGCGTGAGCCCACCCGTGCCCGAGCCCAGCGCAACGGCCCCCGACCATCAACCTCGGTCAGGGGCCGTTCTCACTGCTCATCGTACGGAGGCTGGTGTGCTGTTCGTGGCTCTACGAGGTGCGGGCCCTGGAGGCCGCCAATGAGGTGTAGACAGCACCTCTGCACGCACGACAGGCGCCATCCTCACCCCCATATGGGCGAGGATGGCGCCTTCTCGCGATCCTGGACCGCGGCCGTTCGTCGTCACGTCCTGTGGGCCGGAACGCGGAGTCTCCGACCCAGGTGCCGGCGGTGGCTAGACGGACTTGAGTGTGAAGGTGAACTGGTTGCGGCCGTCCCGCGCGTGCTCCATGTTCTCGGGGAAGTTCGAGGCGTCGGCCACGTCGATCGACTTGGTGCCGGAGTTCCAGGTGAAGTGGATGGCGCCCGTGGCGACGTATTCGCCGCTGCTCTCGTTCCGGACGTAGATGGCGGTGGTGACCGGCGGGCCGTCCTCGGGCATGACGCCGACGAGCCCGTACTCCGGGTCGCCGGAGTAGACGATGGTGTCTCCGACGTCGTAGGAGTTGACCTTCATGCTGTACGCCCTGGCGGGGGCGCCGGTGAGGTCCTGGATCCGGACCGCGATGGGCAGAGTGGTGCTGTCGACGACCTTGAACCGGGTCAGCCCGCCGATGTCGGAGAGGTCCGCCTGGTCGAGGTCCCATTCCCGGTACTTGCCTGTCTGGTTGCCGTGCTGCCAGGCCAGGACCTTGGCCTTGCGGCCGACCTTGACGGATTTGAACCTGTCGTTCAGCTCGCCCGGGTGCAGGTTCTCGTCGGCGCCGACCCTGTAGACGTGGGCGTCGCCCGAGTAGTTGGCCTGGGTGTAGAAGGTGACTTCTTGGTCGCTCATTTCGTCCCTTTGATGGCGGTTCGCGACCCCCCTCATGCTTAAAGTTATCAACTGATTACGCAAAGAGACTGTTGTGCTTCGTGGCCTTCCACGCCGTCACCCTCGGTAATGGTCCACGTCTCGGGTCACAAGAGTGCCGCTGATCAGCAGGTATGCGCCTCCATTCCGCCGGACCGTGGTCCACGCCTGGTCCACACGCAGTGATCCACAACGCGAGAGGGCCGGATCCGGGTGAGACGGGGCCCATGCAGAAGGGGTGCCTCTCAGTGAGAGGCACCCCTTCTGACCTGCAACGCTTCTACCTACGCGGAGGCGGTGGGATTTGAACCCACGGTGACATCGCTGCCACGACGGTTTTCAAGACCGTTCCCTTAGGCCGCTCGGGCACGCCTCCCCGCGGCCGCCCGTGATCGGCGGCGCGCATACACATTACCGGGCCGCCGAGGGGGCCTGGGTACACCGGGGTGCCGTCGGTGCCCGCGCGGCACCCCGTGCGGAAGCGTCAGCTGTCGCCCGCCCGGGAGCCCAGGGTGAGGTCCACCGTGTGCTCCTGGCCACCCCGCTTGTAGGTGATCGTGACCTTGTCGCCGGGCTTGTGGGTCCAGATCTCGCCGATCAGGGTGGGGCCGCTGTCGATCACATGGTCGTCGAGCTTGGTGATGACGTCCCCGGGCTTCAGGCCGGCCTTGGCGGCCGGGCCGCCGGACTCGACAGCGGCGGCGCCGGACGCGCCCTGGTCGGTGATCTTCGCGCCGGCCGTGGAGTCCTCCAGGGACACGGACGCGCCGATCTTGGCGTAGACCGGCTTGCCGGACTTGATCAGCTGCTGGGCGACGTTCTTGGCCTGGTTGATCGGGATAGCGAAGCCGAGGCCGATCGACCCCGACTGGCCGGAGCCGAAGCCGCCGCTGCTGCTGGACTGGATCGCCGAGTTGATGCCGATCACCGCGCCGGAGGCGTTCAGCAGCGGGCCGCCCGAGTTGCCGGGGTTGATCGACGCGTCGGTCTGCAGGGCGCTCATGTAGGACGCCTTGCTGGAGGAGCTGCCGTCGCTGGAGGCCACCGGGCGGTTCTTGGCGCTGATGATGCCCGTGGTGACGGTGTTGGACAGCCCGAAGGGGGCGCCGATGGCGATGGTCTCGTCGCCGACGGCCACCCTGTCGGAGTTGCCGAGGGCGAGCGGCTTGAGGTCGGAGGGGGCGTTCTTGAGCTTGATGACGGCGACGTCGTACCCCTGGGCGTGCCCGACGACCTCGGCGTCGTACTTCCTGCCGTTCGGGAAGGTGGCGGAGAGCTTGCCGCCGTCCACCGCGTCGGCCACCACGTGGTTGTTGGTGACGATGTGGCCCTGGGTGTCGAAGACGAACCCGGTGCCCGTGCCGCCCTCGCCGCTGGTGCTCTCCGCCTCGATGGTGACCGTGCTGGGCAGTGCCCTGGACGCCACGTTGGCGATGGTGCCGGGGGCACGCTTGATCTGGGAGGCGCCGTCGGAGGCGGAGACGGTGGTGGAGCCGGAGCCGTCGTTGTCCTTGGCCAGGGTGTAGCCGATTCCACCGCCCAGGCCGCCCGCGACCAGCGCGGCCACCAGGACCGCGGCGACCAGCCCGCCGCGCCCGTTGCGGGGCTTGGGGGCGGGCTGCTGGTACGACGAGCCCCAGCCCGCCCCGCCGGAGCCGCCGTCGCCGTAGGAGGGCGTGGCGGTGGGCGGCGGCCAGGAGCCGTCGGCGGCGGGGGCGGCGGGAGCGCCGTAGGGCTGGTGGGCGTCGGGCGCGGGGCCGGGGGCCCCGTGTGGCGGCCCCGCGGGGGTCTGCGCCGCGGGTGCCGGGTACTGCTCCGGGGCGCCCGGGGTGCCCTGGGGCACCGGCGGCAGCGGAGCCGTCGGCGCGCCCCCGTCGGGCGCGGAGCCCTGCGGGGAAGCAGCGGGAGATGCCACCGGCACGGGAGGTGCGGACGGGGCCGGGGGTACCGCGTTGCCCTCGTTCTCGGTGCTCACAGCTCTTCTCCTCGATCCACGGCTGTTGTTTCAGGTCGCACTCGGACACACTCGCTCAGGCACGCTCGTCGTGGCGTGCACGCCGGTCGCCCGTGCGGACGGGCCCGGTGCGACAGCTGTGCATGTTTCGGTGTTCCTCTTGTATGCAGTCAGCTTTTCCCATGGGCCGTCAGAGCACCATAAGCGGTGGCTGTGGGTCCAGGGCCACTCTTTATATAGGATCTTTCTCGCAAAAGTTTGACCGAGGTACAGAACGGATGCCACCGTTCGCCGCACGGACCGACCGGTGCCGCCCCCGTGTACCCCGCGTCGGTGGCACCATGACGCGGTGACCCACGCACCACACCACACCATCCAGGTCGTCGCCCACCGGGGGGCCTCCGAGGACGCGCCGGAGCACACCCTGGCCGCGTACAAGAAGGCGATCGAGGACGGGGCGGACGCCCTCGAGTGCGACGTACGACTCACCGCCGACGGTCATCTGGTCTGCGTCCACGACCGCCGGGTGAACCGGACCTCCAACGGCCGCGGGGCCGTGTCCGCGCTGGAGCTGGCCGATCTCGCCGCCCTGGACTTCGGCTCCTGGAAGACCCGCGAGGCCTGGAGCGGACGGGACGAGGAGCCGGACTGGGAGCACCGGCCGGAGGACCTGGCGGACACCTCCGTGCTCACCCTGGAGCGGCTGCTCGAGCTGGTCGCGGACTCCGGGCGGCGGGTGGAGCTGGCCATCGAGACCAAGCACCCCACACGCTGGGCGGGCCAGGTCGAGGAGCGGCTGCTGCATCTGCTGAAACGGTTCGGGCTGGACGCGCCCGCCTCGGCCGCCGAGTCGCCGGTCCGGATCATGAGCTTCTCGGCGCGCTCGCTGCACCGGATGCAGGCCGCCGCGCCGACGCTGCCGGCGGTCTACCTGATGCAGTTCGTCTCACCCCGGCTGCGCGACGGGCGGCTCCCGGCGGGCGTGCGCATCGCGGGCCCCTCGATCCGCATCCTGCGCAGTCACCCGGCGTATGTGGAACGGCTGAAACGAGCCGGCCACCAGGTCCACGTCTGGACCGTGAACGAGCCGGCGGACGTCGATCTGTGCGTCGGACTGGGCGTCGACGCCATCATCACCAACCGCCCGCGCGCGGTGCTGCGCCGACTGGGCCGCTGAGCGGAAAGGGACGCGAGCCCTGGTTCCGCCGCCCTTCGGGGGACACAAAAGCCGGGTAAGGACCGGTGCGCACCCCTTGACCCCGGACCGAGGGCTGCAGCATCCTCCATTCTCGGCCACACCCCTGAAATCCAGCCACAGAGTGACCGGTTCGTCGCAGGGAGTGCTCCGGCGTATTCGTCATGTGTGCGGACATTGCGAATGCGTCAGTGGAAGAGGACTGGCCGGTTTCCGGTACAGGCCATTGGGGCATCCACACCGTGGCGTGGGGCGAAGGAGGTCTCGGGGGTGGCGTTGGTGGTGGCACAGGAGGTGCCCACGTCGTCGAGCATGGCCGTTCCCCATGGCCCTGCGGGCGTGGGGAAGGCGAGACACCGGATGCGTGCGCAACTGCGCAGCGGCGGGGTGTCGGAGTCGGTCGTCGACGATGCCGTACTGATCCTTTCCGAACTCTTGAGCAACGCCTGCAAACACGGGCGGCCACTCGGGGACGCCCCGGCCGGGGACGGCGCCGTGCGCGCCGCGTGGAAGGTGGACGCGCGCGGACGGCTCATCGTCGAGGTGACGGACGGCGGCGGCCCGACCCGCCCGGCCCCGGCCACTCCGTCGGTCACCGCGCACGGCGGCCGCGGGCTGAACATCATCTCGGCGCTCGCCGACGACTGGGGTGTCCGGGACGACACCCAGGGCGAGGTGACGGTCTGGGTCGTGGTCCACGAGGACGTTCATGATCCGGACGCCGGGTGCCGGCGCGGGGGCTTCGCTACGCGCGTCACCGCGTCCCCGGTCCCGGCCATGGCCGAACTGGACTTCGCGGACGCCTTCGACGAACTGGGCTGAGCACGCGGGACTCCTCGGCGGGCCACGGCCGTACGCCGTCGGCGTCGCCCGCGTGTCCGTTGTCCACAGGTTCCCGTGGGTCAGGGCGCGAACGGCTAGGCTCCCGCCCGTACCAGACGAGCCGTAATCGGGAGACCCCACGATGGCCAAGAAGCGACCCCAGACGAAGGCCAAGCGCCCGCAGCAGGCAAACGGGGACATCCCGGTGGTCGGCGCCCGCGAGCCCTGCCCCTGCGGCAGCGGCCGGCGCTACAAGGCGTGCCACGGCCGGGCCGCCGCGCACGCCGTGACCGAGCTGGTGCGCCGCCCGTTCGAGGGGCTGCCGAGCGAGTGCGACTGGGTGGCGCTGCGCGAGCTGGTGCCTGCCGCCACCGTCGAACTGACCCTCACCGGCGGCCTGCCCGAGGGCGTCCCCTCGGTCACGCTGGCCACGGTGCTGCCGATGGCCTGGCCGGCGCTGCGCCGCGACGACGGCTCCGTCCTGCTCGGCCTGCAGAACGACACGCCCTCCGGCGACATCAGCCGCGACCTCGCCGACACCCTCCGGCGCGCGCTCGAGGCGGCGCCCGGCTCTCCGGTGGAGGGCCGCCGCGCGCCCGCCGACGGTCCCAGGCTGCAGGAGCTGCTCGACCCGGAAGGCCCGTTCGAGCCGGTCGTGCACAGCGGCTTCGAGTTCTGGGTGCCGGACGCGGAGAACGCCACGCCGGAGGTGGCCGCCTCCCTCGAGCGGGCCAACGCCGCCGCCATCCCGACCGTGAAGCTGTCCGGCGTGGACGCCGCGTACTGGTGCGAGACCCCGGAGAAGAACCACCTGCGCTGGGTCATGCCGCACCCGGAGGAGCAGCTTCTGGACGCTCTCGCCCGGTTGCACGCGGTGGGCCGGTCCAGCCTCGGCGAGGGCACCCGGCTGGTGGGCTCCTTCCGTGCTCACGGGCTCACGGTGCCGGTCTGGGACCTGCCGAGCGGGGTCACGGCCGAGGACGTGGAGAAGCCGGCCGCCGAGTTCGCCGAGCGGCTCGCCACCGCCCTCGCGTCCGGGGAGCCGCTCACCCCCGAGGAGCGCCGGGCCCGCGGCGGACTGACCAACCGGCAGGTCACGCTCAGCTGACGTGCCGCGACGCCCGTCTCACGGCTGACCGACCGGTCAGCCGTGACGAGGGCACCGGCATCAGGTGACTCCTGTCACAACTGTCCGGCGCGACAGTGGAATCGGTGTCCGAATAGCCGAGATCGAATTTGCGAACCGCCGATCTCTTGTTACCGTTCCAGTAGCCCGGTTGCTGGTGCATCCCCCGTCGCCAGCAACCGGGCCTTTCCATGCCCGCGTCCGGTGGACAATCCGTCGAGACGCGTCAACTGCCGTCTGTCAGTTCGGAGTTGCTGCCCGAGCGCAGCAGCAGCGGCTCGTCGGAGCCGCGCACGGCGAACTCGGTGACGGCCGTGTAGCCGTCCAGCGCGCCCCTGGTGTGCTCACGGGGCGTCTCGCAGGTGGCGGGCTCGTCGTCGGAGCCGGCGGCGCACTGGATCTGCACGGTCCGGCCGCCGGGCCCCATCATGCTCAGCGCTGGGGCCATGGCCTCGCCCGTGGCGTTGCGGTAGTAGGTGCGCGCCCAGGTGTCCTTGCCCTGGGTCAGCACACAGGTCTGCGCCTCGACGCCGTCCGAGGAGGAGAGTTCAGGCCCGCAGCGGGCCGCGGTGGCCAGCCCCAGGCCGAGCAGCAGCGGCGAGCGCGAGGGGGCCACGGAGGGCATCTTCGCGTCGCCACCCGCGGGCGCGCCGGTGGCGTGCCGGCCGCCCGCCCGCCGGGGCGCCGCGGCGTCGCCCACCTGTCCCGTGGACGCCACGGCCAGTGGCAGGGCGACCACGGCCACCACGATGCCGGCCAGGGCGAGCAGACGAAGCCTTCGGGAGTCCGGCCCGCCGCGGCGCGGCGACCGTGTGCGGTTGCCCCCAGAAATGCGCAGCATGTAGCGGAAGATAACGACCGCGGGCAGGCGGAAGCCGTGTCCGCGCCGGACACTCCTACAACTCGGGTGCGCTCACACCCGTACGAGTGAGGGCGTCGACCACGGCGTCCACCACCGCCTCCACGTCGGGCACCCAGGGCGAGGCCGAGCCGGGCAGCGGGGCACGCTCCCAGCGGACGGCGCCCTGACCGGTCTCGGACGGCGGCAGGGCGATGTAGCCGCCCTCCCCGTGGAAACGCAGGGAACCGGGCACGAAGTCCTTGGCGTAGAGCAGTTCGCCGAGCTGCTCCATGGAGTACGGCTTGACGAGCACCGCCCAGCGGGTGGGCGAGGCGATCACCGGGCCGAGACGTATGCCCCGCCGGTCGAGCAGGTCGAGGGCGCGGGCCGCCGCGGGCGCCGGCAGGCTGACCGCGCAGGGCGCCGTGCCGCCGGTGGCGAGGACGATCGGCGCGCCCGGCCGGTTGGTCCACCACCAGCGCACCATGCGCGCGTCGGTGGTGGCCGCGAGCAGACCGGGGTCAAAGGGGTGGGCGCCGGGCACCGTGCACTCCGGGTCCGGGCAGGCGCAGCGGGCCCGGTCCTGCGGGTCCGGGGCCACACCCGGGAGTACCGGCCACTGCCATTCCGCCGCGAAGGTCAGGGCCGCGCTGATCGGCTCAGGCCTCCCGTCGTTCCGCCTGGACAGGAGCCTGCGTCGCTTTCCGAGGATCTCGCGCATGAGCGCTCGTCCTTTCCGTTGCACCGCTGGCAACACCGTGGACCACATCACACCATGTGTCGATCACTGCACTGTGCGTACCTGTTGGCGCATCACACCCCTGCGCACGGCAGGGGGACCCCAGGGGTCGGTCGTCGGCCGCGTCCTCAGTGCGTCCATCGGAAGCACGGGTGCGGCGCGGGGGTGGCGAAGTATGGCGTTTTGCTGTCGCGCGTGTTTCTCTTCGCCTCCGCCACGGGAGGATGGGGCTCGGCCGTCGATGGTTATGACGTCCGGGTCCGGCGCCAGGTTCCGGGTGGCCCCCAACCGCCCCTGGCCTTCATCGAGTACGTACCCATCACGACCGTTGTGACGCTCCGTGGAACGACGCCAGTCGACCGCAAAGAGCCGTTACCCGAGGCAGTTTTAGGCCAACTTGGCAGTAAGGCAAGGGTTTCGAGAGAAAGCCACTTCAAACCCATGGACACCAGGAATCCCCGCAGGACAATGCTGGACATCCCCTCACGAGTGCGTGTACATGTGGAGACACTGCTAGCGGCGCAGAATGACATGGGGGTTTGCGATGCTTCTGAGCAATACGCACCGGTCTGAAGGCCGGACGCCATGAACGCCCCCCACCCCCCGAAAGTGGCTGGAATCGATCCAACGGTTCCCACACCCGCACACACTGTCGCGCCCACACCCCCCGCCCCGGACGCCGCCCACGCCCCGGACACCGCTCTTCCGGTCCCGAGCACCCCCACTCCCACCGGCCCCGGCCCCGGGATGCTCCTCCAGGACCGGCTGGCCGGCTGGGTCTCGGACCTCACGACCCTCCACGAACTGACCGAACGCCTGTCCGCGACGAACGCGCTCGAGCCCGCCCTCCAGGAACTGCTGCGCGCCGGTTCCGCCCTCGTCGGCGCCCGCCGCGGCCTGGTCGCCCTGGAACCCGGCGACGGACTCGGCCCCCGCACCACCGCCGGCCTCGGTCTCGGCCGCGCCGATCTCGGTCACCTGGAGACCGTGCCGCGTGACGCCCTGCCCCACGGCACCCTCCTCGACGCCGCCGGCCGGGGCACCGGCACGCACGACGGGATCGCCCACCCCGACCTTTTCGCCGAGGACGGTCTGGACCCCCGCCACCGCGAGGTGGCCGCCCGCCTCGGCTACGCCGCCAGCTACGCCCTGCCCCTGTCCACCAGATCCGCCGGTCACCTCGGTGCCGCCGTGTGGCTCTACGACGAGCCCGCCGAGCCGGACGAGCGCCGCCGCCACCTGGCCGGCCTCTACGTCCGGCACGCCTCGGAACACCTGGCCCGGCTGCTGGAAGTGGAGCGCACACGCGCGCGCATGGCCACCATCACCGAGGAACTGCTCCCGTCCCGGCTGCCCCGGGTGGCCGGCGTCCAGCTCGCCGCCCGGCACCGCACCTCCCCGCGCGGCGGCGGCGACTGGTACGACGCGCTGCCGCTGCCCGACGCCGCCCTCGGCCTCTCCGTCGGCTCGGTCACCGGCTCCGGGCCCAGCGCGGTGGCCGCCATGGGCCGGCTGCGCGCCTCCCTGCGGGCCTACGCCGTGATGGAGGGCGAGGATCCGGTCGCCGTGCTGTCCGACCTGGAGCTGCTGCTGCGGCTGACCGAGCCCGCACGTTCGGCCACCGCGCTGTTCGCCTACTGTGAGCCGGCGCTGCGCCGGGTCACCCTGGCCGGTGCCGGGCACAGCCCGCCGCTGCTGATCGGCGAACGGCGCACCGAGTTCGCCGAGACCTCCGTCTCCGCGCCGCTCGGCATGCTCGCCTGCTGGGAGGCGCCCAGCGTGGAGGTCCAGGCCGAGGCGGGGGACACCGTCCTGCTCTACACCGACGGGCTGCTGCACCGTACCGGCGACCCGATGGACCGCGCCTTCGCCCGGCTGCACGCGGCGGCCGCGAGCATCCCGCGCGCGCTGCGCCACGACCCCGAGGCGGTCACCGACCACGTGCTGCGCACCGTGCTGCCGGACGGCCGGGACACGGCGGACAGCCCGGAGGACGTGGTCCTGCTCGCCGCCCGGTTCGACTGAGCACCGCCCGCCACCCGGCGTGACCGGCCCTGGACCGTCTGGCATGACCGGCCATAACAGCTGTTCCGGCCCCGGGCCGCCTCCGGTGCGACCGTACGATGATGGAGGTCCCCGCTCGGCCACAAGCAGGAGCGTCGCGGGCCGGGGGGAGATCACATGGCGTATCGAGGAGGATCACGTGGCCGACGAGCTCAACCCGGCTGTCACCGACGAGGCTGCTACCGCAGCGGGTCCGGATGCCGAGGCCGAGGAGCCCATGAAGCAGCGGAAGAACGGCCTGTACCCGGGCGTCTCCGACGAGCTGGCCGAGAACATGCAGTCCGGGTGGGCCGACACGGAGATGCGTGATCTGCGGCCCGTTCCGCAGGCCGCCGAGAGCGCTCGCCGCCGCGCCGCGCTCTCCGCGCGCTTCCCCGGCGAGCGCCTGGTCGTCCCCGCGGGCAACCTGAAGACCCGCTCGAACGACACGGAGTACGCCTTCCGCGCCTCCGTCGAGTACGCCTACCTCACCGGCAACCAGACCGAGGACGGCGTCCTCGTCCTGGAGCCCAGCGCCGGCGGGCACAAGGAGACGATCTACCTCCTGCCCCGCTCCGACCGCGAGAACGGCGAGTTCTGGCTGTCCGGCCAGGGCGAGCTGTGGGTGGGCCGCCGCCACTCGCTCACCGAGTCCGAGGCGCTGTACGGCATCCCGGCCGCCGACGTGCGCGAGCTGGCCGACCGGCTGCGCGAGGCCACCGGCCCGGTGCGGGTCGTGCGCGGCCACGACGCCGGCATCGAGGCCGCCCTGACCGACAAGGTCACCGCCGAGCGCGACGAGGAGCTGCGCGTCTTCCTCTCCGAGGCCCGGCTGGTCAAGGACGAGTTCGAGGTCGGCGAGCTGCAGAAGGCCGTCGACTCCACGGTCCGCGGCTTCGAGGACGTGGTGAAGGTCCTCGACAAGGCCGAGGCGACGAGCGAGCGCTACATCGAGGGCACGTTCTTCCTCCGCGCGCGCGTGGAGGGCAACGACATCGGCTACGGCTCCATCTGCGCGGCCGGCCCGCACGCCTGCACGCTGCACTGGGTGCGCAACGACGGCCCGGTGCGCTCCGGCGACCTGCTCCTGCTGGACGCCGGTGTGGAGACGCACACGCTGTACACCGCCGACGTCACGCGCACACTGCCCGTCAACGGCACCTACAGCGACATCCAGAAGAAGATCTACGACGCCGTG
Source organism: Streptomyces sp. NPDC058145 (assembly GCF_042884245.1). Taxonomy (NCBI): domain Bacteria; kingdom Bacillati; phylum Actinomycetota; class Actinomycetes; order Kitasatosporales; family Streptomycetaceae; genus Streptomyces; species Streptomyces sp. NPDC058145. Next base: position 342,462 of record NZ_JBHVUH010000004.1, on the reverse strand, counting down.
TACGAGGCACAGGAGGCCGGCATCGCGGCGGTGAAGCCGGGCGCCAAGTTCCGCGACTTCCACGACGCCGCCCAGCGCGTGCTCGCCGAGCGGCTCGTCGAGTGGGGCCTGGTCGAGGGACCGGTCGAGCGCGTCCTGGAGCTGGGCCTGCAGCGCCGCTGGACGCTGCACGGCACCGGTCACATGCTCGGCATGGACGTCCACGACTGCGCGGCCGCGCGCACCGAGAGCTATGTGGACGGCACGCTGGAGCCGGGCATGGTCCTCACCGTCGAGCCGGGCCTGTACTTCCAGGCCGACGACCTGACCGTCCCGGAGGACTACCGGGGCATCGGCGTCCGCATCGAGGACGACATCCTCGTCACCGAGGACGGCAACCGGAACCTCTCGGCGGCCCTGCCGCGCCGCTCCGACGAGGTCGAGGCGTGGATGGCGTCCCTCAAGGGCTGACCGGACACCCAAGCCGCCGATGGCCGGGCACCGCATGGGTGCCCGGCCATCGGCGGCTTCAGTGGTTCCGGCGAGCCGCCTTCACGGAAGGGGAGCGTGGTCGTGGAGCACGCGCTGGAAGAGCCGGCAGTCCCGCCATTCCCCGTTGATGTGCAGATAACGGGGAGCGAGCCCGATCGGCGCGAAACCGCATTTCGCCAGCACTCGCTGCGAGCCGGTGTTGTCGGTCAGCGTGGACGCCTCGATCCGGTGCAGCCCGACCGTGTCCCGGGCGATCCGGCAGACCTCTTCCACCGCGGTACTGGCCAGCCCCTTGTTCTGCTGGTCGGCGGCGACCCAGTACCCGAGGTAGGAGCTGCAGAAAGGGCCGCGGGAGATCCCGGACAGGGTGATCGCCCCGACGATCCTGCCGTCCGGAGCCTCGAACACCCATGGCACCACGGCACCTTCGGCGAACTGCCGCAGCAGCCCGTCGATGCGCTCCGCCTGGCCCTCGGCCGTGAAGAAAGCCTCCGGCCTGACCGGCTCCCAGGGCTCCAGGTGCGCACGGTTTCGCGCATAGGCGGCGGCGAGCGCGCAGGCGTCGTCCGCGGCGAGCGGGCGCAGGACCGCCCCGCCCGCCATCTCCGCGCTGCCCAGGTCATCGACACGCATGCGCGCACCCTAGCCGCGCGGGACCGGATCGACTCCCGTCATGCCGTGAGCAGGGACGGATCCTTCTTCCACTTGAGGATCTTGTCGAAGCTGACCACGGTCCCGCCGCGTCCTGGCTTGCCGCCGATGTGCACGTGGTCGGCGAGTTCCCTGATCAGACAGAGCCCGCGGCCGTGCTCCGCGTCCGAGCGCGCGGGCCGGAGATCCTGGGCCAGGGTGAAGCCGGGCCCCGAATCGGCCACCTCGATACGGCACTTCTCACCGTCGAGGTAGGCGGTCACCCGGTACGCCTCCGAGCAGCCCGCGGCCGCGCCGTCCCCGCCGTGCTCGACGGCGTTCGCGCAGGCCTCGCTGAGGGCGACGGACAGGTCGTAGGAGACGTCCGGGTCGACGCCCGCGGTCTCCATCGTGCCGATGAGCAGTCGGCGGGCGAGCGGGACGCTGGCGGGCTCGCGGCGCAGATGGAGTGACCACCAGATGCTCATGCTCCAGCCTCCTGGCCGCGGCTCGACATACCGTTACCTATTGCCGCGCGTGCCCGTCCGTAAGCACACCGTTCACGTGACGCCGCCCATAAGGTCGATGTGTCCCGGACCGAAACGGTGTATGGAAGAGCCGATTCCGGCGGAAGAGGATCTTCCGGTCATGTCGGCGACGTTCCCGCGGTGACCGAATCCGGCGACCTGCCATGAGGCGCGGGCGGGTCCGGTGCGATGATGACCCCGCCATGACTGCCCCCCACCCCCGCACGGCACACCCCGGAGCCGGGCTCCGGATGCTACGGGCCGCGGTGTTCGCCGCGGTCTGTGTCGTGCTGGCCGCGGCCGGGCACACACTGGCCTCCTGCGCGCGCGTGCCCCTGTGGACGCTCGGCGCGGGATTCCTGGGCTCCCTGCTGCTCGTGGCACCGCTCGCCGGGCGCGCGCGCTCCCTGCCCGGTATCGCCGCGCTCCTCGCGCTCGGCCAGACCGTGCTGCACACGCTGTTCGGACTGGGCCAGCACGGGACCCCGGGTGCGATGTCCATGAGCCCGATGAGCACGCCGGCGAGCGACGGCGCGCTCGTCGAGCGGGCCGCCCGGCTGCTGTGCGGGTCCAGCGCGTCGGCGCTCACCCCCGGACACGCCTACCGGCTCCTGCTCGACGCGCACCTCATCGACTCCTCCGGCGAATCCGCCGGCACCATGCCGGCCATGCACCACATGGCCGCCGGCTCCGGCGGCTCGCCGGCGTCGCTGCTGCCCTCCGTGCCGATGATCCTCGGTCACGTCCTCGCGGCCGTCGTGGCCGGCTGGCTGCTGCGCCGGGGCGATCTCGCCGTTCTGCGGCTGATCGAGCTCTCGGCGCACGGAGTCACGGAGGGGGCGCTCGTGCGTTCCCTGCGCGCGGCGCTCGCGCTGACCCGCGCACTGTGCGCCGGGCTGCTGCCCGCGACCGAACCGCGCCCGCGCCCCCGCCGCGCCGCCCGCGACGAACCGCCCGCCCCGCGCACCACCGCACTCCAGCACACGGTGATCCGGCGCGGCCCGCCCGCCGCCGCCTTCCTCCTCGCCGCCTGACGCGACGCGAGCACCACCGCCCCGGAGCCGGAAACGGACGAGCCGGACGGGAGGAGCCGCCGTCGCGCGGCGCGCGCGTGCGCACATCACCCAGTGGCACAGCGAACGGCACCGCCACGCGCACGCGTACTCCCGATCACCACCGGAACTCACCCGAAGTGGAGTGCTCCCTGCCATGAAGACTTCTCGTATCGCCGCCGCCACCGCCGTCGCGGGCTCGGCCGTCCTCGCCCTGTCCGGCACCGCCTTCGCGCACGTCAGCGTGCAGCCCGAAGGAACCGCGGCCAAGGGCGGCTACGCGGTCGTCGACTTCAAGGTCCCCAACGAGCGCGACGACGCCTCGACCACCAAGCTCGAGGTGAACTTCCCCGCCGACCACCCGCTGGCCTCTGTCATGCCCCAGCCGCTGCCCGGCTGGAGCGTGAAGGTCACCAAGTCCAAGCTGGACAAGCCGCTGACCATGCACGGCGAGAAGATCGACGAGGCCGTCACCAAGGTCACCTGGACCGCCGACGGCAAGGGCGTCGAGCCCGGCTACTTCCAGAAGTTCCCGCTCTCCGTCGGCGCCCTGCCCGAGGACACCGACCAGCTCGTGTTCAAGGCCGTCCAGACGTACTCCGACAAGGAGGTCGTGCGCTGGATCGAGGTGCCGCAGGAGGGCCGGGCCGAACCCGAGAACCCGGCCCCGGTGCTGGAGCTGTCCGCCGCCACCGACGACCACCACGGCACCTCGGCCGCCGCCGACAAGACCGCTGACAAGACCGACGGCAAGACCGGGCAGACCGCTGCCGCCGACGAGGGCGCGAAGGGCGGCAGCGACACCACCGCGCGCGTGCTCGGCGTGGTCGGCATCGTCATCGGTGCCGCGGGCGTGGCCTACGGCGTCCTCGCGGGCCGCCGCCGAACCGCCTGATCACCGTTCCGCACGCGCACCGGGGGTCGTGCGACCCTTTCGTACGACCCCCGGTGCGCGCCGGAGTTCTCACATCTGGGACATTTTTCTATGCGCAAGAAGACGTTCGCCGCGGCCGCGCTGCTCGCCGCCGCCTCCCTGACCCTCTCCGCCTGCGGCAGCGGTGACGACACCACGTCACCGGTCTCCGTGGTCTCCGAGGAGTCCGACTCGGGCAAGGCCGCGACCATCCTCGACCAGCCGTTCGAGAAGCCGGACCTGGTCCTGACCGACACGCACGGCAAGAAGTACGACCTGCGCGCCGAGACCAAGGGCCACCCCACCCTGGTCTACTTCGGCTACACGCACTGCCCCGACATCTGCCCGACGACGATGAGCAACATCGCCGTCGCCAAGAAGGCGCTGCCCAAGGCCGAGCAGAACGATCTCAGGGTCGTCTTCGTCACCACCGACCCCGACCGCGACACCCCCACCGAGCTGGGCAAGTGGCTCAAGGGCATCGACCCCCGGTTCACCGGCCTGACCGGCGACTTCGCCACCATCCAGGCCGGCGCCCGCTCGCTGGGCATCTCCATCGAGCCGACGACGAAGGACAAGCACGGAAAGGTCGTCTCGGTGCACGGCACCCAGGTCATCGCCTTCTCACCGAAGACCGACGGCGGCTACGTCCTCTACGGCGAGGACACCACCGTCGACGACTACACCAAGGACCTGCCCAAGCTCGTCGAGGGAGCCAAGCCGTGAGGCGTGCCGTCCTGCCCGCGGCCGCCCTCGCCGGCGCCCTGGCCCTCACGGGCTGCGGCTCCGGTTCGGGACCGGACTCCGGCCCGGGCGCCTCGAAGGCCGACCTGTCCGTGAGTTCGCCGTACATGCCCCAGCCGGTCTCCCCCGACATGGCCGCCGGGTTCCTGACGATCACCAACCAGGGCGGCGCGAAGGAGACGCTGACCTCGGTCAGCAGCGACGTCGCCGGCCGGGTCACCATGCACAGCACGGTCGGCGGAGCCATGCGGGAGAAGACCTCCTTCCCGATACCCGCCCACGGCCGGCTGGTCTTCAGAAGCGGCGGCAACCATCTGATGTTCGAGGAACTGAAGCAGGCGCCGAAGCAGGGCCAGCACGTGACCCTGAAGCTCACGTTCGCCAAGTCCGGGCCCCTCACCGTCGAGATGCCGGTGAGGTCCGCCACGTACAACCCGTCGACCGGACACTGAGGGAGGGACCACCTTGACGCGGACCATCACCCCCCGCCTGCGCACCCTGGTGCTGCTGCTCATCGCCGTCACCGGTGCGCTGCTCGCGGGCGCCGGTCCGGCCGCCGCGCACGCCGCGCTGACCGGCAGCGACCCCACGCAGGGGGTGGTGGTCGACAAGGCGCCCACCCAGGTGTCGCTCACCTTCTCCGAGAAGGTGGCCATGAGCGACGACTCGCTGCAGGTCCTCGACCCCAAGGGCAGAAAGGTCCAGGTCGGTTCGCCGGTCAACGTGAGTGGGACCACGTACGCCGTGAAGCTCAAGGGCGGCCTTGACAAGGGCACCTACACGGTCGGCTACCAGGTCGTCTCGGCGGACAGCCACCCGGTCGCCGGCGCCTACACCTTCTCCATCGGGGCGCCCTCACAGACCGTCGTCTCCGGCGTCGGCACGGCAGCGGGCGACACGGCCGTCGGCCGGCTCTACGCCCTCGGGCGGTACGTCTCCTACGCCGGCTTCATCGTGCTGGCGGGCGGCGCCGCCTTCGTGCTGGCCTGCTGGCAGCGCGGCTCGGGCGTGCGGGCCCTGCAGCGGCTGGTGGTGGGCGGCTGGCTGGCGCTCACCGCGTCCACGCTGTGGCTGCTGCTCCTGCGTGGCTCCTACACCTCCTCGGGGAAGTTCGGCGACGTCTTCGACCTGAGCCTGCTCGGCCAGGTGCTGCAGACCAAGACCGGCGCGACGCTGGTCTCACGGCTGCTGCTGCTCGCCGCCGCCGCGCTGTTCATCGCCGTCCTCTTCGGCGCCTACAACCGGCGCGAGGAGGCCGAGGAGAAGCGTGACCTGACCTTCGGGCTGACCGTCGGCGGGGTGGTCGTGGCCGCCGGGCTCGCGGCGAGCTGGGCCATGGCCGAGCACGCCTCCACCGGACTCCAGCCGGGCATCGCCATGCCCGTCGACGTACTGCACCTGCTGGCCGTCGCCGCCTGGCTGGGCGGCCTCACCGCCCTGCTCGTCGCCCTCTACCGGGCGCCCGCGGACACCCCGGTCGAGACCCCCGCCGTCCACCGCTTCTCCCGCCTCGCCTTCGCCTCCGTCCTCACCCTGGTCGCCACCGGCACCTACCAGTCCTGGCGGCAGCTCGGCTCCTGGTCGGCGTTCACCGAGACCCGGTACGGACAGCTGCTGCTGGTCAAGATCGCGCTGGTGGCACTGCTGGTCGGCATCGCCTGGATCTCCCGGCGATGGACGGGACGGCTCGCGGCCCCGGTCACCGAAGCCGAACGGACCGAGCAGCCCGCGAAGGAGCCCGTCTCCGCGCCGGCGTCCGCCGGCCAGGAGGCCGCCCCCCATGACGGCGCGCGCGCCGCCCAGCTCGCCCGGCAGCGGGCCGCGGTGGACACCGCCCGGCAGAAGCGGCAGCGGGACGCCGACCCGAACCGCTTCGGACTGCGCCGCTCGGTGCTCGCCGAGGCCGGTGTCGCGGTGGTGCTGCTCGCCGTCACCACCTGGCTGACCCAGACCGAGCCGGGCCGCACCGAGCTGGACGCCAGGGCGGCCTCCTCGTCCTCCTCCAGTTCCTCGTCGTCCTCGTCCGGCGCGCTGACCCTGGACATGCCCTTCGACACCGGCGGCACCGACGGCAAGGGCCTGGTCCGGATCGACTTCGACCCCGCGCGCGTGGGCGGCAACGAGATGCACGTCTACGTCCAGCGGCCCAACGGACGCGCCTTCGACATCCCCGAGGTGAAGGTCGCCCTCACCCTCGCGGCGAGGAAGATCGGGCCGCTGCCCGTGACCCCGGACCACGTCACCACCGGCCACTGGGCGGCGAGCGGAGTGCAGATCCCCATGGCGGGCGACTGGAAGGTCGCCGTGACCGTGCGGACCTCCGACATCGACCAGGTGACCGTCTCCAAGAACGCGCAGATCGGCTGAACCACACCATGCCCGACCAGTCCCCTCCCGAGACCCGCACGCCCGGCTCCCCGGCACGCGAGCCGAGCGCCCACGGCGACACCGCCGAGGACCGCCGTGGCGTCACCCGGCGCACGCTGCTCGGCACCGCCGGTGCCACCGGGCTGGTACTCGGCGCGGCCGGCGGCGCCGTGGGATACGCCTCCGCGCCCGCCCAGGCCACTCCGCTGACCTCGGTGGGCACCGGTCGGGCGATGTTTCACGGGAAACATCAACCCGGCATCACCGAGGGACTCCAGGCCCGCGGCCACCTCGTCGCCTTCGACCTCGCGGCGGGGGCGGGCCGCAAGGAGGCGGCGGCCCTGCTGCGCCGCTGGTCGGCGACGGCCGAGCGACTGATGGCAGGTGAGACGGCCACCCACGGCGACACCGGTGTGGCCCGGGACGCGGGACCGTCCTCGCTGACGATCACCTTCGGCTTCGGCCACGGCTTCTTCGGGCGGACCGGCCTGGAGAAGCAGCGTCCGACGGCCCTGGACCCACTGCCCGACTTCTCCTCCGACCGGCTCGACAAGGCGCGCAGCGACGGCGACCTGTGGGTGCAGATCGGCGCCGACGACGCCCTCGTCGCCTTCCACGCCCTGCGCGCCATCCAGAAGGACGCCGGCCACGCGGCCCGCGTCCGCTGGCAGATGAACGGCTTCAACCGCACTCCGGGCGCCACCGCCCACCCCATGACGGCCCGCAACCTCATGGGCCAGATCGACGGCACCCGTAATCCCAAGCCCGCCGACGCCGACTTCGACCGGCGGATCTTCGTGCCCGCCTCGGCGGAGCCCGCGTGGATGGCGAACGGCTCCTACGCCGTCGTCCGCCGTATCCGCATGCTCCTCGACGACTGGGAGACGCTGTCGCTCGCGGCCCAGGAAGCGGTCATCGGGCGCCGCAAGGACACCGGGGCGCCGCTGTCCGGGGGCGACGAGACGACGCCGATGGACCTGGACAAGACCGACGCCAAGGGCGAGCCGGCCGTTCCCATCAACGCCCACGCCCGGATCACCCGGCCCGACCGCAACGGTGGCGCGGCCATGCTGCGGCGTCCGTTCTCCTACCACGACGGCATCCACCAGGACGGCACGCCGGACGCCGGGCTGCTCTTCGTCTGCTGGCAGGCGGACCCGCTGCGCGGCTTCGTACCGGTGCAGCGCAAGCTCGACCGGGGCGACGCCCTGTCGAGGTTCATCCGGCACGAGGCCAGCGGCCTGTTCGCGGTGCCCGGCGGCGCGGCCGAGGGAGAGTACGTGGGACAGCGGCTCCTGGAGGGGTGATGCCGCCCGGAGACCCACCGGCCGGAGGTTTCAAACCACCCGGTCGAGTGGCGTCGACGAGACACGGAAGCCGGTCACCCCGGCGCCCATTAGGGTGAGGACATGCCAGCGAGCTATGCGTATCTCGGTCCCGAAGGCACGTTCACCGAAGTCGCCCTGCGCACGCTTCCGGAGGCGGCCACCCGGGAGCTGATGCCCTACGTGTCGGTGCAGTCCGCGCTGGACGCGGTGCGGGCCGGCGAGGCCGAGGCCGCGTTCGTGCCGATCGAGAACTCCGTCGAGGGCGGCATCACCACCACCCTGGACGAGCTGGTCGCGGGCGAGCCGCTGACGATCTACCGCGAGGTGCTGCTCTCGATCACCTTCGCTCTGCTGGTCCGGCCGGGCACGCGGCTGGCGGACATCAAGACGGTCTCCGCGCATCCGGCGGCCCAGCCGCAGGTGCGCAACTGGCTCAAGAAGAACCTGCCGGAGGTCCACTGGGAGTCGGCCGCCTCGAACGCGGACGCCGCGCGGCTGGTTCAGGAGGGCCAGTACGACGCCGCTTTCGCGGGCGAGTTCGCCGCCGCCCGGTACGGCCTGGAGGCACTGGAGACCGGCATCCACGACGCGGAGAACGCGCAGACCCGCTTCGTGCTCGTCGGCCGCCCGGCCCGGCCCGCGGCACCGACCGGCGCCGACAAGACCTCGGTGGTGCTGTGGCAGCGGGACGACCACCCCGGCGCCCTGCGCGACCTGCTGGGCGAGTTCGCCACCCGGGGAATCAACCTCATGCTGCTGCAGTCCCGGCCGACCGGCGCCGGCATCGGCAACTACTGCTTCTGCATCGACGCCGAGGGGCATATCTCCGACCGGCGGATGGCCGAGGCGCTGATGGGGCTGAAGCGAATCTGCCTCCAGGTGCGGTTCCTCGGCTCCTATCCGCGCGCCGACATCCTTCCCGGCGAGGCCCGGTCCACTTCGCCGGGCACTTCGGACGAGGAGTTCGTGACGGCCGCGGACTGGGTGGCGCGCTGCCAGGACGGCCGGTTCTGAGGCGGCCGTAGACTCCTTCCGGTCAGTCCTACCTGCATATCTTCGTTATCCACAGAAGTTATCCACAGGTCCGCTTCTCGACCTGGGGACAAGTCGACAAGGGCGAGCGATCCCGTCGACAAATCGCCCTGTTGGTCCCCCTTGCGGCCACCGTCCCGCGCGTCACCCTTCGTCCACCCGTTTCCTTTGGTTCATCTTTTGGGGCGACCCCTTTCCACTCGAAAGTAGGTGTCATCCCTGCTCGGGGCGAGAATTCCTTCGCCTGGCCGAATCCTCCGGAGTGATCAATTCCGGAATCCACAGACTTTCCGCACAGCCTGTGGATAACTCCTTCGGCGACCGGGATCGCTGTGGACAACGGCCTCTCCAAGTCCCGCCCTCCGCAAGGAAATCCGGTCAACCGGGAATCCGCCGCCTGCCTCGTTCCAGGGATGAGACACCTTTTCTTGACACCTTCCACCACTCTGCGCAATTGCCCTGAAACGGCACGTAAGGCGCGAGTCGCAATAGTGAGTCGTGACCTGCGAGCTCGCACCGGTAGCCTTGCTCGCGTGATTGACCTTCGCCTGCTCCGTGAGGACCCCGACCGTGTGCGCGCGTCCCAGCGCGCCCGTGGAGAGGACGTCGCGCTCGTCGACTCCCTCCTGTCCGCCGACGAACGGCGCAGGTCCTCCGGCGTCCGCTTCGACGAGCTGCGCGCCGAGCAGAAGTCGCTCGGCAAGCTGATCCCCAAGGCCACCCCGGAGGAGAAGGCCGAGCTGCTGGCGCGCGCCGAGCAGCTGAAGGCCGACGTCAAGGCCGCCGACGCCGAGCGCGACGCGGCCGACACCGAGACCCAGCAACTGCTGCAGCGGCTCGGCAACCTCGTCCACCCCGACGTGCCCGTCGGCGGCGAGGAGGACTTCGTCACGCTGGAGACGCACGGCACCATCCGCGACTTCGGCGCCGAGGGCTTCGAGCCCAGGGACCACTTGGAGCTCGGTCAGGTACTGGGCGCCATCGACGTCGAGCGCGGCGCCAAGGTCTCCGGCTCCCGCTTCTACTTCCTCACCGGTGTCGGCGCCCTGCTGGAGCTGGCCCTGGTCAACGCGGCCATCGCCCAGGCCACCGCGGCCGGCTTCACCCCGATGCTGACCCCGGCGCTGGTCCGCCCGCAGTCCATGGCGGGCACCGGCTTCCTCGGCCAGGCGGCCCAGGACGTCTACCACCTCGACAAGGACGACCTGTACCTGGTCGGCACCTCCGAGGTCCCCCTCGCGGCCTACCACATGGACGAGATCATCGACGCCGACAAGCTGCCGCTGCGGTACGCGGGCTTCTCGCCCTGCTTCCGCCGCGAGGCCGGCTCGCACGGCAAGGACACGCGGGGCATCTTCCGCGTGCACCAGTTCGACAAGGTCGAGATGTTCTCCTACGTGACTCCCGAGGACTCCCAGCAGGAGCACAAGCGCCTGCTGGAGTGGGAGAAGCAGTGGCTGACCTCGCTGGAGCTGCCCTTCCGCGTCATCGACGTCGCCTCCGCCGACCTCGGCGCCTCGGCCTCCCGTAAGTACGACTGCGAGGCGTGGATCCCGACCCAGGGCAAGTACCGCGAGCTGACCTCGACCTCGGACTGCACCGAGTTCCAGTCCCGCCGCCTGTCGATCCGCATGCGCGACGGCAAGCAGGTCCGCCCGCTGGCCACCCTCAACGGCACCCTGTGTGCCGTACCGCGCACGATCGTGGCGATCCTGGAGAACCACCAGCTGGCCGACGGCTCCGTCCGGGTCCCCCAGGTGCTGCGCCCGTACCTGGGCGGCCGGGAGGTCCTGGAGCCGGTCGCCAAGTGAGCGCCGGATTCCTGTTCCGACTGATCGCGACCGACCTCGACGGGACGCTCCTGCGCTCCGACGAGTCGATCTCGCGGCGCACCCGTGACGCGCTCGCCGCGGCCACCGCGGCGGGTGCGGCCCACATCGTCGTCACCGGCCGCGCGGTCCCCTGGACCCGCCACATCCTGGACGACCTCGGCTACGACGGCCTCGCCGTCTGCGGCCAGGGCGCCCAGGTGTACGACGCCGGCGCGCACCGCCTGCTGACCTCGGTCACCCTGGACCGGCAGCTCGCGGGCGTGGCCCTGGCGAAGCTCGAGGCGGAGGTGGGCCCGCTGTACCTGGCGGCGAGCCGGGACGGCCTGGACGGCGAGGTGCTGGTGGGCCCGGGCTACGCGGTCACGGGCAACCTCCCCGCGACCCCGTTCACGGACGCGGCCGACCTGTGGTCCGCCCCGCTGAACAAGGTCTACATACAGCATCCGACGCTCGGCGACGACGAGCTGGCGGACGTGGCCCGGCGCGTGGCAGGCGGTTTCGTCACGGTGGCCATGGCGGGCGCGGGCATCGTGGAGCTGCTGCCGCTCGGCCTGTCCAAGGCCACGGGCCTCTCCCTGGCCGCCCGCCGCCTGGGCCTGAAGGCCGCCGACACGATCGCCTTCGGCGACATGCCCAACGACATCCCGATGTTCGCCTGGGCCGCCCACGGCGTGGCCATGGCCAACGCCCACGAGGAACTCAGGGCAGTGGCGGACGAGGTCACCACCTCCAACGAGGAGGACGGCATCGCGGCAGTCCTGGAGCGGTTGCTGCCGTAGTTCGCTCAACAGCCGGCGGTCTCCGCGACTCCCCAGGGGCGCGGGGAACTGCGCGACAAGCCAGGACGACGCCGTCACTCGGCCGCGGACCCCGAGACCTACGGCGCAGCCCTGCGGGAAGCACCGCCCAGCCAGTCCACGTACCGCGAACGGAAGATCCGCCCGAGTCCCGGTGACAACGTCTCGCGGAGGACGCACGAATCGAACGTGCGCGGGCTTTCACACCCGACCATGACCTGCTTCTGATCGACCACAGCGCAAGCCAGTGCCTTACCACTCGGCCAATCCTCCGGGTGGGCGGCCCACGCGAGAGCGACATCGCGTGCTCGAAGCGGCCGCCCCGGGCAGCTCCCATGAGCTCTACGGAGATGTGGCGATCACTCCGGAGCCCGCCCCGGGCTGCCCTGACGGGAGCTGGGCGTACTGTCGTGCATGGACATCGCCCGGCTCCTCTCCCAGTCCGTGACCCCGGGTCCGTCCCGGCGGGTGGGGCACAACCACTCTGCCCCGGCCGGGATTTGGGTGCCACCGAATTAACCGGGACCGCGTCCGTCCTACCGGCGCCGCCACCTTCGCCGGCGCGCCTTGCTGAAGAACCACCCCGCGGGCGGCTCGTCCGACCGCCAGGGCTGCGGCTCCGGCGACTCGGCGCGCCAGCGGGCGGCGAGCATCCTGGCCCGCGCGGACGGCTCGGAGGTCTCCGCGGCCCCTACGAACGCCTCGTCCAGGACGGTCTCGTCCCAGTCGTCGTCCTCGGCCCGCCCGGCTCCGCCGTGCTCCGGTGTCCGCTCAGCCATCCGCGGCCTCCCAGCCGTACATCCGCTCCGTCCAGTGTGCCCGCGCGGAGGTGAAGGCCCCGTCAAGGACGACCGGGGCCCTCACGGGCCTACTCCTCGCCCGCCAGCTTCAGCGCCCGCAGCTTCTGGCCGGCGTACCAGGTGGCCAGCACGGTGACCGCGACGAGCAGCACCGTGGCCGTCGTCAGTCCGACGTCGGAGGTCACCAGGTCACCGCCGGCGAGCTTCTGGGCGACGGCGAGCGACCACTGCTGGACGCTCAGCGTGCGCGCGCCCGGCACCAGGGAGCCGAACAGGGCCTCCCAGACGAGCGCGTAGACCAGCCCGAGGACCACCGCGTGCCGGGACACGGTGCCCAGCAGCAGGAACAGCGCCGAGTAGGCGATGGAGGAGACCAGCGCGGCCACCGTGTAGGCGACGGCGATCTGCTGGCCGTTGCCGTTCAGGATCAGGCCCGCGATCATGGTCGGCACGGCGGAGAACACCATGGTCACCGCGATGGCGACGATCAGCTTGGTCAGGATGATCGTCGGCCGCTTCAGCGGCTTGGACAGCAGGTACACCACGGAGCCGTCGTCGATCTCCGGGCCGATCGCGCCCGTGCCCGCGATGACTCCGATGATCGGCACCATGGTGGCGAGCGCGAAGCCGCCCAGGACGTCGGCGGCCGTCTGGTCGTCGGCGCCGGTCAGGGCGCGCACGGCCACGGAGATCACGAGCAGCAGCAGCGGCAGCGCGCCGAGGATGAGGGCCCGGCGGCGGCCGAGCAGGGCCCGGTAGGTGAGCCGGGCGACGGTGGGGTCATACATCATGGGCCTCCTACGCCGCGACCAGGTATGAGAACACGGACTCCAGGGACTCGTCGGACGGCGAGACCGTGAGCAGCCGGATGCCGTGGTCCCGGGCGACCTTCGGCAGCAGCGCGGTGAAGCGGCCGAAGTCGACGGCCTGGACGCGCAGCGCGCCCTCGGTGACGTCGACCTCGATGCCGGACGTCGACGGGTCGGCGATCAGCGCGGCCGCGAGGGCGCGGTCGTCGCTGGAGCGCACCAGGTAGCGGTGCGGCCGGTCGGTCATCAGGCGGCGGATCCTGCGGAAGTCGCCGCTGGCGGCGTGCCGGCCGGCGACGACCACCTCGATGTGCCGGGCGAGCTGCTCGACCTCCTCGAGGATGTGCGAGGAGAACAGCACCGTGCGGCCCTCGTCGCCCATTCGCCGCAGCAGTTCCATGAGCTGCATGCGCTGGCGCGGGTCCATGCCGTTGAACGGCTCGTCGAGCAGCAGCAGGGAGGGGTCGTGGACCAGCGCGGAGGCCATCTTCACCCGCTGGCGCATGCCCTTGGAGTACGTGGAGATCTTCCGGTCCTGCGCGTACTCCATCTCGACCGTGGCGAGCGCCCGCTGGGCGGCCTTCGCGCCGAGTCCGTGCAGCTCGGCGTTGGCGACGACGAACTCGCGGCCGGTGAGGAAGTCGTACATCGCCTCCCGCTCGGGGACGATGCCGATGTGCTTGTAGATGGCCTCGTTGCGCCACACCGGCTGCCCGTCGAGGGTGACCGAACCGGTGGAGGGAGCGAGGAAGCCGCCCATCATGTTGATGAGGGTGGACTTCCCGGCGCCGTTCGGGCCGAGCAGGCCGGTGACGCCGGGGCCGATGGTCATGGTGATGTCGTTGACGGCGACCACGTTGCCGAACCAGCGGGAGACGTGGTCGATGCTGAGGGTCGTCACAGCCCCACCTTCTTGTAGCGGCGGATCAGGAGGGCGTAGCAGGCGGCGATCAGGCCGAGCACGACCAGGACGTACACCGCGCCCTCGCCGCTGGACGGGCCGGTCCCGCCGGGGAAGTTGGAGCTGCCGCCCAGGAACGCGGACTGGACTCCGTCGACCAGGGTGACCGGCGAGAACAGGCCGATCCACGGCACGGCGTCGCTGCTGCCCTGCACGTCGGCGATGGCCTGGAGGGTGGAGACGGCGCCGTAGGAGATGGTGAGTACGGCGATCACGGCGGCGATGCCGAAGCCCCGGCGCGGGGTGACGGCGGCGATGACCAGGCCGATGCCGGCGAACAGCAGCGAGAGCAGGGCCACGGAGACCAGCCCCTGGGCGAATTCCTTGGTCTGGTGGGCGAAGCCCATCTTGGCGAGCAGCGCGCCCGCGTACATCACCAGCAGGGGAGCGCCGGTGAGGACGAACAGGGCCGAGGCGAGCGCGGCGAACTTCGCCCGCACGTAGTCGGCGGTCTCGATGGGCCGCGAGAAGTACAGCGGCACGGTCTTGAAGCGCAGGTCGCGGGAGACGGACTGGGGCGCCTGCGAGGCGACGTACAGGCTGATCACCGCCTGCATGACGAGCGCCCAGCGGGTGTATGCGTGGGCGAGCGGCAGTTCGTGCGCCTTGGTGGCCACCGCGACGGCCACCATGATGGCCGCGGGCACACACATCACCACGAACAGCAGCATCGGCAGCACCTTGGACTTCACCGAGCGGCCGAGGCCGTAGGCGCCGCGCAGGGACTGCGAGTACAGCGAGCGGCGGGCGTAGCCGCGGCCCAGGCGGGGGCCGTCGTAGCCGCGGTAGCCGATGTCGTGGATGCGGGACTGGTCGCCGCCGGCGGTCACCGGCGCGGGCTGCTCAAGCGCCATGGCCGACAGCCTCCTTCCGCTGCTCGTCGCTGCTGGTGAACACCTCGGAGATGTGGTGCCGGCGCTGCTCCATGCGCACCAGGCCGAGACCGAGGTCGGCGACGACGTCGCGCACCAGGTCGTACGTCTCCTCGCCGGCGGCGGTCAGCAGCAGGATGTGTCCGGCGCCGGGCAGGCCGCCGCCCTCGTCGTGGGTGTCCACCCCGCGCGCGCGGAGCGCCTCGCGCACCGCGCGGGTGCCGTCCGGGTGGCTGTCGCTGTCGGTGACCTCGATCGCGAGGGTGGTCGTGGTCTGGGTGAAGTCGGTGGTGGAGCTGGAACGCAGCAGCTTGCCGCCGTCGATGACGACGACGTGGTCGCAGGTGCGTTCCAGCTCGCCCAGCAGGTGCGAGGTGACCAGGACCGAGATGCCGAAGTCGGTGTGGATGCGGCGGATCAGGCCGAGCATCTCGTCCCGGCCGACCGGGTCCAGACCGTTCGTCGGCTCGTCGAGGAAGACCAGCCGCGGGTCGTGCACCAGGGCCTGGGCCAGCTTCACCCGCTGCTTCATGCCGGTGGAGTAGCCACCGATGGGGCGATAGCGCTCCTCGTACAGACCTACGTGGCGCAGCGTGTCCGCGGTGCGCTCGCGCGCGGAGGCGGGCGGCAGGCCGGACATCCGCGCCATGTGCACGACGAACTCGGTGGCCGAGACGTCGGGCGGCAGGCAGTCGTGCTCCGGCATGTAGCCCACCCGCTCGCGGATGGCGGCGCCCTCGGTGGCCACGTCGAGGCCGAGCACCGCGGCGCGGCCCTCCGTGGCGGGGGACAGACCCAGCAGGATCTTGATCAGGGTGGACTTGCCGGCGCCGTTGGCACCGACGAGTCCGGTCACACCGGGTCCGATGTCCATGGACAGCCGGTCGAGCGCGGTCACCCGGGGGAACCGCTTGCTCAGGCTTTCGGTCGCGATCACAGTCACGCTTCGAAGGTAGTGACGCCGGACATGCCGGTCGTCAGACCTCAGAGCCGTCTTCACGTCAGACTCGAGTAGGACGGCACCCTGAGCGATCCCCTGCCCCGGACCTACCCGGCCGCCACGCACCGGCCGTTGTCCACAGCCCTTGATCCACCCTATTGACGCCACCTCTAACAACTGTCACATTCACCAGTGTCAAGTTACGGACGCGTACCGCAGTCGACGGACGGGGCGGCATGACGACGGCAGTGAGCAGCGAACTCTCCGCGGAGCTTCGGGGATTCAGGCGGGTGCAGCGCCTCGCCTACGAGTGCGCGGAGGCGGTCGCGGCACGTCTGGAGCCGGGCGTCACCGAGCGCGAGGCGGCCCGGATGCAGCGCGACTGGCTGCGTGAGCGCGGGGTGCGCGACTGGTTCCACCTGCCCTTCGCCTGGTTCGGCGACCGCACGGCGTTCGTGAACTTCCGCCTGCCGCTGCAGTTCTTCCCGACCGACCGCAAACTGGAGCCCGGGATGCCGTTCATCCTGGACATGGCCCCGGTGTTCGCGGGATGCACCGCGGACATCGGCTACTCGGGCTCGCTCGGCGTCAACCCGGTGCAGGACCGGCTGATGGCGGATCTGGAGGCGCACCGCGAGCTGATCCTGCGGGAGGTGCGCGAGCGACGCCCGCTGCGCGGGATCTACCAGGACGTGGACCGCCTCATGGTCCGCCAGGGATACGCCAACCGGCACCGCGCGTACCCCTTCGGAGTGATCGCCCACAAGGTGGACCGGGTGAAGGCCCGCCGCTTCTCCCCACATCTGTTCGGGTTCGGCACGCAGTCCCTCAAGGGGCTCGCCGCCGACGCCCTGCACGGCCACCGCGAGGGCTGGTCGCCCCTGTGGTCGCCGTACCGCTTCTCCGACCACCCACCGCGGCCGGGTCTGTGGGCGGTCGAACCTCACCTCGGTTTCCGGGGTACGGGCGCGAAGTTCGAGGAGATCCTGGTGGTCACCGACTCCCGGGACCCCGAAGAGAGCGCCTTCTGGCTGGACGACGATCTGCCGCACGTGCGGCGCTGGGCGGAGGCGAAATGACACTGAAGGGGGCGCGTGAGCGCCGGGTGCACACCGGCGGGGTCGAGCTGTGCGTCGCCGAGCTGGGCGATCCGCAGCAGCCCACGGTGGTGCTGGTGCACGGCTATCCGGACAGCAAGGAGGTCTGGTCGGAGGTGGCCGCACGCCTCGCCGACCGCTTCCACGTGGTGCTGTACGACGTCCGGGGCCACGGCCGCTCGACGGCACCGCGGCCGCTGCGCGGCGGCTTCACCCTGACCAAGCTCACCGACGACTTCATGGCCGTGGTGGACGCGGTGAGCCCGGACCGGCCGGTGCACCTGGTGGGCCACGACTGGGGCTCCGTGCAGTCCTGGGAATTCGTCACGGTGGGCCGCACGGAAGGCCGCATCGCCTCCTTCACCTCCATGTCCGGGCCGTCCCTCGACCACTTCGGGCACTGGATCAACGCGCGCGTGAAGCGTCCGACGCCCCGCCGGCTGGGCCAGCTGCTCGGGCAGGGCGCCAAGTCCTGGTACGTCTACCTGCTGCACACCCCCGCCCTGCCGGAACTGGCCTGGCGGGGCCCGCTCGGCAAGCGCTGGCCCAAGATCCTGGAGCGCGCCGAGAAGGTCCCCGCCGGTGACTACCCGACCGCGTCCCTGCCCTCCGACGCCGCGCACGGCGCCTGGCTGTACCGGGACAACGTCCGCGCCCGCCTGCGCAGACCCCGCCCGGACGCGTTCGCGCACGCGCCCGTGCAGCTGATCACACCCCTGGGCGACGCGTTCCTGTCGGAGCGGCTCTACGACGACCTGGACGAGTGGGTACCGCGGCTGACCCGCCGCACCCTGCCCGCCAAGCACTGGATCCCGCGCACCCGGCCGGACCAGGTGGCGTCATGGATCGAGGAGTTCGTCACGAGCGTCGAGGGCGGCCGGCCTGAGCCGAAGGCCACGGGCCGCCATGCGGACCGGTTCGGCGGGCAGTTGGTGCTCGTCACCGGTGCGGGCAGCGGCATAGGCCGGGCCACGGCGTTCGCCTTCGCGGAGGCCGGGGCGCGGGTGGTGGCCGTCGACCGCGACGCCGAGGCGGCCGCCCGCACCGCTGAACTGTCCCGGTTGATCGGCGCCCCCGAGGCCTGGGCGGAGACGGCGGACGTCTCGGACGAGCAGGCCATGGAGAAGCTGGCCGAGCGGGTGCACAGCGCGTACGGCGTGCTGGACGTACTGGTCAACAACGCGGGCATCGGCCTCTCGGGGTCCTTCTTCAGCACGACCACCGACGACTGGCGCAAGGTCCTGGACGTCAATCTGTGGGGAGTCATCCACGGTTGCCGGCTCTTCGGCGCGCGCATGGCCGAGCGCGGGCAGGGCGGCCACATCGTCAACATCGCCTCGGCGGCCGCCTATCAGCCGTCCCGGGCACTGCCCGCCTACAGCACCTCCAAGGCGGCGGTACTGATGCTCTCCGAGTGCCTGCGGGCCGAACTCGCCGGACAGGACATCGGGGTCACGGCCATCTGCCCGGGGCTGGTCAACACCAACATCACCGCCACGGCCCGCTTCACCGGCGTCGACGAGGCGGAGGAACGCCGCCGTCAGCAGCGCTCGGCCCGCCTGTACGGCCTGCGCAACTACCCACCGGAGAAGGTCGCGGACGCCGTCCTGGACGCAGTGACCCGCAACAGGGCGGTGGTCCCGGTAACCCCGGAAGCCCGGGGTGCCCACCTCCTGTCCCGCTTCATGCCGGGAGCACTGCGAAGGCTCGCCCGCCTGAACCCGAAGCTATGAGGCTCAACTGCCGTAGTAGCGACGGGTACTCGGAGCGCACATGACCGCATAGCTGCCGGCATGGCGCCTCCCCCTGTGCCTCAAGGGCCCGGGGACCGGACCCCCAGGGCCGCACGGGTGGGCGCTGGGGCCCCCACGCGAGCGAAGCCGAGAGTGGGGGAGGCACCCCGCCGACGCGGGCAAGCGAAGCCCGCCCCCGCCCGGCCCCGACTCCGGCAACCGACCAAGGACGCCCGCATGACCGAGCCCCCGCCCCAAAAGACCTACCGCATCGAAGACCTGGCCCACCAGTCCGGCACCACAGTAAGAACCATCCGCGCCTACCAGGACAAAGACCTCCTCCCCCGCCCCCAGCGCCAGGGCCGAGCCAACCTCTACTCCGACCTCCACCTCACCCGCCTCCGCCAGATCACCCACCTCCTGGACCGCGGCTACACCCTCGCCTCGATCAGGGAACTCCTGGACGCCTGGGACACCGGACGCGGCCTGGGCGGAGTCCTGGGCCTGGCCACGGAGGTGGAGGGCCCGTGGACCGACGAGCAACCGACCCGCGTCACCCGCGCGGAACTCAACGCCCGCTTCGGCGGCACCCCCGACGACGACGCCGTGACCGAGGCGCTCGAACTGGGCGTACTGGAACCGGTGATGGACGACTCGGACACGTTTCTCGTGCCCAGTCCCCAGGAGCTGTATGTGGCAGCCGAGTTGCACTCAGCCGGTGTGCCCCTGCCCGCGATAGCCGACCACCTGCGGGAGTTGCGCGGCGACATCGAGCACATCG
This sequence comes from Streptomyces sp. NPDC058145, assembly GCF_042884245.1. NCBI lineage: Bacteria > Bacillati > Actinomycetota > Actinomycetes > Kitasatosporales > Streptomycetaceae > Streptomyces > Streptomyces sp. NPDC058145. The sequence continues at coordinate 322,776 of NZ_JBHVUH010000004.1, read as the reverse complement.
CCGCCCGTTTCCTGGAGTTCACCACCCAGCACGTCTTCGCCCGCTACCTGGACGACCCGGCCCACCGCACGGACGCTCACGCGGCCGAAGCGGCCTCGCTGGTGCGCAGGCTGCGCCCGCTGGCCAGACAGACGGTGGACGCCGAACTGGCCCGCGCCATGCGCACGTTCGCGGTCCGGCACCTCCGAGCCGGACTCGCCGCCGACAACCCGCCACAGCCGCCGGAAGGCAAGCGCTCCGTCGAACTGCCCGCGGACGTGATCAGCGGCGTCGAGGCCCTGGTTGGCCGGGAGCGGACGTCCGCCTTCATCGCCCTGGCCGCCGAACGAGAGCTCAGAGCAAGAGCTTTGGACGACATGATCACATCTAGACAACCGGACGCAGCAGTTGATCAAGCCCCCTGAATCGCCTGCCCGTTGTCCACAACTTTTCCAAATAGTCTGTGGATAACGCCAGTTGCCTGTGGACCAAACCTCAAGGCGAAAAATAACCTGCGTGATCCGTGTCTCTCCCGCACTCTGGAGAGATGGACGACAGACGCACCGTGAAGGTGTCGAAGTACCTCTCGAGACACCTCCGCCACCAGCCCGAGCGCATCGGCCTCGCGCTGGACCCGGCCGGCTGGGTCGAGATCGACACACTGATCGCCGCGGCCGCCGCGCACGGATTCCGCTTCACCCGCGAGGAACTCGACCACGTGGTGGCCGCCAACGACAAGCAGCGCTTCGCGGTCGAGGGCACCCGGATACGCGCCAGCCAGGGACACAGCGTCGAGGTCGCCCTCGGCCTGCCCCCCGCACCCCCGCCGCCGTACCTCTACCACGGCACCGTCGCCCGCAACCTGGACGCGATCCGCGCCGAGGGCCTGCGGCCCATGAACCGGCACGACGTCCACCTGTCCGCCGATCGCCAGACCGCCACCCGGGTAGGCGCCCGCCGTGGCCGGCCCGTCGTCCTCGCCGTGGACGCGGGCGCCATGCACCGCGACGGCCACGTCTTCCACGTCAGCGCGAACGGAGTGTGGCTCACCCGGGCGGTGCCGCCCCGCTACCTGCGCTTCCCCGCCGCGCACTGACCTCCCGGCCGGCGCCCTCGCACGGGGCCCGCTCACCCTGTCGCCCAGCAGTCACACACGGTGACCGATTTCGGCCATTGTCGAGCCGCCCCCTTACGCTCGGACGCATGAGTCTGCGTCTGAGCACCGTGATCCTGCCGTACCGCCGCTGGAGCGAGGGCGGCCGTGCGGCCTGGATACGGGCCGAGGAGCTCGGTTTCCACACCGCGTACACCTACGACCACCTGTCCTGGCGCAGCTTCCGCGACGGCCCGTGGTTCGGTGCCGTCCCGACCCTGACCGCCGCCGCGGGCGTCACCGACCGGCTGCGTCTCGGCACGCTGGTCACCTCCCCGAACTTCCGGCACCCGGTGACTCTCGCCAAGGAACTGATCTCCCTGGACGACGTCTCCGGCGGCCGCGTGACCCTGGGCATCGGCACGGGCGGCACCGGCTTCGACGCCACCGCCCTCGGCCAGGAGCCGTGGACGCCGCGCGAGCGTGCCGACCGGTTCGCCGAGTTCGTGCCGCTGCTCGACCGGCTACTCACCGAGGACTCCGTAACGTACGAGGGCCGGTTCTACTCGGCGCTCGAGGCGCGCAACATACCCGGCTGTGTGCAGCGGCCCCGGCTGCCCTTCGCCGTTGCGGCCACCGGCCCGCGCGGGCTGCGGCTCGCCGCGCGGTACGGACAGGCATGGGTGACCACCGGCGACCCGAAGCTGTACGAGAACGGCACCCCGGAGGAGTCCGTCGCCGCTCTGCGCGGGCAGCTGGCGAAGCTGGCCGAGGCCTGCGCGGAGGCCGGCCGGGACGTGGCCGAACTGGACAAGGTGCTGCTCACCGGCTTCACCCCGGACCGCGGCAGGCCTCTGGAGTCGCTGGACGCCTTCGTGGACTTCGCGGGCCGTCACCGGGAGCTGGGCTTCACCGAGATCGTGGTCCACTGGCCGATCCCGGACTCCGACTTCGCCGCGGACGAGAAGGTCTTCGAGCGGATCGCCATGGAAGGGCTCGCCCAGCTCTCGTGATCCGGCGGCGGAGACGTCGTCCGTCGGCCAACTGTTGTGTGTCGGTGGACTCATCTGTGCGGACTCCCGCACGGGCGTGCGGGCATATGCGCCAGAATGGCCGGGTGACCTCAGCGACCAGACTGCCCGGGACCCCGGCCGCCGCCTTTCGGCCGCGGCTGATCGCCACCGACCTCGACGGCACTCTTCTACGTGACGACAAGTCGGTCTCCCCGAGGACGGTCGCCGCGCTGGCCGCCGCGGAGGAGGCGGGCATCGAGGTCTTCTTCGTCACCGGCCGGCCGGCCCGCTGGATGGACGTCGTCAGCGAGCATGTGCACGGCCACGGCCTGGCGATCTGCGGCAACGGCGCCGCCGTGGTCGACCTGCACGGTGGCCCCGGCACCCACCGGTTCGTGAAGGTGCGGGAACTGGCCCGTCGGAACGCGGTGGACGCCGTGCGGCTGCTGCGCGACGCGGCACCCGGCACGGTGTTCGCGGTCGAGCAGACGTACGGCTTCCACCAGGAGCCCGCCTATCCCAAGCTGCACATGGAGACGCCGGACAACCTGCTGCCCGCGGAGAACCTCTTGGCGGCCGACGGCCCGGACGCCGACCAGCCCGTACTCAAGATCCTTGCCTACCACCCCGACCTCGACCCGGACGCCTTTCTCACCCTGGCCCGGCTGGCGGTCGGCGAGCGCGCCAACGTCACCCGCTCCAGCCCGAGCGCCCTGCTGGAACTCAGCGGCCCCGGGGTCTCCAAGGCCAGCACCCTCGCCCTGTGCTGCGCCGAACGCGGCATATCGCACGAGGAGGTCGTCGCCTTCGGCGACATGCCCAACGACGTCGAGATGCTGACCTGGGCAGGCCGGTCGTACGCGATGGGCAACGCCCACCCGGACGTCATCGCCGCCGCCTCGGGACGTACGGTCGCCAACAACGAGGACGGCGTGGCGATCGTCATCGAGCGGATGCTCGCCGAACGGGACTGAGGCCCGTTCGGTCCGACCGTACTGGTACCGGCGCGCCCCTCAGCGCGCCGCCACCAGCGACTCCGCGGCCGCCTCCCGCCGTGCCATCGTCCGCAGCGGCCCGTCCGCGGCGGCCAGCTCCGCGTACGGTCCCCGCTGCACCACCCGGCCCTCGTCGAGCACGACCACCTCGTCCACCGCGTCGAGCCCGGCCAGCCGATGGGTGATCAGCAGCGTCGTACGGCCCTCGGTGGCGGCCAGCAGATCCGCGGTGAGCGCGTCGGCCGTGGGCAGGTCCAGATGCTCGGCGGGCTCGTCCAGAACGAGCACCGGGAAGTCGGCGAGCAGCGCGCGGGCCAGGGCGAGGCGCTGACGCTGCCCTCCGGACAGCCGTGCCCCGTGCTCGCCGACGAGCGTGTCCAGCCCGTCCGGCAGCCCGTCCACCCAGTCCAGCAGCCGGGCCCGGGACAGCGCGTCCCGCAGGCCGGCCTCGGTGGCGTCCTTCCGGGCGAGCAGCAGGTTCTCGCGCACCGTGCTGTCGAAGAGGTGGGCGTCCTGCGCGCACAGTCCGACGAGCCGCCGTACGTCGTCGCCGTCCAGGGCGTACGCGTCCACACCGGCGAGCGTGTACGAGCCCGCCCCGGCGTCGAGGAACCGCAGCAGCACCTGGGCGAGGGTCGTCTTGCCGGAGCCGGACGCACCGACCACGGCGATCCGCCGCCCACGCTCCAGGGTGAGGTCCAGCCCGGCCAGGGCCGCACGCCGCTGACCCGGGTGGCGGGCGGTCAGGTCCCGGACCACGAGCGGGAAGGGTGAGACGGGCGCCTGCCGCGGCCGCTCCGGCTCGGTGACGGGCTCCGGGGCGTCGAGCACCTCGAACACCCGCTCCGCGCTCCGGCGCACCCGCTGGCGATGACGCACGGCGAGCGGGAGCCCCAGTACGGCCTCGAAGGCGGCCAGCGGGGTGAGCACCACCACGGCCATCGCCACTCCGCCGAGCCGGCCCGTGGCCACCGCTTGGGCGCCCAGCAGCGCGGTCGCGGTGACGGTCAGGCCGCAGACCAGTGCGGTGAGCCCGTCGCCGAGGGCGGTGGCGGAGGCGCCGCGCGCGGCGATCCGGGTGAGGGCGCCGTCGGCCCGCCGGGCCGCCGCGGTACGGGCCGGCAGGGCGCCGGCGACGGTCAGCTCTGCGGTGCCGGTGAGCAGGTCGGTCACCCGGGTCGCGAGCACACCGCGGGCGGGCGCCAGTCGCCGCCCGGCGCGCCGGGCCGTGGCGGCGGTGACCATGGGGACACCGGCGCCGGCCACGAGGAGGCCCGTGGCGAGGGCGGCCCCGGCCTCGGGCAGCAGCCAGGCCGTGAAGGCGACGGAGACGGTGGAGACGGCGGCCGCGATCCCGGCGGGCAGCAGCCAGCGCAGCCAGTAGTCCTGGAACGCGTCGACGTCGGCGACCAGCCGGGTGAGCAGATCGCCGCGGCGGGCCGTCCGCAGCCCGGCGGGCGCCAGCCGCTCCAGCCGCCGGTACACGGCGACCCGGGTGTCGGCCAGCATCCGCAGCACGGCGTCGTGCGCGACGAGCCGCTCGGCGTACCGGAACACGGCCCGTCCGATCCCGAACGCCCGCGTCGCCGTCACGGCCACCATCAGATAGAGCACCGGCGGATGCTGCGAGGCCCGCGAGATGAGCCAGCCGGAGGTGGCCATCAGCCCGACCGCGCTGCCGAGCGCCAGGCCGCCGAGCAGCAGCGCGAGCAGCAGCCGGCCGCGCCGGGGACCCGCGAGGGCGCGTACCCGGGCCGGCATCCGACCGCGCGAAGCCGGGACTCCGGTCTCCGGCTCCGACCCGGCCTCGGCAGGGCCGCTCGCCTCGACCGAACGCATGCTGGGGTCGACGTTCTCGGGGACGGTATCGGTGACCGTACCGGCTGCGGGCGTCCCGACGGCGGGCGTCCTGACGGCGGGCGGCGCGGCAGAGTCCAGCCGGACCACCCGGTCCGCCGCCTCAAGCAGGGCCGGCCGGTGCACCACCAGCAGCACCGTGCGGCCGACCGCCAGCCGGCGCACCGCCGCCACGACATCGGCCTCCGTCGCCCCGTCCAGCGCGGCCGTCGGCTCGTCCAGCAGCAGGACAGGCCGGTCGGCGAGAAAGGCACGGGCCAACGCGAGCCGCTGGCGCTGACCGGCGGACAGCCCCGCCCCGTCCTCACCGAGCGTCGTCCCGGCACCCTCGGGCAGCGCGTCCACGAACTCCAGCGCGCCCGCGTCCCGCAGCGCCCGGCGCACAGCGGTGTCGTCCGCGTCGGGCCGGGCCAGCCGTACGTTCTCCGCGATGGTCCCGGCGTACAGGTGCGGCCGCTGCGGCACCCACGCGATCCGCGAGCGCCACTCCTCGAGGTCGATGTCGGCGAGGTCGGTCCCGCCGACGCGCACCCGGCCTTCGGTGGGACGGACGAAGCCCAGCAGCACGTTCAGCAGGCTCGTCTTGCCCGAGCCGCTCGGTCCGACCAGGGCCACGGTCTCACCGGGCTCGACGGTGAAGGACACGCCCGTCAGGGCATCAGCCGAGCGCTGCGGGTAGCGGACGGTCACCGCGTCGAAGGCGATGGCGCCCGGAGGCACCGACGCGGTGCCGGACGCCGGCACCGGCGTCTCCAGCACGGCGAAGATCTCCTCCGCCGCGGCGAGCCCCTCCGCCGCCGCGTGGTACTGCGCGCCCACCTGGCGCAGCGGCAGATAGGCCTCGGGCGCCAGCACCAGGATGACCAGCCCGGTGTACAGGTCCATGTCGCCATGGACGAGGCGCATGCCGATCGTCACGGCGACCAGCGCGACCGAGAGCGTGGCCAGCAACTCAAGGGCGAAGGAGGAGAGGAAGGCGATCCGCAGGGTCCGCATGGTGGCTTGGCGGTACTCACCGGTGATCCGCCGGATGGACTCGGCCTGGGCCTTGGCCCGGCCGAACACCTTCAGCGTGGGCAGCCCCGCGACCACGTCCAGGAAGTGGCCGGACAGCCGGGACAGCAGCCGCCACTGACGGTCCATCCGGGACTGGGTGGCCCAGCCGATCAGCATCATGAAGAGAGGGATGAGCGGCAGTGTGCCGACGATGATCGCCGCAGACACCCAGTCCTCGGTGACGATGCGCGCCAGCACGGCCACCGGGACGACCACCGCGAGCCCCAACTGCGGAAGGTAGCGGGAGAAGTAGTCGTCGAGAGCATCGACTCCGCGCGTGGCCAGGGTGACCAGCGAGCCGGTCCGCTGCCCGCCGAGCCAGCCGGGACCCAGCTGAACCGCGCGGTCCAGAACACGTCCACGCAGCTCCGACTTCACGGCCGCGCTGGCCCGGTGCGCAGCGAGCTCGGTGAGCCACGCGATGATCGACCGGCCCACGGCCACGGCGGCCAACAACACCAGGGGAGTGCGGAGTTCGGCGACCGCCTGACCGTGCTGGAACGCCCCGGTGACCACCTCGGCGATGAGCATCGCCTGGGCGATGACCAGCCCGGCTCCGACGGCCCCCAGCGCGACGGCCGCCCCCAGGAAGACACGGGTGGCACGGGCGTATCGCAGCAGGCGCGGATCGATCGGTTTCACGTGAAACATGCCCTTCCGTCCGGAGGGTGTGTTTCACGTGAAACACACCCTCGGCGGTCTCAGTGCGCGGCGTCAGCTATGTGCTGCGTGCCGATCCGCTTGCGGAACACCCAGTAGGTCCAACCCTGATAGAGCAGCACGAGTGGCGTGGCGACGGCCGCGCACCAGGTCATGATCTTCAGGGTGTACGGGCTCGACGAGGCATTGGTGACGGTGAGACTCCAGTCGCCTTCGAGCGTGGACGGCATGACGTTCGGGAAGAGCGACAGGAAGAGCATCGCCACGGCCGCCACGATCGTCACGCCGGACAGGGCGAACGACCATCCCTCACGCCCCGCCTGGTTGGCCACCAGCGCGGCCACCAGTGCGGCGACCGCCACGATCAGCGCCACCAGGCTCTTGCCGTCACCGCTGTCGGCCTGCGTCCACAGCAGGAAGGCGAGCGCCACAACGGCGGTGACAAGCCCGACCTTCAGCGCCAGCTTCCGCGCCCGCACCCGGATGTCGCCCACGGTCTTCAGCGCGGTGAACACCGCCCCGTGGAACGTGAACAGCGTCAGCGTCACCAGGCCGCCGAGCAGGGCGTAGGGATTGAGCAGATCCAGGAGGCTGCCGACGTACTCGAAGTGGCGGTCGATCTTCACGCCCCGCACGATGTTCCCGAAGGCCACGCCCCATAGGAACGCCGGGACGAGCGAGGTCCAGAAGATGGCCGTCTCCCAGTTGCGCTGCCAGTTCTCCTCGGGCCGCTTGGCCCGGTACTCGAAGGCGACGCCCCGGACGATCAGACAGACCAGGATGACCAGCAGCGGCAGGTAGAAGCCCGAGAAGAGGGTGGCGTACCACTCCGGGAAGGCGGCGAAGGTCGCGCCGCCCGCCGTGAGCAGCCACACCTCGTTGCCGTCCCAGACGGGCCCGATGGTGTTGATGAGCACCCGGCGTTCGGGCCGGTCGCGGGCCAGTAGCTGGGTGAGGATGCCGACCCCGAAGTCGAAGCCCTCCAGGAAGAAGTAGCCGGTCCACAGGACGGCGATCAGGACGAACCAGACGTCGTGAAGTTCCATGACTGTCCCCTCGGCCTAGTACGAGAAGGCCATCGGCTTGTCGGCGTCACGGGTGTCGCCGCCGATCTTCGTGGGCGGGTTGAGGTCGGCTTCGGTCAGCTCGGGCGGACCGGCCTTGACGTACTTCGCGAGCAGCTTGACCTCGACGACGGCGAGGATCGCGTACAGCGCGGTGAAGACGAACATCGAGGTGAGCACCTCGCCCTGGGAGACACTGGGGGAGACCGCGTCGCGGGTCTGCAGGACGCCGTAGACGGCCCACGGTTGCCGGCCCATCTCGGTGAAGATCCATCCCCAGGAGTTGGCGATCAGCGGGAAGGCCAGGGTCCAGATCGCGATGCGCCAGTACCAGGAGGTCAGCTCCGGGCCGAGCGCCTTGTTCCGGAACAGGACCAGGTGCGGCACCTCGTCGTCGCCCACCCGCAGGTGCTGCGGCAGCAGGAACCTCTTGCGGGTCAGCCAGAGCCCGGCGAGGCCGATGGCGAAGGAGGCCATGCCGAAGCCGATCATCCAGCGGAAGCCCCAGAAGGTGACCGGGATGTTGGGCCGGTAGTCGCCGGGTCCGAACTTCTGCTGCTCCGCCTTGTTGACGTCGTTGATGCCGGGCACGTACGAGGTGAAGTCGTCGTTGGCGAGGAACGACAGCAGGCCCGGGATCTCGACGGCCACGCTGTTGTGGCCCTTCTCCACATCGCCGTAGGCGAAGACCGAGAACGGCGCCGGCGCCTGGCCGTCCCACAGCGCTTCGGCGGCCGCCATCTTCATCGGCTGCTGCTTGAACATGACCTTGCCGAGCACGTCACCGCTGACCGCGGTGAGCAGGCCGGCGATGACCACGGTGATCAGGCCGAGCCGTAGCGAGGTCTTCATCTCACGAACGTGCTTCTTGCGGGCCAGGTGGTAGGCGGCGATGCCCACCATGAACGCGCCACCGGTCAGGAAGGCCGCGGACAGGGTGTGGAAGGCCTGGCTGAGCGCGGTGTTCTGGGTCAGCACGGCCCAGAAGTCGGTCAGCTCGGCCCGCCCCCGCACCTTGTCGATCTTGTAGCCGACGGGGTGCTGCATCCAGGAGTTGGCCGCGAGGATGAAGTACGCCGACAGGATCGTGCCGATCGACACCAGCCAGATGCAGGCCAGGTGGATCTTCTTGGGCAGCTTGTCCCAGCCGAAGATCCACAGGCCGATGAACGTGGACTCGAAGAAGAAGGCGATCAGGGCCTCGAAGGCGAGCGGGGCACCGAAGATGTCACCGACGAAGCGCGAGTAGTCCGACCAGTTCATACCGAACTGGAACTCCTGCACGATGCCGGTGACCACACCCATCGCGATGTTGATCAGGAAGAGCTTGCCCCAGAACTTCGTCGCCCTGAGGTACTTCTCCTTCTCCGTGCGCACCCAGGCCGTCTGCAGGCCGGCCGTGAGAGCGGCCAGGGAGATCGTCAGGGGGACGAACAGGAAGTGGTAGACGGTGGTGATGCCGAACTGCCAGCGCGCCAGTGTCTCCGGCGCCAGAGCCAGGTCCACGTCGTCACTCTCCTTACTACGCCGTGGTACAGCGGCGGTTTGCTCCTTTTGTCACACACGTACGGGAGCAATCGGGACGCGCTTGTGAACGCGTTCACATTCACAAGCCATTATGACGCACTGATATTCGGCAATCGCAAGGGGGTACCCCTCGGGCTCCCCCGACCGAACCGGTCAAACGAGAAGGGCCCCGCACACGGCGGGGCCCAGCCGAAGCCGCCGGCATTCCAGCCGCGGCCGCCTGCTCTCAGTTCTCCTTGTGGAACGCCTCCGCGACCTTCAGGAAGATGTCGTTCGCCTCGGTCTCCCCGACCGTCACCCGCACACCCTCACCCGGGAACGGCCGGACCACCACACCGTGCTCCTCACAGGCCGCGGCGAACGCGACCGTGCGCTCCCCCAGCCGCAGCCACACGAAGTTGGCCTGGGTCTCCGGCACCGTCCACCCCTGGGCGCGCAGCGCGTCGACCACGCGCTTGCGCTCGCACACCAGCGAGCCTACGCGGCCCAGCAGCTCGTCCTCGGCCCGCAGTGAGGCGATCGCCGCCTCCTGCGCGAGCTGGCTGACGCCGAAGGGCACCGCCGTCTTGCGCAGCGCCGCCGCCACCGGCTCGTGGGCGATCGCGAAACCGACGCGCAGCCCGGCGAGACCGTAGGCCTTGGAGAACGTGCGCAGGACGCAGACGTTGGGCCGCTCCCGGTACAGCTCGACACCGTCGGGCACCTCGGGGTCGCGGATGAACTCGCGGTAGGCCTCGTCCAGGACCACGAGCACGTCCCTGGGCACCCGGTCGAGGAACCGTTCCAGCTCGGCCCGCCGCACCACCGTGCCGGTCGGGTTGTTGGGGTTGCAGACGAAAATCAGACGCGTCCGCTCGGTGATCGCGTCCGCCATGGCGTCCAGGTCGTGCACATCGCCGGGGGTGAGCGGCACCTGAACCGAGCGCGCCCCGTTGATCTGCGTGATGATCGGGTACGCCTCGAAGGAGCGCCAGGCGTACATCACCTCGTCACCGGGTCCACTGGTCGCCTGGATCAGCTGCTGGGCGACGCCCACCGAGCCGGTGCCGGTGGCGAGGTGGGCCAGTGGGACGGCGAAGCGGTCCGACAACTCCTCCATCAACCCGCTGCAGGCCATGTCCGGGTAGCGGTTGAAGTTGCAGGCGGCCGCGGTCACGCTCTCCATCACGCCGGGGAGCGGGGGATACGGGTTCTCGTTGGAGGAGAGCTTGTAGGCCACCGGCCCGCCGGCCGCGGCCGGCTTGCCCGGCTTGTAGGTGGGGATACCCTCCAGCTCGGCGCGCAGCTTGGGGCTCGTCTCGCTCACCGCAGTCCTCCTCGCGACCACCGGCGGCCCGTCGACGCCGCCGGCTTCCAATACTCCACACCTTATGAGGATTCGGCCCCGCTGCGAACAGGTGCGGGACGACGGGAGTCCAGCCTCTTCCGTCACACCGGCATCAGGGGCATCACCACACGAAGGCGTACGTACCCGGGGGCGCGCCGCACATATATCTACGCGCCGGTGGCTCGCGCCCTGGCGCGCATCCCTCGTGAAGGTGAGTTGAGACCTCTTCGAGACATCGGCCCCTTGGCAGGCCCACGCCCGTCGGCACGTCACGTCCTATCATTGGATCGTTCAACTACCTTGTTTTCCAAGGCAGTTAGGCACCTTCAGCCATGCAGAAACGTGCCTGTCAACGCGTGCATATGCGTCCGCACTACCCCACCGCATGAGCCCTACTATCGGCTCGCCATGACAGCAGCAGGGAAGCACCAGGTGAGCCGCGCGGAAACCTCACGTCGAGGCAGCCGACCGAGCCGGGCGGGCATCAGAGACGTGGCCGCCGCCGCCGGGGTCTCCATCACGACCGTGTCCGACGCCCTCAACGGCAAGGGCCGGCTCCCGGACGCCACCCGGCGCCATGTCCGCGAGGTCGCCGACCGGCTGGGGTACCGCCCCTCGGCCGCCGCCCGCACCCTCCGTACCGGCAAGTCGGGACTGATCGGCCTGACCGTGACGACGTACGGGGATGAACCTTTCACCTTCACGGAATTCGCCTACTTCGCCGAGATGGCCCGGGCCGCCACCTCCGCCGCGCTCGCCCGTGGCTATGCCCTGGTCATCCTGCCCGCGACTTCCCGCCACGACGTGTGGTCCAACGTCGCCCTGGACGGCACGGTCGTCATCGACCCCTCCGACCAGGACCCGGTGGTCAGCGAACTCGTCCGGCAGGGCCTGCCGGTCGTCTCCGACGGCCGCCCGGCCGGCTCGCTGCCGGTCACCGCCTGGGTCGACAACGACCACGAGGCCGCCGTCCTCGACATCCTCGACCACCTCGCCGACGCCGGCGCCCGCCGCATCGGCCTCCTCACCGGCACCACGACGGACACGTACACCCATCTGTCCACCACCGCCTACCTGCGCTGGTGCGAGCGGGTCGGCCAGGAACCGGTCTACGAGGCCTACCCCGCGCACGACCCGTGCGCGGGCACCGTCGCCGCCGACCGCCTGCTCGCCCGGCCCGACCGGCCCGACGCCGTGTACGGCCTCTTCGACCCCAACGGAACCGACCTCCTCGCCGCGGCCCGCCGCTACGGCCTGCGCGTCCCCGACGACCTGCTGCTGGTGTGCTGCAGCGAGTCCACGGTCTACGCCAACACCGAGCCGCCCATCACCACGCTCTCCCTGAAGCCGCGCCGGATCGGTACGGCCGTGGTGCAGCTGCTCATCGATGCCATCGAGGGCGTCGAGTCGGACCAGCCCGTCGAACAGGTGATACCGACCGAGCTGATCGTGCGTACCTCGTCCCAGCGACGTCCTCCGCGCACGACCGTCAGCCCGCCGCGAGCCCCGGAGAAGGGGTAGCGGGCGGATCGCCGCCCGGCCGGTGACCGCAGAGCACGCGGTGGCCGCCACCGGGCGGTGGGACCTGAAGGGTCCGGAGCGGCAAGGTCAGACCTGGCACGACCCGCCCGGCCCACGGCCCGCGGCTTCGTTCGCCCCCGGACGGGCCGGCCGGCCGTCGCGCCGTACGGCCCACCGGCGCCGGGCAACCGGTCCGAACCATGTCCAAACGGGACGAAAGCCGCAGCGAACTGGAGTCTCGCTCCGATTCACCACCCCTGGGTCATCACACGGAACGACGCGCATTCCTATGATGGGCCCACGACACCGCGGGCCGCTGCGACCAGGCAGTCCGAAGCGGTGCAGCTGCGGCGCGATGGTGGAGGGGTCTGATGACTCAGGGGGCCGGTCAGGGACCCGAGGTGGAGCGGACGGCGACGTTGCGCGACTTCCGGGTGCCCGCGTACGTCAACGAGACCGGTCCGTACGTCCGCACCCACCCCGGTGACACCGTGCCGCCCATGGACGAGGCCTATCCGGAGGGCTACACGCCCACCCAGCGCGACCTGCCCGTCATCAACCGTGGCGACACGCTGCAGGTGTCCGTCGAGCCGGGCCCCGCGGCCCCGGACCCGCAGCCGTCGGCCGGCCCGGGCCCGCTGTACGTCGTCGGTGACGTCCACGGCTACCTGGACGAACTGCTGGCCGCCCTGGGGGAGAAGGGGCTGGTCGACGCCGACGGTCAGTGGAGCGCGGGCACCGCCCGGCTGTGGTTCCTCGGTGACTTCACCGACCGCGGCCCCGACGGCATTGGCGTCATCGACCTGGTCATGCGGCTGTCCGCCGAGGCGGCCGCGGCGGGCGGCTACTGCAAGGCCCTCATGGGCAACCACGAGCTGCTGCTGCTCGGCGCGAAGCGGTTCGGCGACACCCCGGTCCACTCCGGCGCGGGTACCGCCACCTTCCAGGCGGCCTGGCTGCTCAACGGCGGCCAGAAGACCGACATGGACCGCCTCCAGGACCACCACCTGCAGTGGATGTCCCGGCTCGACGCCGTGGAGGAGGTCGACGGGCACCTGCTCATCCACTCCGACACCACCGCCTACCTCGACTACGGCGACTCGATCGAGGCGGTCAACGACACCGTCCGCGAGACCATCACCCGCAACGACGCGGACGAAGTCTGGGACCTGTTCCGGAAGTTCACCAAGCGGTTCTCCTTCCGGGACGAGGGCGGCGCGGAAGCCGTGCGCTCCCTCCTCGATACGTACGGCGGCACCCGCGTCGTTCACGGTCACAGCCCCATTCCCTATCTGCTCGGCGAAGTCGGCTCCGAGGAGACCGAGGAGGACGACGGCCCCTCGGTGGAGGGACCGCACATCTACGCCGACGGGCTCGCCATCGCCATGGACGGCGGCGTGACCATGGCCGGGAAGCTGCTGGTCCAGCAACTTCCCCTGAATTCCTGAGCGTTCGCGGGGCTGATCGAGCCCGACCGGATGCGCCCAGGTCGGCACGCAATTTCCGGCAATCCCCTGTCACCGCGTGGCGTCACGGCTCTACCATCGGCTTATCCGTAGCAGGCTCCCCTCCGTTTCTGCCCGACGGCTCGCCGGCGTGCGAGCCCCAAGCCCTACGGAGCATCGGGGGATGCACATGAACAGCGTTCCGCAGCACCTGCTGAGCGAGGACCGCCAGGAATTCGAGCGGATCCTCGATGAGGCGCTGCGCTCCGCACCCCAGCGACCCGAACTGGCCGCTGTCGGACAGCGGCTCAACCCGGAACAACTGCGCACCATGGCACTCAACGCCACCGTGCTCATCACGGCGGCCGCGGCGACCGAGTACCAGCACTACGTGAAGGTCCGCGAGGAACTGCGCCGCCCCGCGCAGTCCATCCCTTCGGCCGCCGACGACACCGGTTCCGCGGAGCCGGGCGCGGACCCGGTGGGGCTCGCCACCGCCCTCGGCGAGGCCGCCGAGACCACCGGCGCGGGCGCCGTCGCCGTGATCGCGGTGCTGGCGCCCGTCCTCGCCGGGACAGCCGCGGCGATCTTCCTGCTCGTCGGCTACATCCTGAAGATGCTGGTCCCCGGTCAGGCCTTCGCCCAGACCATGCTCACCGCGGGCTGGGTGTTCGGCGCCGTGACCGCCGCCGCGATCCTCGTCGCCGGTGCCGGGCTGCTGCTCACCGCCCTGCGCAACAGCGCCGCGGCGGATGCCCGAGCGCACGACGCGGCTGACGAGGAGGTGGCCAGGGCCAGAGAGGCCTGGCGGGAGGCCCTGCTGGAACGCGGCGTCCTGCCGTTCCTGCGGGACGCGCTCGCCCAGCCCGGTACGGCCCCACTGCACCGCACGGCACCCTCGGCCCCGACCGGCCGCATGCCGCGCCTCGGCTACGGCCGTCCCGGTTTCAGCAGCCCGGACGACGGCTCCGTCTCCGACCGTCCGAGCTTCAGCAGTCCCGACTACACCAGCCCCGACTTCGGCGGCCCGGAACACCAGCCGGAATAGCCGGCTCGCGGCCCCTCACGGGGCGCCTGCCGGGCCCCGGTCGGTGCCCGGCAGGGACGGTGCCGGCGGCACGTCGCCGGTCTCACCGCGCCGCCCGACGCCCGGGGCCTGGCACGCCCCGGGCCGACGGCCGTCACGGCCGGATCAGTCGGCGATCGGCAGGTACACCCGGTTGCCCGACGCCGCGAACTCCTTCGACTTCTGAGCCATGCCCTCCTCGACCTCGGCCCGGCTGCCGCCGTGTTCCCGGCGAATGTCCTGGGAGATCTTCATGCTGCAGAACTTCGGCCCGCACATGGAGCAGAAGTGGGCCGTCTTGGCCGGTTCGGCCGGCAGGGTCTCGTCGTGGAACTCCCGTGCCGTGTCCGGGTCCAGGGCGAGGTTGAACTGGTCCTCCCACCGGAACTCGAAGCGGGCGTCGGACAGCGCGTCGTCCCACTCCTGCGCGCCCGGGTGCCCCTTGGCGAGGTCCGCCGCGTGGGCGGCGATCTTGTAGGTGATGACCCCGGTCTTGACGTCGTCACGGTTGGGCAGGCCCAGGTGCTCCTTGGGCGTGACGTAGCAGAGCATCGCCGTGCCCCACCAGGCGATCATCGCGGCACCGATGCCGGAGGTGATGTGGTCGTACGCCGGCGCGATGTCGGTCGTCAGCGGGCCGAGTGTATAGAACGGAGCTTCATCGCAGATCTCCTGCTGAAGGTCGATGTTCTCCTTGATCTTGTGCATCGGGACATGGCCCGGGCCCTCGATCATGGTCTGTACGTTGAAACGCCTGGCGATCCGGTTGAGTTCCCCGAGCGTGCGCAATTCCGCGAACTGCGCCTCGTCGTTGGCGTCCGCGATCGAGCCGGGCCGCAGACCGTCGCCCAACGAGTACGTGACGTCGTAGGCGGCGAGGATCTCGCAGAGCTCCTCGAAGTTCTCGTACAGGAACGACTCCTTGTGGTGCGCCAGGCACCACGCGGCCATGATCGAGCCGCCCCGCGAGACGATGCCGGTCTTGCGGTTGGCGGTGAGCGGCACATACGGCAGGCGCACGCCGGCGTGGACGGTCATGTAGTCCACGCCCTGCTCGGCCTGCTCGATGACGGTGTCCTTGTAGATCTCCCAGGTCAGTTCCTCGGCCCTGCCGTCGACCTTCTCCAGTGCCTGGTAAAGCGGAACGGTGCCGATGGGCACGGGGGAGTTGCGCAGCACCCACTCGCGGGTGGTGTGGATGTTGCGGCCGGTGGAGAGGTCCATGACCGTGTCGGCACCCCAGCGGGTCGCCCAGGTCATCTTCTCGACCTCCTCCTCGATCGAGGAGGTGACCGCGGAGTTGCCGATGTTGGCGTTGACCTTCACCAGGAAGCGCTTGCCGATGATCATCGGCTCGATCTCCGGGTGGTTGACGTTGGCCGGCAACACCGCGCGGCCCGCCGCGATCTCCTCACGGACCACCTCGGGAGAGACGTTCTCCCGGATGGCCACGTACTCCATCTCAGGCGTGATCTCGCCCCTGCGCGCGTACGCGAGCTGTGTGACCGCCTGGCCTTCACGACCGCGGCGTGGCTGACGCGGGCGCCCGGGGAACACCGCGTCCAGGTTGCGCAGCCCGCCACGCGGCGAGGTGTGCTTGATCCCGTCATCCTCGGGGCGGACGGGGCGGCCCGCGTACTCCTCGGTGTCACCGCGGGCGATGATCCAGGTCTCCCGCAGCGGCGACAGCCCCCTGCGGACATCGGTCTCGACGAGTGGATCGGTGTACGGGCCCGATGTGTCGTACAGCGTGACCGACTGCCCGTTGGTGAGATGCACCTGACGGACCGGCACACACAGGTCGGGGCGTGAACCCTCGACGTACGCCTTGTGCCAGCCGATGGACTTTCCGGCCTCCTGGGACTTCTCGTCCTGAACGGAGGCAGGCGTGCGTGCGTCCTTGTTGGTCATGAGACCTACTCCCTACGCCGGCATTACCCGGTAACAGGTTCGGCGGTCGACGCAGCGATTTCCGGCTGCGGATGTCTCCCGGGAAACCACGTTCCACGTGAAACATCGCGTATCCGGAGGTCAGCGCCCTCTCAGCCCGGTGCTCCGAGCTCCCGCGTGTGCAAAGGTGCCTCCACGCTAGCGTCAGTTCGGGCGCGGTGAACAGAGGGCCCCTTCGTTCTTGCGATGATCGGGCGGTGACCACGACGGAGCAGCACCCTTACCCGCCCTCGGAGCCGCCGCGCCAAGACGGCTCCGAACCAGGCCATGGTCATGGCCACTCACACGGTCACAGTCACAGTCACAGACCTGCCGCGCCCGTCTCGAAGCATCTGCGCAAGGTCATCGCGGCGATCCTCGTCCCGTTCACCGCGGCCGTCGTGGTCGGTCTGGTGATTTTGTGGCCCGAAGGAGCACCGCCGCACGAGCGCACCGGTGTCGGCTTCGACCGACAGACGCAGCAGGCCACGGTCACCCAGGTGGTCGAGCTGAGCTGCAAGTCGGTCAACGCATCGGGCGGTACGGCGGCGGGCGGCACCGCCGCTCGAGGAGACAGCTCGGCACAGCACGAGGCGAAGGGCGCCTGCAGGAAGGCGACGGTCCGGGTCGACACCGGCAAGGACGAGGGCCGGACCTTCACCGAGATCGTGCAGCCGGACCAGTCACGGCAGTTGCACCAGGGCGAGAAGGTCGTGGTCGCCTACGAGCCCTCGGCGCCGAAGGACCTGCAGTACTCGGTGACCGATGTGAACCGGAAGTTCCCCATGGCGCTGCTCGCGGGCATCTTCGCGCTCGCCGTCGTGGTGGTGGGCCGGCTGCGCGGGGTCATGGCCCTGGTCGCGCTGGCCGTGAGCTTCCTGGTGCTGACGTTCTTCATCCTGCCCGCGATCCTGCAGGGCTCGAACCCGCTGCTGGTGGCCGTCGTCGGGTCGAGCGCCATCATGCTCATCGCGCTCTACGTGTGCCATGGTCTTTCGGCGCGTACATCGGTCGCGGTACTCGGCACTCTGGCCTCCCTGCTGCTGATCGGCGTTCTCGGCTCCGGGTTCATCGACTGGGCCGCGCTGACCGGCAACACGGACGACAGCACCGGTCTGATCCACGGCCTGTTTCCGTCGATAGACATGAGCGGTCTGCTGCTGGCCGGAGTCATCATCGGTTCGCTGGGTGTCCTGGACGATGTGACGGTGACCCAGACGTCGGCGGTCTGGGAGCTGCACGAGGCGAATCCGGCGATGGGCTGGCGCGACCTGTACCGGGCGGGCATCCGGATCGGCCGCGACCACATCGCCTCGGTCGTCAACACCCTTGTCCTCGCCTACGCCGGCGCCGCCCTGCCGCTGCTTCTGCTGTTCTCGATCGCGCAGAGCAGCGTGGGCACGGTGGCCAACAGCGAGCTGGTGGCCGAGGAGATCGTACGGACGCTGGTGGGCTCGATCGGGCTGGTCGCCTCGGTCCCGGTCACCACCGCCCTCGCTGCCCTCGTGGTGTCGGCCGACCGGTCTGGGCCGGGCGGCGCCGTGGACGGCGGGGCGCAGCCCGTTCCGGCGCGCGGCGGCAGGGGGCGGCGGCGGAAGCGCTGAGAGGCGCATCCGCCGGGACACCACCGAAGAAGCGTTCCTGCGGTGTCCCGGGCGGCAGTACGTGAGCGCCCGGCGCCCCGCTGCCACAAGCCCTCAGCCGGCGCTCTGCTCCTCGGCCAGAATGCGATCCAGAGCCTCGTCGAGGTGGGCGTCGAAGTCGGCCAGCGCGCCCTCCTGGCCGAGCGGCACCAGCTTGTCCGTGCGGTCGAGGAAGGCCACGAGCGGCGGCGTCGAGGAGCGGAACAGAGCCTGGTCGCTGCCCACCTGAAGCCGGATCAGCACCTCGCCCAGCACCTCGGTGTCGGCGGGTGCGATGTGCACATCGCCCTCCCCGCACGGCCGCCCGACCCCGTCGATCAGCAGTTCCCTCCCGAAGGCCCAGGTCACCGGGGCGTCACCGGGCAGATGGAAGGTGAGCCGCACGGCGTAGGGATCACAGGTCTCGTAGCGCAACTCCACCGGGATGCGGAAGGAGAGCTCCTCGGACACGAGAAAACTCATCATGACTTCTGCCTGTACGGATTCGCGCATCGCCTACCCCGTCATATGACGTCGACTGGCCGGGAATGATCCCCCTCGACTGTGCATCAAATCTTGCTCAACGTGCACGACAGATCACAAGGAGTGAGTTTTCAGATACTGATAGAGAGCGACAGCGCGCCCAGATGTCTCCCGATCCCGGCCTGCAGACGCAGGGCGGCGGGCAGCAGCTGTTCGCTCTGATGTACGGGGAGTGAGATGGCCATCGTGGCCGCCGTCGTGCCGACCGTGATGGGGATCGCCGCACAGACCGTCCCGAGCGCGTACTCCTGCCGCTCCACCACCGGCTCCATGCGCGGTGTCCTGGCCAGCCGGCGCAGGAGAGCGTGGTTGTCCCGCACCGAGTACGGCGTGAGGGACCGCGCCGGATAGCGGCTCAGGTGGTCCCGGCGGGCCTCCTCGTCCAGCTGGGAGAGCAGGCACTGTCCGATCGCGTGCGCGTGCCCGGTCTCGCGGAAGTCGGCCCACTCCTCGACCGCGGGTGTCTCCCGCGAGTCGGAGACGCACATGACCTCGATCTCACCGGCCCGGTACATGGCGTAGTACACCGGGGCGCCGATGGAATCGCGCCAGTACGCGAGGGTGTCGGCCACCGTGCTGCGACGTTTCTGCTGCGCTCCGCTGCTGCTCAGCCGCTCGGCCGCGTCGCCGAGGAAGAACAGCCCCTTGTCGCGGCGCAGATAGCCCTCGTGCACCAGGGTGCGCAGGAGGTGATAGGCCGTGGGCAGGGCGAGGCCGGTCTCGCGGGCGAGTTGTTTGGCGGGGGCGCCGTACTCGTGGACCGCGACGGTCTCCAGCAGGCGCATCGCCCGCTGGACGGAGCCGATGAGGGTCGCCGCCTGCGGCTGCTCCGGAACCTCCGGGGGCCGTGCGCGTCCGGGGCCGGTCGCGGAACGCGGTTGTCCCGGGACGGCCGCTGCACGCGGCCGCTGCACATGGGGCACGCACGGTCGCGGCGGAGCGGGGGGTGCGTGGGGTTCTGCCGGTGCGGTGTCAACCGTGGCCAAGGGTCACTCCGGGAGCGCGAGGGTGGGGCAGCCCGTGCGGTGGAACACGGGTGCCGCGCGCGGGGCCCGGCCCCGCGTGGGTTCCGAACCTAACCGCCCGCCACCGCGTGGGGACGGCCTGCCGGGAAACTTCCCTCCCCCGAGGGAACCGGTGATTTCCGTTACCGGTCACCGGCTCCCACGCCCCTCACCAGTCGCTGCGCGACGAGGAGTTCGACATGAACTTGCGCACGATGTAGATCAGTCCGCCGACCAGCGCGACGAAGACCAGTGCCTTGAAGAGCAGGCCGATCACGAAGCCGATGACGGTCGCTATCAGGCTGCCGAACACGACCAGGGCGATGACCGGCACCGCGACCCACTTCACCCACCACGGCAGCCCCGCGAAGATCCCTCGCATTGCCCTCGTCCTTTGCGTTCCGTTGCGTCCACGACGTCCTGCGCTCTGTCCTGGACACAATCCCGATGTCTGCCATCGATGCTAGGGCCGCCGAGGGTGCCTGCGGGCGCCTCGCACCCCTTGTCCTCCCCTGACCCGACCCCTAGGGAACCCCGAGCCCGAAGCTCAGGCCTCGGGTGGAGAGAAGACGACCAGTACCCTCAGGTCCTCGCTGATGTGGTGGAACTTGTGGGCGACGCCGGCCGGTACGTACACCACGCTGCCCCGCGCCACCTGGGTGGTCTCCAGGCCGACCGTGATCGACGCGCGGCCGCTGACGACGAAGTACACCTCGTCCTGGTTGTGCGGCTTCTGCGGGTCGTGCTCGCCCGCGTCGAGGGCATACAGGCCGACCGACATGTTCCGCTCCCGCAGGAACTGAAGGTAGGCCCCCTCGTTGGCGGCGCGCTCCGCCTCCAGTTCGTCCAGCCGGAATGCCTTCATCGCCGTTGTCCGCCCTCGCCCCTGCTCGCCCTGGATCCGGTCTGCCACGATCAGACACATGAAGAATTTCGTAGTCAAGACGATCGCCAACGCGGCCGCTCTCGCGATCGCCGTGTGGCTGCTCGACAAGATCACTCTCACGGGTGACAGCACGGGCAAGAAGGCCGGCACGCTGATCGTCGTCGCGCTGATCTTCGGCCTGGTCAACTTCCTGGTCAAGCCGATCGTGAAGGTACTCACCTTCCCGCTGTTCCTGCTGACGCTGGGGCTGATCACCCTGGTCGTCAACGCGCTGATGCTGCTGCTGACCTCCTGGGTGTGCGGCAAACTCGACCTGAGCTTCCACGTGGAGGGCTTCTGGACGGCCGTGCTCGGCGGACTGATCATCTCCGTCGTCTCCTGGGCGCTGAACCTCGTCCTGCCCGACGAGGACTGAGCTCGCCATGACCTACCGCGTCTGTTTCGTGTGCACCGGCAACATCTGCCGCTCCCCGATGGCCGAGTCCGTCTTCCGCGCGCGCGTGGAGGAGGCGGGCCTCGAGGACCGGGTGGAGATCGACAGCGCCGGCACCGGCGGCTGGCACGAGGGGGAGACCGCCGACCCGCGCACCGTCACGGTCCTCGACGAGCACGGCTACCGCACCGAGCACGTCGCACGGCAGTTCCGGCCCGCCTGGTTCGCCCGCCTCGACCTGGTGATCGCCCTGGACACCGGCCACCTCAAGGCCCTGCGCCGCCTCGCGCCCACCGAGGAGGACGCTCGCAAGGTCCGCCTGCTGCGCTCCTACGCCCACTCCTCCGACCGGCGCACCACCGCCGACGCCCCCGAGGACACCTGCGACGACCTCGACGTGCCGGACCCGTACTACGGGGGCCCGGTCGGCTTCCAGGAATGCCTTGAGATGGTTGAGGAGGCGAGCACCGGTCTGCTCGCCGCCGTACGGGAACAACTGGAGGGACGGATCGCATGAGCGAATCCACCAAGGACGCGGACCACACCGGCGACGGCACGCGCGCGGTACGGGCCGGACTGCCCGAGCCGGTCAAGCACGAGCCGACCCTGCCCGGGCCCGTGTTCGCCGCGCACTTCCACCTGCCGGGCGAAGTGACGGGACCGTACTCCTACGGCCGTGACGACAACCCCACCTGGACCAACCTGGAGCGCGCCATCGGCGAGCTGGAGGCACCGGAACGGGACGACGTCGAGACGCTGGTGTTCGCATCGGGCATGGCCGCGATCTCGGCGGTGCTGTTCTCCCAGCTGCGCGCGGGCGACGCGGTCGTCCTGCCCTCCGACGGCTATCAGGTGCTGCCTCTGGTCCGCGCCCAGCTGGAGGCCTACGGCGTCGAGGTGCGCACCGCGCCCACCGGTGGAGACGCCCAGCTCGAGGTTCTCGACGGCGCGCGGCTGCTGTGGATCGAGTCGCCGTCGAACCCGGGGCTCGACGTGTGCGACATCCGGCGGCTGGTGGAGGCCGCGCATGCGCGGGGCGCCCTGGTCGCCGTCGACAACACGCTCGCCACCCCGCTCGGCCAGCGTCCGCTGGAGCTGGGTGCCGACTTCTCCGTGGCCAGCGGTACCAAGCAGCTGACCGGACACGGCGACGTCCTGCTGGGCTACGTGACCGGGCGCGACGGTGAGGCGATGGCCGCCGTACGCCGGTGGCGCAAGATCGTGGGAGCGATCTCCGGGCCGATGGAGGCCTGGCTCGCCCACCGCTCCATCGCCACGCTCCAGCTGCGCGTCGACCGGCAGAACGCCACCGCGCTCGTGGTCGCCGAGGCCCTGCGGCAGCGGCCCGAGGTCTCCGGGCTGCGCTATCCGGGGCTGCCCGACGACCCCTCGCACAAGGTGGCCTCGCAGCAGATGCACCGCTTCGGCTGCGTGGTCTCCTTCACGCTGCCCACGCGCGCGCGTGCCGAGCGGTTCCTGGAGGCGCTGCACCTGGTCGAGGACGCGACGAGCTTCGGCGGAGTGCGTTCCACGGCCGAGCGCCGCCGTCGCTGGGGCGGGGACGCGGTTCCCGAGGGCTTCATCCGCATGTCCGTCGGCGCGGAGGACCCCGAGGACCTGGTGGCGGACGTGCTGCGCGCGCTCGACGAGTCGGCCGAGTGAGCCGTTTAACGGCGGCGATTCCGATCGGCAGACGGTCCGAGCCTCCCCCCTCGTGGCTCGGACCGTCCTCGGTTCTGCGCGCGAAGAACCGCGCGAACAAGGCTAGTTGACTCTCTGTCAGTGTCCAATCACGGTAGCGACAGAGACCTATCGACTTATTTATAGTTGGTGCCTGCCCGGAGGCCGGAAGAAGGCAGGGAAAGGGGGAGGGCGCGCCATGGACCTGGCCTTGCTGCGCACTTTCGTCACCGTGCACCGGGCCGGTTCCTTCACTCGCGCCGCGGCCCTGCTGGGCCTGTCCCAGCCGGCCGTCACTTCCCAGATCCGCACCCTGGAGCGGCAGCTGGGCCGTCCCCTGTTCCTGAGACAGGCCCGCGGAGTGACGCCTACGACCATCGGCGACGAACTCGCCCACAAGGCCGCGCCCCACCTCGACGCCCTGGTCGAGATAGCCGAGAGCGCCCCGGACGACGGATCCTCGTTACGGACGCTGCACCTCGTAGGCCCACCGGAGTTCATCGCCGAGCGTGCCCTTCCCGCCCTGACGCGACTGACCGGCGAGGACGGCCAGGGCTTCGCGCTGCGCGCCTCCTTCGGAACCGCGGAGGAGGCTTTGGAAGGGCTGGCCGCCGGACACCACGACCTGGCCATCAGCACCGCCCGACCGCGCGGCGCCCTGCTGACCGCGACCGCGCTCTGCGACGAGGAGCACGTGCTGGTCGCCGCTCCCCGCTGGGCCGAGCGGATCGGGCCAGGAACCCTGCACCTCAAGGGGGCAGTGGTCCTGGAGAACTTGCCCGTCGTGGAGGTCCACGAGTCCCTGCCGTTCGTCTCGCGCTACTGGGCCTCCGTCTTCGACTCCCGTCCGGCCGCCTCGGGCACGGTCATCGTTCCCGATCTGCGTGCCGTGCTCTCCTGCGCCATCTCGGGCGCCGGACTCGCTGTACTGCCCCGCTATCTGAGCACCTCCGCCCTGGACCGCGGCGAGATCACGACGCTGTACGACCCCGCGGTGCCGCCGCTGCGCACCTACTTCCTGAACGCGCGCACGGGCAGCCTCGCCATGCCGCACATCGCCCGGGCGCACGTGTGGCTCCAGCGGGCCGCGACTGCCTGGGGCTGAGACAGCCGGCCTGACTTCACGGCTTGCACTCGAGCGGTGCCGAAGGCGTGATGTTTCACGTGGAACGAGCCGGGCCACATTCCCTGCATGACCGTCCGACCCGTGGTCAAGCGCACCGCCCGCGCCGTTCTGCTGGACGGTGACGACCTGATCCTGATCAAGCGCACCAAGCCCGGCGTCGATCCCTACTGGGTCACCCCCGGTGGCGGAGTGGAAGCCGCGGACCCGACCGTCGTCGACGCCCTGCACCGAGAGGTGTACGAGGAACTCGGCGCCAAGATCACCGACGTCGTGCCCTGCTTCGTGGACACCGTGGAGCACATTGGCGAGGACGGCGGCGCGACCGGCGTGAAAGTGCAGCACTTCTTCGTCTGCCGACTGGAGTCCATGGATCCGTCGCTGCGCCACGGCCCCGAGGTGGATGAACCGCTGGGCGAGTACGAGATCGTCCGTGTTCCCTTCACCCGCGTCGGCATCGCCTCCGTCCACCTCGTGCCGTTGTCCCTGCGGCACTACCTGGACGGCAATATCGAGGGCGTACGCGCCATGCACGCCCCCGACCTCGAATAGGCCGCACGGCACGCCAGGAAGTGCCACACCGGCCCGCGGCCCGGGGGGCCTGGGCCCACCGATGTGAGACGCCTGCGCTCACCCAGGCCCGCGTGAACGGGCCACGACGTGGCCGAAAGCGTCCACGTCCGCATCGAAACAGGTGGACGGACGGGGGACTGGTCGGACAGCCTGACCTGCGTGCCGACTCCTTCGCTCGCCGCCCTGCCCATCCGGCGTCTGACGCTCCACGATCTCACCGCCTGCGCCGACTTGTCCGAGGACCGGGGGTGGCCACGTGAGGAACACAAGTGGGGTTTCCTCCTCACGGCCGGCAGGGGCTACGGCATCGACGACCCCGACGGCGGACTCGTCACTGCGTGCGTCGTCACTGAGTACGGTTCCTGGGAGCGCTCGGCCCTTGGCGCCATCGGCATGGTCCTCGTGGCCGGACGCCATGCCCGCCAGGGTGTCGGACGCCGCATGATGCGGCATGTCGTGTCGCTCATGGGCACCACCCCGCTGACCCTGTACGCCACCCCCTTCGGACGCCCGCTCTACGAGGAGCTGGGCTTCAAGGTCTCGGGCCGGTCGGAGATGCTGAGGGGGCACTTCACCCCCGGGGGTCCGGAAGCCCGAGTGGCGACGCGGCCGGCCATCGCCGAGGACCTGCCCTCGATCCTCCGGCTCGACGAGGAGGCGTTCGGCACCGACCGCACTCCCCTCATCACCCGTCTCCCCTCCTTCGCCGACCAGTTGCGCGTGGCCGAGGAGGACGGCCGGATCATCGGCTACACGGCCGCGTGGCCCAACATGGACACCCATGTCGTCGGCCCGCTGATCGCCCGGGACACGGAGACGGCCAAGGCCCTCATCGCCTCGCTCGCGGCCCACACGCACCGCCCCCTGCGCACCGACATCGACGTACGGCACGAGGAGCTGCTGAGCTGGGCGAGGGCACGGGGACTGGCCCCCGTGGCCGTCAACGTCGTAATGACCTATGGCATCACGGAGCTGCCGGGGGACTGGAGGCGTCGGTTTGCGCCACTGACGGTGGCCGCGGGCTGAGCGTCGGCCCCCCGCTCCAGAGCGAGGGGCCGACGCTGCCGTGCGAGGTGGGCGGTCAGACGAGCGCCGCAACGGCCGCGGTGGCGAAACCGTGGTCCTGCTCGGGCGCACCGCCGCCGACACCGACCGCGCCGATCAGGCGGCCGTCCCGGTGGACGGGGAGACCGCCCGCGATGAAGAGCAGCGGCCGGTCGAGGGCGGTGGGCAGCGTGTGGAAGGGGCCACCCGGCTGCACGGCGTCCACGAGGTCGGCGGTGGCCGCGTCGAGCTGGAGCGCCGTGTAGGCCTTGCGGGTGCTGGTCTCACCGGAGATGAGCACCGCCCGGTCGTCCCGGCGGAAGGCGAGCAGGTTGCCGCCGGCGTCGAGGACGGTGACGCTGACGGTGACCCCAGCCTCTTCGGCCGCGCGACGTGCCGTGGCGACGAGCAGCTCGGCGTCCTCGATGGTGAGCGGGGCGACGGTGGTGGTGCTCATGTAAAACATGCTCCTTGTGCGGTGGTGCGTGGGGTGAGGTGATGCCGCACGGGGGCCAGGGCGTACACGCCCCGGTGTTCCGGGCGACGGCCGGGTACGGACGTACCGTCCGGTGGCCGGGGTGGGCTCAGTGGTGGACCGGGGTCCGCTGTCCGGTGGGCGCCGCCGATGCGAGCACCGTGCCGCGCGTACCGTGGCGGCGCTCGAGGGTGGCCGAGAGCACGGCCAGGACCAGGGCGGCCGCGGCGAGGGCGGCACCGACCCAGTTGGGCGCGGTGTAGCCGAGGCCGGCCGCGATGACCATGCCGCCGAGCCAGGCGGAAAGGGC
The DNA here is from genome assembly GCF_042884245.1 of Streptomyces sp. NPDC058145. Lineage (NCBI taxonomy): Bacteria > Bacillati > Actinomycetota > Actinomycetes > Kitasatosporales > Streptomycetaceae > Streptomyces > Streptomyces sp. NPDC058145. The sequence continues at coordinate 296,551 of NZ_JBHVUH010000004.1, read as the reverse complement.
GTTGCCCAGGTTGAAGGCGCCGATGTTGACGGCCGACGCGAGTGTCGGGGCGCCGTGCGCCTGGTCGAGGACGCGCTTCTGCAGCGGCGGGACGGTCGCGAAGCCGAGGGCGCCGATCAGGGCGATGGTCACAGCGGCGGCGATCTTGTTGTGCGCGGTGAGCGTGAAGAGCGCGAGGACGACGGCCAGCGCGCCCAGGGAGACGTACAGCATCGGCATCAGCGCGCGATCGGCGAACTTGCCGCCGATGAGGTTGCCGCCGACCATGCCGAGGCCGAACAGGACCAGCAGCCAGGTGACCGAGCCGTCGGCGAAGCCCGCGATGTGCGTCATCATCGGCGCGATGTAGGTGATGGCCGCGAAGACCCCGCCGAAGCCGAGGACGGTCATCGCCATGGCGAGCAGCACCTGTGCGTTCTTGAAGGCGGCCAGCTCATGGCGCAGGTGTACGCCCTCCGGCCGCGGCAGGTCCGGCACCAGCCGGGCGATGCCTGCCAGGCCGACGACACCCAGGGCGGCGACGATGCCGAAGGTGACGCGCCAGCCGACGTTCTGGCCGATCAGCGTGCCCAGCGGAACGCCGACGACGTTGGCGACGGTCAGACCGGTGAACATCATGGCGATGGCTCCGGCCTTCTTGTCGGAAGCCACCAGTTCGGCCGCGACGACCGAGCCGATGCCGAAGAAGGCGCCATGGGCGAGGGACGCGATCACGCGTCCGATCAGCATGACCGCGAAGGCCGGGGCCACCGCGGAGAGCAGGTTGCCGACGATGAAGAGCCCCATGAGGAGCATCAGCATCCGCTTGCGCGGGACCTTGGTGCCGAGCACGGTCATCAGCGGGGCGCCGATCACCACGCCGAGGGCGTATCCGGTCACGAGCAGGCCGGCCGTGGGGATGGAGACCCCGAAGTCGCCCGCGACCTCGGGCAGTAGGCCCATGATCACGAACTCGGTCGTCCCGATTCCGAAGGCCCCGATCGCGAGGGCCAGAAGCGCGAGAGGCATGTGGGGGTGCACCTTCCAAACGATTGCAGGAGCGCTTTGCGTGCGTTCACAATAGTTGCAGACGCGGGATAAACGCAAGCGCGGGCTATTGCGGAAATGCTCTACCCTGGATCCAGCCGCTCCGGGACGGAGGAACACGCAATGACAGCGACGGACCCTGCGCTCACCGCCCTCGCCCAGGGCTGGTGCGCCCTCTCCCTGCTGCACGGGAGGATCGAGGCGCACATCGAGCGCGCCCTGCAGGCGAAGCACGACCTGAGCGTGCGCGAGTACTCCCTGCTCGACGTGCTCAGCCGCCAGCACGAGGGTGAGGGCGGCCATCTGCAGATGAAGCAGGTCGCCGACGCGGTGGTCCTCAGCCAGAGCGCCACCACTCGGCTGGTGACCCGCCTGGAGGACCGCGGTCTCCTGGAGCGCTATCTGTGCCCCACCGACCGTCGCGGCATCTACACCAACGTCACGGAGGCGGGTCTGCGGCTGCTGGACGAGGCGCGTCCCAGCAATGACGCCGCTCTCCGCGAAGCCCTGGACGAGGCGGCCAGGGATCCCGAGTTGGCCCCGCTGGTGAGGGTCGTGGAGTCCCTGAACGTGCCCGCATAGGGTGCGGGCATGGGAGATCTTGAGATACGCGGGGCGACCGCACCCGACCTGCCCGCGATCGTGGACATGCTCGCCGACGATCCACTCGGAGCCCGGCGCGAGTCGCCCGACGACCTGTCGCCGTACCTGACAGCCCTGGAGCGGCTGACCGCGGACCCGAACCAGCGGCTCGTCGTCGCGGTGCGCGAGACCCGGGTCGTCGGCACGCTCCAGCTCACGATCATTCCTGGCCTCTCCCGCAAGGGAGCCACCCGCTCGATCATCGAAGGCGTCCGCATCCACGCCGACGAGCGCGGCAGCGGCCTGGGTACACAGCTCATCCAGTGGGCGATCGAGGAATCCAGGCGGCAGGACTGCCACTTGGTGCAGCTGACCTCCGACAACAGCCGCAAGGACGCCCACCGCTTCTACGAGCGGCTCGGTTTCGCCGCCTCCCATGTGGGCTTCAAGCTGCAACTGTGAAAACGGCCGCATCGTTCAGTCAGTCCGCGATCCCTCGCCAGCCTGCCGGATCCACGCCGCCGGGCACCCCGGCGCCCTCCTCGTAGGGCTGCCGTGCGAACACGAACGACCCGAGGTCCAGATGGCTCACGGATCCGTCCGAGCGCCGCACGGCGCGCAGGACCTCTCCCGCGTAGTAACCCTCCAGTCCGGTCCAGGTGCCGTCCCCGTCGGGTCGGAAGCGCGCCCGACGCCCGGCGCCGGACATCGGCCCCAGGGAGACGAGGCCGTCCGCCGTCACCCGCAGGGCGAAGGCATGTGTTCCCCAGTACCACTGCCCGGCCAACTCCAGTACGGCCGGGTCGACTTCGCTCAGCGGACGCCAAGGGGCGGGAATCCGGGGCTCGGCCTCCGCGACGATGCGGACGAGATCGGCACCCACCGCTGACACCACCGGACCGGACGTGCAGTTGGTCAGCACCACGGCCGCCACACCGTCCCCCACGCTGATGCTGAGGTTCGCGAGGAACCCCGGCAGCGAACCGGAGTGCCCCACGATCAACCGGTCGTCACGCCGCTGGATCTGCATGCCGAGGCCGTAGGCGGCGCCGTCGACGACGTCCGAGGCCTCCGCGGGGGCCGCGGGTGTGCGCATCTCCCGGACCGATTCCGCGCTCAGCACCCGGTCGTCTCCCCCGGCCAGAAAGGCGGCGAAGCGCGCCAGATCGGCCGTGGTGGACCAGAGCTGTCCGGCCGGCGCCATCCGGCCCAGGTCCTCCAAAGGCTCGGGCAGCAGCGCGTCGGCCCACGGATGTACGGCCCAGCCGCCCGCGTGGGGCGCCTGGGGCTGGGCACTGGTGCGCGTCAGTCCCAGGGGCTCCAGCACCTCCCTGCCGAGCACGTCCGTCCAGTCAGCGCCGCGCAGTCGTTCCACCAGAGCACCGAGCAAGGTGTAGCCGGGATTGGAGTAGTGGTGCCGTCGGCCGACGGGATGCAGTACCGGCCGCTCTCCGAGGACGTCGCTCAGCTCGGGACGCAGCGAACCAGGCGTCCGCTCCCACCAGGGTGCGGGTGACTCCGCCGCAAGACCACTGGTGTGCGCGAGCAGTTGGGCGATGGTCGCCTCCCCCGCACCGGTGCCCGGCAGATGCTTCTCCAGCGGGTCATTGAGGTCGAGCAACCCCTCGTCACGCAGTCGTAGCACCAGGACGGCGGTGAACGTCTTGGTGATCGAACCGATCCGGTACTGCACATTCTCGTCCGGCGCGTGCCCGTCGACCGAGGACCGCGCGCCGTGCCACACGGTCCGCCCGTCCCGGACGACCGCGGCAACCAGCGAGGGTGTCCGCCCTTCGGTCTGAGCGACAGCGATGCGGTGCAGCAACGCCCGCCGAGTGCCGGGGAGCAGCTCTTCCTGGGATGTCGTCATGCCCCCAGTTCAGCGGCTGTGCCGACGCACGTCGAGTCCATTTCACCGGCCCCGCGCATGACGACGACGGCCCCTGAGCCGACGGTCAGGTCTGGGCCATGTCCACGAAGCGTGAGTAGTGGCCCTGGAAGGCGACCGTGATCGTCGCCGTGGGGCCGTTTCGGTGCTTGGCCACGATCAGGTCGGCCTCGCCCGCACGCGGGGATTCCTTCTCGTACGCGTCCTCACGGTGCAGCAGGATGACCATGTCGGCGTCCTGCTCGATGGAGCCGGACTCACGCAGGTCGGAGACCATCGGCTTCTTGTCGGTGCGCTGCTCCGGGCCACGGTTGAGCTGGGAGAGCGCGATGACCGGGAGCTCCAGTTCCTTGGCCAGCAGCTTGAGGTTACGGGACATGTCCGAAACCTCCTGCTGACGGCTCTCGGCCCGCTTGGAGCCGCCGGACTGCATCAGCTGGAGATAGTCGATGACCACCAGCTTCAGGTCGTTGCGCTGCTTCAGGCGCCGGCACTTCGCGCGAATCTCCATCATCGACAGGTTCGGGGAGTCGTCGATGTAGAGCGGGGCAGCGGACACGTCCGGCATACGCCGGGCGAGCCGGGTCCAGTCCTCGTCCGTCATCGTGCCGGACCGCATGTGGTGCAGGGCCACGCGGGCCTCCGCCGACAGCAGACGCATCGCGATCTCGTTGCGTCCCATCTCGAGGGAGAAGATGACGCTGGGGAGGTTGTTCTTGATCGAGGCGGCCCGGGCGAAGTCCAGCGCGAGGGTGGACTTACCCATGGCGGGACGGGCCGCGATGACGATCATCTGGCCCGGGTGCAGGCCGTTCGTCAGCGAGTCGAAGTCCGTGAACCCGGTCGGCACACCGGTCATCTCGCCGCTGCGCGAGCCGATCGCCTCGATCTCGTCGAGGGCGCCCTCCATGATGTCCCCCAGCGGGAGGTAGTCCTCGCTGGTGCGCTGCTCGGTGACGGCGTAGATCTCGGCCTGGGCGCGGTTGACGATCTCGTCCACGTCGTCGTCGGCCGCGTATCCCATCTGCGTGATGCGGGTGCCGGCCTCGACCAGACGGCGCAGCACCGCGCGCTCGTGCACGATCTCCGCGTAGTACTCGGCGTTCGCCGCCGTCGGCACGGTCTGCACGAGGGTGTGCAGATACGACGCCCCGCCCACCTTGTTGATCTCGCCGCGCTTGGTGAGTTCGGCGGCGATGGTGATCGGGTCGGCCGGCTCGCCCTTGGCGTAGACGTCGAGGATCGCCTGGTAGATCGTCTCGTGCGCGGGCTTGTAGAAGTCGTGGCCCTTGAGGATCTCCACGACGTCGGCGATGGCGTCCTTGGAGAGAAGCATGCCACCGAGGACGGACTGCTCGGCGTCCAGGTCCTGCGGAGGCAGCCGTTCGAAGGAGGAACCCCCGCCGTCCCAGCCGCCGCTCTCCCGGCCCCGGTCGTGCTGTTCGTCACGACCCCGGCCGCCGTCACTCCTGCGACGGGAGGCCGGCAGACGATCACTGGGCCCGGCCTCGGCCCACGGATCGTCCAAGGGCTCGGAAATGCTCACCGAGCCACCTCCTCCCGTCCGCACGGCGGACCTAGCCGTGCCCTCTGTTGTACGGCACGACACTGACAAAATGAGAGGCCCAACTCCGGTTCTCGCGGGTCTGTTTTGTGACGTTTCCCGAGTCGGAGGAAGGAGCGGGCGCCGGACAACGTTAGGCCTGTCGGCAGCGTCAGCCAATCTGGTTATCCACAGGCCATGTGGACGACGGCCCAGATGCTGTGGAGAACCTCCCCAAACCTGTGCACGACCCAGTGGACAGCCCTGTGAACAAGCCCTCGCCGTGGCGCACGCCACCGCGCTGAACTGCAGGTTTACCGTCCACCGGCTGTGCAGAAGAAAAATTTTCCCAGTCGGATCAAGATCGCTTCGGATGGGGCGCACAGCCACGCGGGCGACGATTGGAAGTAAGGGTCAACAAGCAATTACATCTCTTACCTGTGGACGATTAGATTGGTGCTCATGACACAGGCTCCCGCGATCCCCAAGGCCACCCGCCGTCGGCACGACCAGGAGATCATCGCGCTGGCCGTACCGGCCTTCGGTGCGCTGGTCGCCGAGCCCCTGTTCGTGATGGCCGACAGCGCGATCGTCGGCCACCTGGGAACCGCCCAGCTCGCCGGCCTCGGAGTGGCGTCGGCCCTCCTCACCACCGCGGTGAGCGTCTTCGTCTTCCTGGCGTATGCCACCACAGCCGCCGTGGCCCGGCGGGTCGGCGCCGGCGATATCCAGGCGGCCATCCGCCAGGGCACGGACGGCATCTGGCTCGCGCTGCTCCTCGGCGCGGCGGTCATCGCCGCCGTCCTCCCCCTGGCCCCAAGCATCGTGGACCTGTTCGGCGCCTCCGCCACTGCGGCGCCCTACGCCACGACGTACCTGCGCATCTCCGCTCTCGGTATCCCGGCCATGCTGATCGTCCTGGCCGCCACCGGTGTGCTGCGCGGCCTGCAGGACACCAGGACACCCCTCTACGTCGCCGTCGCGGGTTTCGTCGTCAACGCCGCCCTCAACGTGGGTCTCGTCTACGGCGTCGGACTCGGCATCGCCGGATCCGCCTGGGGCACCGTGATCGCCCAGTGCGGCATGGCGGCGGCCTATCTGACCGTGGTCGTTCGCGGGGCCCGGCGGCACGGGGCCTCGCTGCGACCGGACGCGGCCGGTATCCGGGCCTCGGCACAGGCCGGAGCCCCTCTGCTCGTCCGCACCCTGTCGCTGCGGGCGATCCTCATGATCGCCACAGCGGTAGCCGCACGCCTCGGCGACGCCGACATCGCCGCCCATCAGATCATCCTGTCCCTGTGGAGTCTGCTGGCCTTCGCCCTCGATGCGATCGCCATCGCCGGGCAGGCCATCATCGGCCGCTACCTCGGGGCGAACGATTCCGAGGGCGCCCGGTTGGCCTGCCGCCGCATGGTCCAGTGGGGCATTGCCACCGGGGCCGGGCTCGGCCTGCTCGTGGTGGCCGCCCGCCCCCTGTTCCTTCCGCTGTTCACCAGCGACTCCGTGGTCAAGGACACGGCACTCCCCGCGCTGCTGATGGTGGCCCTTTCGCAGCCCATCTGCGGAATCGTGTTCATCCTGGACGGTGTCCTGATGGGCGCCGGCGACGGCCCGTACCTGGCCGGGGCCATGGTCGTGACCCTGGCGGTCTTCGCACCGGTGGCGCTGCTCGTTCCCAGCCTCGGTGGCGGCCTCACCGCCCTCTGGGCGGCCATGACCCTGATGATGACGGTCCGCATGATCACCTTGGGGCTACGGACGAGCTCGGGCCGATGGATCGTGACGGGCGCGACCCGCTGAGTGCATCAGCCGGCTCGCCTTGGCCCGGTTTCACGTGAAACAGACCGCGTCCTGGCAAGCCACGCCCATACGAAGAGGGGCCACCCCAGTGGGGTGGCCCCTCTCTCAGCTGTTCAAGCCGAGCACGGCGTCAGGCCGCGACGACCTCGATGTTGACCTTGGCGGCAACCTCGGGGTGCAGACGCACGGACGTCTGGTGAGCGCCCAGAGTCTTGATCGGCGCACCCAGCTCGATGCGGCGCTTGTCGACCTCGGGGCCACCGGAAGCCTTGATCGCCGAAGCGACGTCGGCCGGGGTGACGGAACCGAAGAGACGACCGGCGTCGCCCGAGCGGACGGCCAGACGGACCTTGACGCCCTCGAGCTGGGCCTTCACAGCGTTGGCCTGCTCGATGGTCTGGATCTCGTGGATCTTGCGAGCGCGACGGATCTGCTCGACGTCCTTCTCGCCACCCTTGGTCCAGCGGATAGCGAACTTCCGCGGGATCAGGTAGTTGCGAGCGTAACCGTCCTTGACGTCGACGACGTCGCCCGCGGCACCGAGGCCGGAAACCTCGTGGGTGAGGATGATCTTCATTAGTCGGTCACCCTTCCCTTAGCGCGCGGTGGACGTGTAGGGCAGCAGCGCCATCTCACGGCTGTTCTTCACGGCCGTGGCGACGTCACGCTGGTGCTGCGTGCAGTTGCCGGTCACGCGGCGGGCACGGATCTTGCCGCGGTCGGAAATGAACTTCCGCAGCATGTTCGTGTCCTTGTAGTCCACGTACGTGACCTTGTCCTTGCAGAAAGCGCAGACCTTCTTCTTAGGCTTGCGCACAGGCGGCTTCGCCATGGTGTTTCTCCTGTGTGATCAAGAAGTGGGAATACGAGCCCCCTAGAAGGGAGGCTCGTCCGAGTAGCCGCCGCCACCACCGCCGCCGCCGGAGCCGGAGCCACCGCCCCAGCCGCCGCCCTGGTTGCCACCGGCGGGAGCGCCGGTCGCCCACGGGTCGTCGGCAGGAGCGCCGCCGCCTTGCTGGCCGCCCTGCTGGCCGCCGCCGGAGCCGCCGCCCCAGCCGCCACCACCCTGGCCGCCGCCGTAACCGCCCTGGCCACTGCGCGCGCCACCGGAGGTCTTGGTGACCTTCGCCGTGGCGCTGCGCAGGCTGGCGCCGACTTCCTCGACGTCCAGTTCGTAGACCGTGCGCTTGACGCCCTCACGGTCCTCATAGGACCGCTGCTTCAGCCGGCCCTGCACGATGACGCGCATGCCTCGCTGGAGCGACTCGGCGACGTTCTCCGCCGCCTGACGCCAGACCGAGCAGGTCAGGAACAGGCTCTCGCCGTCCTTCCACTCGTTCGTCTGGCGGTCGAAGGTGCGGGGAGTGGACGCGACGCGGAACTTCGCGACCGCCGCACCGGACGGGGTGAAGCGCAGCTCGGGGTCGTCGACAAGATTGCCGACGACCGTGATGACGGTCTCGCCTGCCATGGGGAACCTCTCGGCGGGTTTGCTGCTGGCTGCTTGCTGCTACTCGAATCCCGAGATCAGCTGAGCGGGAGGCTCAGTGGGTCTCGGGACGGAGGACCTTGGTCCGGAGGACCGACTCGTTCAGGTTCATCTGGCGGTCGAGCTCCTTGACGACCGCAGGCTCGGCCTGCAGGTCGATGACCGAGTAGATGCCCTCGGGCTTCTTCTTGATCTCGTACGAGAGACGACGACGGCCCCAGGTGTCGACCTTCTCAACCTTGCCGCCGCCATCGCGGACGACAGACAGGAAGTTCTCGATCAGCGGGGAGACAGCGCGCTCCTCGAGATCGGGGTCGAGGATGACCATCACCTCGTAGTGACGCATGTGGAACCCACCTCCTTTGGACTCAGCGGCCACGGTCGTTCCGTGGCAGGAGGGTCGTGATGCGTAAGCAACGGTATCGGCCACCACTGACAATCGAAGGGGTTCCGCTGGGGATCCCGCAGTGCGGCCGCAGATATTTCTGACAGGCCTGGGCAGACACCGATGCAGACGGTACAGACTACCTGCACACCGGCTTCCGGTTGAAATCCGGCGGTGGGCACCGTCAGTCTGTACACATCGGGTGTGTATGGCGCTACTGTGCGCCGCGATCCGCAGGAGGTGCCCCATGGCACAGCAGGCATTGCGACCCAACACCGCCGGATCCCTCTTCGCCACGGACGGCAAGCCCCATCCGCTCCAGGACGCCCTCATGGCGGTGACGCTTGTCCTGGGCGTGCTGGCCTTCATCACGTCCTTCTTCTCCGGTCTCCATCTGATCGCTTCCTGGGCCGGACTGGTGGGGCTCGTGATCGGTGTTTACGGCCAGTGGATCTCGGTGACGACGCGTGAACGGTTCGGCCTGATCCTGGGTCTGGGCGCCTCCGGTGTCGGCTTCATGCTCGGCATGGCGAACGGCGGGCTGTTCGGTGGGCTCGTCGGCTGAGCCCACCGGCTCTCCTACGACGCCCCACTGAACACCGCGCAGACGCCCCGGCAGGCGACAGGCCGGGGCGAAGGTGCTGTGCGCCCAGTCGGGGCGGTCGCAAGGCGCAGTAGGCTTCGGCGGGTGAGCCGGAGCCCCTGAACCCATGGGGACACACCAGCCCGAGGAGCGCCCCGACATGAGCCTGACCCTGAGGACCATCAGCCGCGAGCAGCATCTGGCCTACATCCAGAGCCTGCCGTCGGCGAGCCACATGCAGGTCCCGGCCTGGGCCGATGTGAAGGCGGAGTGGCGCACGGAGCATCTCGGCTGGTTCGACGAGCGCACCGGCGACATGGTCGGCGCGGGTCTGGTCCTGTACCGCCAGCTGCCCAAGATCAAGCGCTACCTCGCCTACCTCCCCGAGGGCCCGGTCATCAACTGGTTCGCGCCGAACCTGGACGACTGGATCCAGCCGATGCTCGCCCACCTCAAGCAGCAGGGCGCCTTCTCCGTGAAGATGGGCCCGCCGGTGATCATCCGCCGCTGGAACGCGGAGACGATCAAGAAGGGCATCCAGAGCCAGGATGTGAAGCGCCTGCGCGACATGGAGGCCGACTTCATCGAGCCGCGCGCCTTCGAGGTGGCCGACAAGCTGCGTCGCATGGGCTGGCAGCAGGGTGAGGACGGCGGCGCCGGCTTCGGCGACGTCCAGCCCCGCTACGTCTTCCAGGTGCCGCTGGCGAATCGTTCGCTGGAAGAGGTGCACAAGAACTTCAACCAGCTGTGGCGCCGCAACATCAAGAAGGCCGAGAAGGCCGGCGTCGAGGTCGTCCAGGGCGGCTACCAGGACCTCGCCGAGTGGCAGCGGTTGTACGAGATCACGGCCGTGCGCGACCACTTCCGGCCCCGCCCGCTGTCGTACTTCCAACGCATGTGGACGGCCCTCAACACCGAGGACCCCAACCGCATGCGGCTGTACTTCGCCCGTCACAACGGCGTGAACCTGTCGGCCGCGACCATGCTGATCGTCGGCGGGCACGTCTGGTACTCCTACGGCGCCTCCGACAACATCGGCCGTGAGGTCCGGCCCTCGAACGCGATGCAGTGGCGGATGCTGCGCGACGCCTACGCGCTCGGCGCCACCGTCTACGACCTGCGCGGTATCTCGGACTCGCTGGACGAGACGGACCACCTGTTCGGCCTGATCCAGTTCAAGGTCGGCACCGGCGGCCAGGCCGCCGAGTACCTCGGCGAGTGGGACTTCCCGCTGAACAAGCTGCTCCACAAGGCGCTCGACATCTACATGTCGCGCCGCTGAGCGCGGGACGTTTGATTCCATAGTCTCCACAGCTCTCCACCCCACTGACACACGGCAGCCACGAGAAAGGGTCCGGGTCCGGCCATGGCGCTCACGCTCTACGTCGACACCGCGCGCTGGCGGGCGCACCACAAGCACGTGCAGGAGCAGTTCCCGGGGCTCGTCCCGGTCTGCAAGGGCAACGGCTACGGTTTTGGACACGAACGGCTGGCGGAGGAGGCCACCCGGCTCGGCTCGGACATCCTCGCCGTCGGCACCACGTACGAGGCCGCGCGTATCAAGGACTTCTTCGGCGGCGACCTGCTGGTGCTGACGCCGTACCGGCGGGGCGAGGAGCCCGTTCCGCTGCCGGACCGGGTGATCCGTTCGGTGTCGTCGGTCGACGGCGTGTACGGCCTCGTGGGCGCGCGCGTCGTCATCGAGGTGATGTCCTCCATGAAGCGGCACGGCATCAGTGAGCAGGATCTGCCGCAGTTGCACGCCGCCACAGAGAACGTCCGGCTGGAGGGCTTCGCCATCCACCTGCCGCTGGACCGCACCGACGGCTCGGACGCCGTCGAGGAGGTCATCGGCTGGATGGACCGGCTTCGCGCCGCCCGGCTGCCGCTGCACACGATGTTCGTCAGCCATCTCAAGGCCGATGAACTCGCCCGGCTGCAGCAACAGTTCCCGCAGACCCGGTTCCGCGCCCGCATCGGCACGCGGCTCTGGCTCGGGGACCACGACGCCACCGAGTACCACGGCGCCGTCCTGGATGTCACCCGGGTGACCAAGGGTGACCGCTTCGGCTACCGGCAGCAGAAGGCGGCTTCGGACGGCTTCCTGGTGGTCGTGGCGGGCGGTACGTCGCACGGGGTGGGCCTGGAGGCCCCGAAGGCGCTGCACGGCGTCATGCCGCGCGCCAAGGGCGTCGCACGGGCCGGCCTGGCCACGGTCAACCGGAACCTGTCCCCGTTCGTCTGGGGCGGCAAGCAGCGCTGGTTCGCCGAGCCGCCGCACATGCAGGTGTCGATCCTCTTCGTCCCCTCGGACGCCCCCGAGCCGAAGGTGGGCGACGAACTGGTGGCCCATCTGCGGCACACCACAACCCAGTTCGACCGGATCGTGGACCGTTAGTCCGGGCCGCCGGACGGTACGGGCCCCGGACCGAGAAGGCCGTACACGCATCGCGCGTGTACGGCCTTCTTCATGTGGACCCAAGGGGGCGCGTTCGCTCAGAGCGAACGCTCTCCGTTCGGCGGCAGCCCGGGCCTTCCCCAGTCCACCTGAGGCGCGTCGAAGTGGGCGGCGTGGCGGGGTGGATGGGCCGCGGCGCCCAGCACGAAGACGTCCTCGGCGCCGTCGAGCACTCCGCCCGAGGGGTCGTCGTCACCGGACCGGCGCACCACGTCCCGCTCGGGCATGAGGATGTCCCGCACGACGACGGCGCACAGGTAGAGCGTGCCGAGCAGATGCACCGCGATCACCCAGTCGTACCCCAGCGTGGGCAGTCCCTTGTGGGCGTCCCCACTGGTCGTGTAGGCGAGGTAGAACCAGATGCCCAGGAAGTACGCCACCTCGCAGGCCTGCCAGATCAGGAAGTCCCGCCACTTGGGCCGGGCGAGGACGGCCAGCGGCACCAGCCACAGGACGTACTGCGGGGAGTAGACCTTGTTGGTCAGGATGAAGACCGCGACGATCAGGAAGGCCAGCTGGGCGAAGCGCGGCCGGCGCGGGGCGGTGAGCGTCAGCGCGGCGATACCCAGGGAGCACACCGCCACGAGCACGACGGCGGCGTTGTTCACGAAGTCGGTGGAGGGCGGATTGCTCGAGTTCTGCGCCCAGATCAGCCAGAGCGACCCGAAGTCGACGCCCCGGTCGTGGCTGAACGTGTAGAACTTCGACCATCCCTCGTAGGCGAAGAGCATCACCGGCAGGTTCACCACCAACCAGGCGACGGCCGCGCCGCCCACGGCCCGGAAGAACTCCCGCCATTTGCCGGCCCGCCAGCACAGCACCAGCAGGGGACCGAGCAGCAGGACCGGGTAGAGCTTGGCGGCGGTGGCGAGACCCAGGAGAACACCGAAGGCCAGTGAGCGGCCCCGCGACCACATCAGCATCGCGGCGGCCGTCAGGGCCACCGCGAGCAGGTCCCAGTTGATGGTGGCGGTGAGGGCGGCGGCGGGCGCCAGAGCGACCAGCAGCCCGTCCCAGGGGCGCCGGGCGTGGGTACGGGTCACGCACACGGCGACGACGGCCGCGCACGCCATCAGCATTCCGGCGTTGACGAACCAGTACCACTGCTCCTGGTGCTGGATGCCGCCGCTGCCCGGCGTGACCCAGGCGGCCACCTCCATGAACACGCCGGTCAGCACCGGGTACTCGAGGTAGTCCATGTCGCCCGGGAGCCGGTCGAAGTACGGCACCAGCCCGTCGGCGAATCCGCGTCCCTGATAGAGGTGGGGGATGTCCGAGTAGCAGGCGTGGGTGTACTGCGAACTCGCGCCGAAGAACCAGGCGCTCTGGTAGCAGGGCGCCTTCTGCACCAGGCCGAGGGCGAACATGCCGATCGCCACGAGCGCGATGACCCGTAGCGGGGTCCACCAGGTCGTCCCGAGCAGGGCACGCCGGCCGATCGGTCCGCCGATCAGCTCGCTCCCGGCCGCGGCCACCTCGTCCTCACGGGTCGGCCGCACCGGCTCGGCGCCGACGGGCCGTACGGGATCGGGCTCGTGCACGCCCGCGGGCGTCATCTCTGCACTGGGCATGGGGCACATCCTGCCGTACCAGTCTGGGAATACACCGAGGGCCGCCGCACCTGGTGGATGCGGCGGCCCCACGTTTCACGTGAAACGCGCTTGGCGGGCGAAATGACCACCAAGCGGTCAAACCGGAGAGCTAGCCGGTCTGGCCCGAGAAAAGGCCTCCGTTGCCATTGCCTCTGGTATTGCCGGTACCGGTCGTGTCCGTGACCGTGGGCGTGGGCGTCGTACCTCCGTCCGTCCCGCCCGTGGTCGTGCCACCATTACTGCCGTTGCAGTTGTTGCCCCAGCCCCACTGGCAGGTCTCGCTGGCCGACGGCGAGGGGGACGGGGACGTCAGGCTCGGTGACGGGCTGGGCGAGTCGCTCGGCGTCTGGCTCGGCGTGATGGTGACCGACGGGGTCGGGGCGGGCGCACCGGCTTCGTCATGCACCTTGCCGATCTTGATCGCGTCCGGGAAGCCGGGGTCGTTCGCGTTCTTCAGTGCGGCCTTCATGTACTCGGTCCACACCTGCGTCGGGATGTCACCACCGTGGATGGAGTCCTTGCCCGCGGTGCCGTTCATGGAGAGCAACTTGTGGTTCTTGGGGTTCTCCCGGAACATCGCCACCGAGGTCGACAGCTGCTGGGTGTAGCCGACGAACCAGGCCGACTTGTTCTTGTCGGTGGTACCGGTCTTGCCCGCCGCCGTACGGCCCAGGGCCTTGGCGTTCTGAGCCGTACCGTTCTGGATGACGTTCTGCAGGACATCCGTGACGTTGTTGGCGATGTTCGACTCCATCGCCTGCTTGACCTTGGGCCTGGTGAAGCCGGGCTGTTCCACGCCGTCCTTCTTGACGGCGGTCACCGAGTACGGATCCGCCTGCTTGCCGGACGCGGCGAAGGTCGCGTAGGCGTCGGCCATGCGGATCGCACTGGGGGTGGAGGTACCGATGGCGAACGACGGGTTGAGGTCCACCGACATGCTCTGGTCGAGAATGCCGGCCGAGCGGGCGACGTCGCGGACGTGTGACATGCCGACATCGACGCCCAACTGCACGAAGGGTGTGTTGATGGACTGCTCCATCGCCTTGCGCAGGGTGATGTAACCCCACGGGTGAGGGCTCTCGTTCTTCTGGAAGAAGAACGAGTTGTCCTTGGTGAGGTAGTACGACCCGTCCGGCTTCTTCACCTTGAGGTGGTCGTTGCCGTTGTACTTGCTCAACGGCGAGATGCCTTCTCCGCCGGAGTCGTACGTGCCGTACTGCATGGCCGCGGCCAGTACGAATGGCTTCCACGTCGAACCGACGGGGACACCCTGGGTGTCGGCGTTGTTCGTGAAGTGACCGTTCTCGTAGCCGTCACCGCCGTAGAGAGCGACGATCGCACCACTGTCGGGGACCACTGACGCCGCACCGAACTGGACGTACTTGTCGAGCTCACGCTTCGGGTTGAGCCGCTCCTTCTGGATCTTCTTCACTGCGGCGCTCAGGGCATTGACCTTGTCCTTCTTGAAGGTCGTGTAGATCTGGTAGCCGCCCCTGTCGAACTCCTGCTCAGAGATGTTCGAGTGGTTCAGGACGTACTTCTTCGCCGTGTCGGCCAGATAGCTGATCTGGCCGGTCATGCCCTTGGTCGCCTTGCGGTCCTGGGGCATGGGGTACTTCCTGATGGCCTCCTGGTACTGGGCGTCGGTGAGGCGCTTGTCCTTGTGCATCTCGCCGAGGATCCAGGACCACCGCTCCTCCGACCGCTTGCGATTGGCACTGGCCGTCGCCGCCTTGTCGAGGTTCTCGTTGCCCGCAGGGTCGTAGTACGTCGCTCCCTTGAGCAGTGCCGCGAGGACGGCACACTCGCTGGGCTTGAGATCGACGGCGTCCTTGTTGTAGTAGGTCCGGGCGGCGGCCTGGATGCCATAGGCGCCACGGCCGTAGTACGAGGTGTTGAGGTAGCCCTGGAGAATCTGCGGCTTCTTGAGCTTCGTCCCCACCTTGATGGAGATGAACATCTCCTTGAACTTACGGGTGACGGTCTGGTCCTGGCTGAGGTACGTGTTCTTGACGTACTGCTGGGTGATCGTGGAACCACCCTGCGTCTGACCGCCTCGGGCCATGTTGCCCAGGGCACGCGCGATACCCATGGGGTCGACGCCCGAGTCCTGGTAGAAGCTCTTGTTCTCGGCCGAGATCACCGCGTACTGCATGGCCTCGGGGATCTTGTCGATGGTGACGTTCTGACGGTTCACACCCGTGCCCGTCGCGACCATCTGAGAGCCGTCGGCCCAGTAGTAGACGTTGTTCTGGGACTTGGCCGCATCGTTCTCATTGGGGATGGAGACCATCGCGTAGCCCACGCCGACCATGGCCACAAGGCTGCCGACGAAGCCGATGAACAACCCGGTGACGAGCTTCCACGAAGGCACCCAGCGGTGCCATCCGTCCTTGTTGTGGCGTGGGTAGTTGATCAAACGCTTCTTGGCGGGCGTGCCCGCACGGCCGCGTCCGGGGCCGGTCGGTTCGCCGACCCTGCGCCGGCCGCCGCCTCTCTGCGCCGCCCGGCGAGCCTCGGCACGGCTGCCGTAGGAGCGCCCTTCACCCCCTGCGTCATAGGAGTCCGACCCATAGGAAGGGGACCCATAGGAGTCGGCTGAGGACCCGGTGGCGCCTCGCGGTGCCGCGCGGCGGCCGGAGGCCGGGCCGGGCTGGCCGCGTCGGGCCGCGGCACGTCCGCCTCCCTGCGGCTGCGGCGGTTTGCGACGGTGCTCGCTCATCGAACGATTACTCCTCGGGCAGGCGCACCCTTGCGCGCCTGGAAACGGCGGCTGGTTTCCGGTCCCCCCGAAGTACGGATGTGGTCGGTTCCGCATTCACCCGTACTACTCCGGGGACGAGGACGCCCCCCAGGCGTCACTCGGTTCCCGCTGATGTGCATGCCGCACAGACTACGCACCGCCAAAACCCGCCGAGTCCCGAAGTTCATCCCAAAACAGGCAACTTGCCTCCTACGAATCGGCGATGTGATCCCGTTCACCGTCCTCCCCCTTGTCGCGTGCGGAAGGCCGTTCTATCGTCGTGATGTATCGAGTCGATACATCAGTGTGAGATAAAGACGCGACGGACCGAGAGGAGGCGATCATGAGCCGTCGTTCCGGCATCCTTGAGTTCGCCGTCCTCGGCCTGCTGCGCGAGTCCCCGATGCACGGCTATGAGCTGCGCAAACGACTCAACACGTCACTGGGTGTGTTCCGGGCGTTCAGCTACGGAACCCTGTACCCCTGCCTCAAGACGCTGCTCGCCAACGGCTGGTTGATCGAGGAACCGGGCAGCACCCATGAGGACGCCCTGGCCGCTCCCCTCACCGGGCGCCGCGCCAAAATCGTCTACCGGTTGACGGCAGAAGGTAAGGAACACTTCGAGGAGCTGCTCTCGCAGACCGGCCCCGACGCGTACGAGGACGAGCACTTCGCCGCACGGTTCGCCTTCTTCGGGCAGACCTCGCGGGATGTGCGCATGCGCGTGCTGGAGGGCCGGCGCAGCCGCCTGGAGGAGCGTCTGGAGAAGATGAGTGCCTCCCTGGCGCGCACCAGGGAGCGCCTCGACGACTACACGCTTGAGCTCCAGCGCCACGGAATGGAGTCCGTGGAGCGCGAAGTGCGCTGGCTGAATGAGCTCATCGAGAGCGAGCGGGCCGGGCGGGACCTGAAGGGTTCCGCGTCCGGAGGGTCCGCTCAGCAGGACACCACCACTGGATCGACGGGCGGCCTGCCCCGTACCGGAGAGCACTTCGGTACGGATACGCCCGGCGACACCGCCACGTGAGTCCCACTCAGGGCCTCACTCGTACACACAGGGAGCAACCGGAATGGGTTCGGTTCGCGTAGCCGTCGTCGGCGTGGGCAACTGCGCCGCGTCGCTGGTGCAGGGAGTCGAGTACTACAAGGACGCCGACCCGGCGTCGAAGGTGCCCGGCCTGATGCACGTGCAGTTCGGTGACTACCACGTGCGGGACGTCGAGTTCGTCGCCGCGTTCGACGTCGACGCGAAGAAGGTCGGCCTCGACCTCTCGGACGCCATCGGTGCCAGCGAGAACAACACCATCAAGATCTGCGACGTCCCGAACAAGGGCGTCACGGTCCAGCGTGGCCACACCCTCGACGGTCTGGGCAAGTACTACCGCCTGACCATCGAGGAGTCCGCCGAGGAGCCCGTGGACGTCGTCCAGGTCCTCAAGGACAAGCAGGTCGACGTTCTCGTCTGCTACCTGCCCGTGGGCTCCGAGGACGCGGCGAAGTTCTACGCCCAGTGCGCCATCGACGCCAAGGTCGGCTTCGTCAACGCTCTCCCGGTCTTCATCGCCGGCACCAAGGAGTGGGCGGACAAGTTCACCGAGGCCGGCGTGCCGATCGTCGGTGACGACATCAAGTCCCAGGTCGGCGCCACCATCACGCACCGCGTGATGGCGAAGCTGTTCGAAGACCGCGGTGTCCGCCTTGAGCGCACGATGCAGCTGAACGTCGGCGGCAACATGGACTTCAAGAACATGCTCGAGCGCGACCGCCTCGAGTCGAAGAAGATCTCCAAGACGCAGGCCGTCACCTCCCAGATCCCCGACCGGGACCTCGGCGAGAAGAACGTCCACATCGGCCCGTCCGACTACGTCGCGTGGCTCGACGACCGCAAGTGGGCGTACGTCCGCCTCGAGGGCCGCGCCTTCGGTGACGTCCCGCTGAACCTGGAATACAAGCTTGAGGTCTGGGACTCCCCGAACTCCGCGGGTGTCATCATCGACGCGCTGCGCGCCGCGAAGATCGCCAAGGACCGCGGCATCGGCGGCCCGATCCTGTCGGCTTCCAGCTACTTCATGAAGTCCCCGCCGGTCCAGTACTTCGACGACGAGGCCTACGAGAACGTCGAGAAGTTCATCCGCGGCGAGGTCGAGCGCTAAGCACGGGTCCGGCCGTTCAGCACGCCGAAGAGAACGCTCCTGCCAGGGCTGCGAAGGGTCCCCGGGTCTCTCGACCCGGGGACCCTTCGCATATGTGAGGGTGGGGCCCATGCCCGTCGTCCGTGACCTGCGCATCCTGCTGCGTCTGCGGGACTTCCGCCGCCTGCTGACCGTGCGCCTGCTGTCCCAGGGAGCCGACGGCGTCTACCAGATCGCACTGGCCGCGTACGTCGTCTTCTCCCCGGAGAAACAGACCTCGGCGGCGGCGATCGCCTCGGCGATGGCGGTCCTGCTGCTGCCCTACTCGTTGGTCGGCCCCTTCGCCGGCGTACTGCTGGACCGCTGGCGGCGCCGCCAGGTCTTCGTGTACGGCAACCTGCTGCGCGCCCTGCTGGCGGGAGCCACCGCCGTACTGATGGTCAGCCATGTGCCGAACTGGCTGTTCTACGCCTCCGCGCTGTGCGTCACGGCCGTCAACCGTTTCGTCCTCGCCGGGCTGTCGGCCGCGCTGCCGCACGTGGTCGACACCGAGCGCCTGGTGATCGCCAACTCCTTGTCGCCTACGGCGGGGACGCTCGCCGCGACGGCAGGGGGCGGTCTCGCCTTCATGGTCCGGCTGGCGGCGTCGGACTCCGATGCCGCGGTGGTACTGCTGGGGGCCTTTCTCTATCTGTGTGCGGCACTGACCGCCCTGAGCATGGCTCCCGCTCTGCTCGGTCCCGACCGGGAGCCCGCACAGCCCCACCTACGGACCGCGCTCCTCGACACCGCACGCGACCTGCTCTCGGCCGTCCGGCACCTGGCCGCACCCCGCCGCCGGGAGGCGGCCTGGGCGCTGGCCGCCATGACGCTGATGCGTTTCTGCTACGGAGCGCTCCTCGTACTGCTGCTCATGCTGTGCCGCTACGCCCTCTCCGCGACCCCCGAGGAAGGACTGCGGCTGCTCGGACTCGGTCTGGCCGTGTCCGGTGCGGGCTTCTTCGCGGCCGCCGTGGTGACACCCTGGGCGGTGGGACGGCTCGGGCCGGGCCGTTGGATCGCGGTGTGCGCCGGCACGGCCACCGTGCTGGAGCCCGCGCTCGGCCTCCCGTTCGCCACGGGCCCACTCCTGGTGGCCGCTTTCGTTCTCGGCCTGATCACCCAGGGAGCCAAGATCGCTACGGACACCGTCGTCCAGGCGTCGGTGGAGGACGCCTTCAGGGGCCGGATCTTCGCGGTGTACGACGTCCTCTTCAACATCGCTTTCGTTGGCGCCGCCGGAGTCGCCGCGCTGATGCTCCCGCCGGACGGGCGCTCGGCTCTGCTGGTGGTTCTCGTCGCACTGATCTATGGCGGGGTGGCCGTGGGCATGGCCCGCTTCGAACGCCACCGCGGCCGGAACAGCCGAGGGGGCGATGTTTCACGTGAAACATCGCCCCCTCGGTAGGGCAGCGGGGTCGTGTTTCACGTGAAACACGACCCCACCCCGCCGCACCTCAGCCTTGTCCGGCCCACCATTCCTTGAGGGCCGCCATCGCCTCGTCGTGCGCCATCGGACCGTTCTCCAAGCGCAGCTCCAGCATGTGCTGGTACGCCTTGCCGATGACGGGGCCAGGGCCCACGCCCAGGATCTCCATGATCTGGTTGCCATCGAGGTCCGGGCGGATCGCGTCCAACTGCTCCTGCTCCTGTAGCTGGCCGATGCGCTCCTCCAGGCCGTCATAGGCCCGCGACAGCGCGACCGCCTTCCGCTTGTTGCGCGTCGTGCAGTCGGACCGGGTCAGCTTGTGCAGGCGATTCAGCAGCGGGCCCGCATCACGGACGTAGCGCCGCACTGCCGAGTCCGTCCACTCGCCGGTGCCGTAGCCGTGGAAGCGCAGGTGGAGCTCAACGAGTCGTGAGACATCCTTCACCAGCTCGTTCGAGTACTTCAGAGCCGTCATTCGCTTCTTGGTCATCTTCGCGCCGACCATTTCATGGTGATGGAACGAGACGCGGCCGTCCTTCTCGAAACGCCGGGTACGCGGCTTGCCGATGTCGTGGAGCAGCGCGGCCAGGCGGAGCGTGAGATCCGGCCCTTCCTGCTCCAGCGCGATCGCCTGCTCCAGCACGATCAGCGTGTGCTCGTAGACATCCTTGTGCCGGTGGTGCTCGTCACTCTCCAGCCGCAGAGCCGGCAGCTCGGGCAGGACATGGTCGGCCAGCCCGGTGTCGACCAGAAGGGCCAGGCCCTTGCGCGGCTGCTCGGAGAGGATCAGCTTGTTCAGCTCGTCCCGGACCCGCTCGGCGGAGACGATCTCGATCCGCCCGGACATCTCCGTCATCGCGGTGACGACCTCGGGAGCGACCTCGAAGTCCAGCTGGGCGGCGAACCGGGCGGCCCGCATCATCCGCAGCGGATCGTCCGAGAACGACTCCTCGGGCGTACTCGGGGTGCGCAGAACCTGGGTCGCGAGGTCCTGAAGGCCACCGTGCGGGTCGATGAACTCCTTCTCCGGCAGCGCCACGGCCATCGCGTTGACAGTGAAGTCGCGACGGACGAGGTCCTCCTCGATCGAGTCGCCGTAGGACACCTCGGGCTTGCGTGAGGTGCGGTCGTACGCCTCCGACCGGTAGGTGGTGATCTCGATCTGGAACTGCCAGTCGGTGTCCGCGACACGGGCACTCTTCTGCGCGCCGACCGTCCCGAAGGCGATCCCCACCTCCCAGACGGCGTCCGCCCACGGCCGCACGATCGTCAGTACGTCCTCGGGACGCGCGTCGGTGGTGAAGTCCAGGTCGTTGCCGAGCCGGCCGAGCAGCGCGTCCCGGACCGAGCCGCCCACCAGGGCGAGCGAGAACCCGGCCGCCTGGAAACGGCGGGCAAGGTCGTCGGCGACGGGGGCCACCCGCAGCAGCTCGCTGACCGCGCGGTGCTGCGCCTGGCTCAGGGCAGAGGGAGTGTCTTCGTTGGCGTTCGGCACAACAGAAGAGGGTACGTGGCCGAGGCGGCCCGGGTCGCCTCCATTGAGCGGCGCGGACACCTCCCGGCATACCCGCACAAGCGCTGTGCTTACGGCGTACAAGCGCTCTCCCCTCGATACTGGATATAGAGGACGTGGCGCCGCCGCTCCCGGGTCTTGCGGAGCAGACCGCGGCACTTCCACTCAGCGCGCCTCGTTACCATGCGTGGACGCACATTCCGACGACCACTGACGACGACGAGGGACGGGCGAGCGCGTGGCCGAGGCGGCTGACTTCCTGGGGACCAGTGCCTCACCTGCCCGCCGGTGGCTGCGGCGCACCGGAGCACTGCTGGCTGGTGTGCCGCTGCTGGCGGGGCTCCTCCAGCTGCCCGCCGCGGCGCCCGCACAGGCCGCCTCATCGAGCCCGGTGTCCGTCTCCCTGGACTCGCTCAGCCCGGGCGCCCCGACGGACGGGGACACGGTGACCGTGTCCGGGACGGTGACGAACACCGGCAAGCAGAACGTCACCGGCGCACATGTCGGCTTGCGGGTGGGCCCCCTGCTCAACACCCGCTCGGCGATCGACGCCGTCTCCCGGCACTCCGACGACCTCCGTACCCGCACCGGCCCCGAGGTCGGCGGCAAGTACGTGGAGAAGTTCGCCAAGCTCGCGCCCGGCGTCGCGCAGCACTTCAGCATCTCCGTCCCGGTGGACCAGCTCGACCTCGGCCAGGACGGCGTCTACGAGTTCGGTGTGGCCCTGTCCGGCCAGACCTCCGCCCAGCCCTGGGACCAGGTGCTCGGCATCCAGCGGACGTTCCTGCCGTGGCAGCCGTCCGATGCTGACACCAAGACCAGGACCACCTTCCTGTGGCCGCTGATCTCCACGTCCCACATGACGGCGAGGACGGGCCCCGGTGAGCTGCAGACGCCGGTCTTCCTCAACGACGACCTGGCCAAGGAGATCGCACCGGGCGGCCGGCTGGCGCAGATGCTGGACCTGGGTAAGGACCTCGACGTCACCTATGTGATCGACCCGGACCTGCTGGCCTCGGTGGACGCCATGGCGGGCAGCTACCGGCTCCAGGGCGAGGACGGCACCACCACGGCCGGCCCGCACCAGGCGGTCGCCAAGCAGTGGCTGGCCAAGCTGCAGAAGGCCGTCGTGGGCAAGGAGGTCGTCGCCCTGCCCTTCGCCGACCCGGACCTGGCCTCCCTGGCGCACCGCGGTACCAGCGTCACCGGCTCACTCAGCCACCTCAAGGACGCCACCGACGTCGCCGCCACCACCGTGAAGACCGTGCTTCACGTCACACCGACGACCGATTTCGCTTGGCCCGTGGAAGGCGCCATCGACCCGTCGATCATGAAGGTCGCCACCTCCGCCGGAGCCGACCGCGTGATCGCCCGCAGCGACAGCCTCCAGGAGACCGCCGGACTGCCATACACCCCGTCCGCGGCTCGCCCGGTCGGCGGCGGTACCACGGCGGTGGTCTCCGACGCACGGCTGTCCACGGCCTTCAAGGACGACCTGACCAAGGCCGGCTCGGCGACGCTCGCCGTCCAGCAGTTCCTGGCGCAGAGCCTGGAGGTGAACGCGCAGACGGACGCGCAGCGCAGCATCGTGGTCGCTCCGCAGCGTATGCCGTCGGCGAGCCAGGCGCAGGCGATGGCGAAGGCGGTGAAGGAGCTCCAGGGCGGCACCTGGTCCCAGGCGCAGAACCTCACCGCGGCCGCCAAGGCCAAGCCGGACCCCGACGCCACCACCCGCATCCCGTCGACGTCCGCCTACCCCTCCTCGCTGCGCAAGCGGGAGCTCCCGAGGACGGCCTTCGAACAGATCGCGCGCACGCAGGACAAGCTCGACAACTTCAAGGTGGTCCTCAGCGACCAGTCCCGGGTGATCACCCCGTTCGGGCGGGCCATAAACCGTGAGATGTCCACGTCCTGGCGCGGCCGCGGTGCCGAGGCGGACAGCTCCCGGGGCGACGTCGAGGCCTGGCTCGACGAGTTGGCCGACCAGGTCAAGCTGATCGACAAGTCCGAGACGAAGCTCTCCGGACGCAGCGCCACCATCCCGGTGACCGTCCAGAACAACCTCGTGCAGCCCGTGAGCCATCTGGTCCTGCGGCTCACCTCGACGATGCCGACCCGCCTGAAGATCGGCGGCAAGGCCTACGACGAGCAACCCGTCGAGGTCTCCGGCGGCCACAGCCAGTCCGTGAAGTTCCCCACCGCGGCCAACGCCAACGGCCGCGTCACGGTCATCGCCCAGCTCTACACCCAGGACGGCCAGGAGTACGGCGACCCGGTCAGCTTCGACGTGAAGGTCACCGAGGTCACCCCCACCGTCATGCTGGTCATCGGCGGCGGTGTGCTCCTGCTCGTCCTGGCCGGGTTCCGGATGTACACCCAGCGCAAGCGCGCGGCTGCCCGTCGGGCGGACGACGACGGTCCTGGCGCGGAGGGTGGCGAGACCGACGACGATCCGGGGAACCCCGACGCCCCCGGGGACCGTCTCCCCGACGAGTCCGACGCCCCGTCCGGGGCGGAGGACCCGGAGCAGCCGAGTGACCCTGCGCCGGACACCGCACCGGAAAACACCGACCCGTCCGGGACGGGTGAGAGAGTGGACCGTTGAGCTATGTCGTGGCCGGTGTGGCCCGGGACGATGAGGTGGGGTAACCATGAACGCGCCGTACGACGGTGATCGCGGCCAGGGCGCGGCCGGCTCGGGCTACCCCGAGCCGCCGCCCGAGCCCGGCCAGGTGCCGCCGCAGCACGCGACGGACATGTACCTGCAGGACGCCTACGACCAGGACCCCTACCGGGCGCAGGACCTCGCCGCCCAGGACCCGGTCGCCGAGGCGCTGTACGACCGTGCCGCGCACCCGCCGCCGCCCCCGGGCACGTACGAGCAGCAGCAGCCGCTGTACGCCCCGCCGGCCCAGTCGCCGCACGCGCCGGACCCACAGGTCTGGGCGCAGACCCCGGCGCCGGAGCCCGACGGCGCGGCCCCGTACCTGCCCTACGGCGACGATCCCCGCACGACGCAGTTCGTGGGCGTGGACGACCTGGTCACGCACTCCGGTGAGGAGTACCACGAGCCGGGCGCCTTCGCGCACCTCTTCCGGGACCAGCAGCAGGGCGGTGGGCCCACGCCGATGGATCCCCCTGCCGTCCCAGGCCCGGCCGCGAGTCCGGGCACCGGTCAGCGCCCCGCGGACCCCTACCCGGCTCCGCCGCACGCTCAGAGCCCGCAGCACCCGAACCGGTACGCGGACGCCTCGTACCAGGCCGGACCCACCGCTCCCGGCGGCCCCGCGCCGTCTTCGGTGCCGGCCCCGGCCGCGGTTCCCGAGCCCGCCGGTGCGGCCGCCACCGCGACGGCCGCCCCGCCCGTCCCGAAGAAGGGCGGGAAGGCAGCGGGGCTGCTGAAGTCCAGCGCGGTCATGGCGGCGGGCACGATGGTCTCCCGGCTCACCGGGTTCGTCCGCTCCGCGCTGATCGCCGCCGCACTGGGTCTCGGCCTGCTCGCCGACTCGTTCCAGGTGGCCTACCAGCTGCCCACGATGATCTACATCCTCACCGTCGGTGGTGGCCTCAACTCCGTCTTCGTGCCGCAGCTGGTGCGCTCCATGAAGGAGGACGAGGACGGCGGCGAGGCCTTCGCCAACCGCCTGCTGACCCTCGTGATGGTGGCCCTGGCCGCGCTGACCGGTCTCGCGATGTTCGCGGCGCCGTTGCTGGTGCGGCTGCTGTCTCCCACCATCGCGGACGACCCGGCGGCCAACGAGGTCGCGGTCACGTTCACCCGTTACTTCCTGCCCTCGATCTTCTTCATGGGCATCCACGTGGTGATGGGTCAGATCCTGAACGCACGCGGCAAGTTCGGCGCGATGATGTGGACCCCGGTCCTGAACAACATCGTCATCATCATCTCGCTCGGCATGTTCATCTGGGTCTACGGCACCGCGGCCAACTCCCACCTGGCCGTCGAGAGCATCCCGCCCCAGGGCCAGCGGCTGCTCGGCGCCGGTGTGCTGCTCGGTCTTGTGGTGCAGTCGCTCGCGATGATCCCGTATCTGCGGGAGACCGGGTTCCGGATCCGGCTGCGCTTCGACTGGAGGGGCCAGGGCCTCGGCAAGGCCGCGATGCTCGCCAAGTGGACGGTCCTGTTCGTGCTCGCCAACCAGTTGGGTGCCATGGTCGTGACCCAGCTGTCCACCGCCGCGGGTGACGACTCCGGTGTCAAGGGAACCGGCTTCGCCGCCTACGCCAACGCCCAGCTGATCTGGGGTCTGCCGCAGGCCATCATCACGGTGTCCCTGATGGCGGCGCTGCTGCCGCGCATCTCGCGCTCGGCCGCCGAGGGCGACGGCGGAGCCGTCCGCGACGACATCTCCCAGGGGCTGCGCACCACCGCGGTCGCCATCGTGCCCATCGCCTTCGGCTTCCTCGCGCTCGGCATCCCGATGTGCACGCTGATCTTCGGCTCGGCGGGCATCAGCTCGGCCACCAACATGGGTTACATGCTGATGGCCTTCGGCCTCGGCCTGATCCCGTACTCGGTGCAGTACGTCGTCCTGCGCGCCTTCTACGCGTACGAGGACACCCGCACCCCCTTCTACAACACCGTCATCGTGGCGGCGGTCAACGCCGCTGTCTCGGGGCTCTGCTACTTCCTGCTGCCGTCCCGCTGGGCGGTGGCGGGCATGGCCGCCGCGTACGGCCTCGCCTACGCGATCGGGGTGGGTGTCGCCTGGCGGCGGCTGCGCAAGCGGCTCGGCGGTGACCTGGACGGCGCCCGGGTGCTGCGGACCTACGCCCGGCTCGGCATCGCCTCGGTGCCGGCGGCTCTGCTCAGCGGTGCGGCCTGCTACGGCATCGGGCACACCCTCGGCCAGGGCGTCGTCGGTTCGTTCGCCGCGCTGATCGCCGGTGGCGCGGTCCTGCTCGGCGTCTTCTTCGTCGCCGCCCGCAAGATGCGGATCGAGGAACTCAACTCGCTCGTGGGTATGGTCCGCGGGCGTCTGGGGCGCTGAGGCGGGGGTAGGCGCACAACCATCGTCCTGGGCTGTGTGTCGTGCATAGCGGCGGACTGTGGGCACAATTGGATTCGGCGTCGGACAGCGTGCAACGGATGGGGAGGCAGGGACGACGGTGGCGGAACGGAGCACGGCTGCCGTCGACGTGGCAGACAACAGCGGTGACGAGCCGCTGACCGCGAAGGCGGACCAGTCCACGGCCGACGGGGTGGCCCAGAACCCGGAGCGGGACACGGACAGCGACGAGGCACAGGGGAGCGGCGGGACGGAGGGCCCCGGCAGGAAGGCATCGCCGCCCGAACTGCACAGCGGTCACAAGCTCGCCAGACGCTACCGTCTCGAGGAGTGCGTCACCCGTTTGGACGGATTCAGCAGTTGGCGTGCGGTCGACGAGAAACTCCGTCGTGCCGTAGGCGTCCACATTCTGCCCGCGGACCATGTGCGGGCACGGTCGGTGCTGGCCGCCGCCCGGTCCTCGGCGCTGCTCGGTGATCCGCGCTTCGTCCAGGTCCTCGACGCCGTCGAGGAGAACGACCTCGTATACGTCGTGCACGAATGGCTGCCCGACGCCACCGAACTGACCGCGCTGCTCGCGGCAGGCCCGCTGGAGCCGCACGACGCCTACCAGATGGTCACTCAGGTAGCCTCCGCCATGGCAGCCGCCCACCGCGAAGGCCTCGCCCACCTTCGGCTGAACCCGAACGCCGTCCTGCGTGCCTCCACCGGCCAGTGGCGCATCCGCGGTCTCGCCGTGAACGCGGCGCTGCGCGGCATCGGCTCCGACACCCCGCAGCGCACGGACACCGAATCCATCGGCGCCCTGCTGTACGCGGCCCTCACCCAGCGCTGGCCGTACGAGAACGACGCCTACGGCCTGGCGGGGCTGCCCAAGGACATCGGCCTGATCGCACCGGACCAGGTACGGGCCGGTGTGCACCGCGGCCTGTCCGAGCTCGCCATGAGGGCCCTGGTAAACGACGGCGCCACCGCCTCGCGCCACGAGGCCGCGTGCACCACACCGGAGGAACTGGTCAAGGCGATCGGTGAGATGCCCCGCATCCGCCCGCCGGAGCCGGCCTTCACCGCGCCGCCGGAGTACCAGCGCACCACGTACCAGCAGGGCACCTACGGGCGCCCCGCCCCGCACCCCGGCGTCACCCAGCCGCTCGCGCCCCCGCCGCCCCCGCTGCAGAGCCGCACCGGCAAGGTCCTGAAGTGGGCGGTCTCCGCCCTGCTCATCGCCGCGCTGGGCCTGGGCAGCTGGCAGCTCGCGGACGCCCTGATGGACCAGGCTGACAACTCGAACGACACCAACAACACCCAGACGCAGGACGGCGGCGACAAGAGCCCGAAGAAGCCCACGGACGGCAAGCCCATCGCCATCAAGGGGACCCGTGACTTCGACCCGTTCGGAGACCAGTCCGAGAAGCCGGCCGACATAAACAAGGTCGACGACAACAGCACTGCCTCCTACTGGCAGACGGACTTCTACCTGAGCCCGGAGTTCGGCAATCTGAAGTCGGGTGTCGGCGTCAAACTCGACCTCGGCAAGGTCCAGCAGGTCGGCCAGGTGAGCATCACCTTCGTGGGCGAGACCTCGGTCGAACTCCGCGCCGCGGACGCGAACGCGGGATCCGAGCCGACGAATTTCAACGGCTACACCAAGGTTGCCAACGGCTCGGGCACCACGGTGACGCTCAAGCCCGGCAAGTCGCTCAAGACGCAGTACCTCCTCGTGTGGTTGACCAAGCTGCCCGCGGACAACGAGGGCCACTGGCGAGGCCGAGTGGCAGACATCAAGGTGACCAGCTGAGGTCTCCACTCGGGAGGGGCCGATGGGAGATGGCGCCGGATACGGCGACGCACGGGACGAGGATCTGCTCGCCCGACACGTAGAAGGCGACCCCGATGCCTTCGCTGAGATCGTCCGACGGCATCGGGACCGGCTCTGGGCCGTGGCGCTGCGGACGCTGGGCGACCGGGAGGAAGCCGCTGACGCGGTCCAGGACGCCCTGGTGTCCGCCTACCGGGCCGCACACACCTTCCGGGGACAGTCGGCTGTCACGACCTGGCTGCACCGGATCACCGTGAATGCCTGCCTGGACCGCGCACGGAAGGCTGCCACCCGGAAGACCGCCCCAGTCGACGACACCGAGCGGCTGGAGCAGCTGCTGGAGCCGCATGAGTCCGCCTCGGCTCCCGCCGAACGGAACGATCTGCACCGGCAGCTCCTGGAGGCGCTCGGCACGCTTCCCTACGAGCAGCGCGCGGCTCTGGTCCTTGTGGACATGCAGGGCTACCCCGTCGCCGAAGCCGCCCGGATTCTCGATGTGCCGACCGGGACGGTGAAGAGCCGGTGTGCCCGGGGCAGAGCCAGGCTTCTTCCATTGCTCGGCCATCTCCGGCCCGGAAACGCCAGTGACGAAAAAGAGCCCGGTCCGGGACGGAACCGGGTGCAGGGGACATCCGTCCCACCTGCAACGGGCCTTCGCGGCAGAGATGCCGAAGGTACGGGTCCGAGTGATTCAGCCGTAGCGAAGGGCGGAGGTGGGCGAGCGTGACTTCCACGACAGACACGACCGGGCACCCGGACGTCGCGGAGATCTCCGACCTCACCGAGGACCTGCTCCCGCCGGACCGGAGCGCCGAGGTACAGCGGCACCTGGAAGGGTGCGTGCAGTGTGCGGACGTCCACGCATCGCTTGAGGAGATCCGAGGGCTGCTGGGCACTTTCGAGGCAGCCCCGCGTATGCCTGCGGATGTCGTCGGCCGCCTCGACGCCGCTCTCGCCGCCGAGGCGCCCCCGGCCCCTGACGCCGGTCACGCGCCGGTCCTGGTTTCCAAGACCGCGGCGCCGACGAGCGAGGAAAGTGGCGGTCGCGTTTCACGTGAAACATCGAGCCCGTCGGACCGCCCTGCTGGACGGTCCCCCGCGGCGACAGGTCCGGGACGCAAGGGTTCCCAGCGTGGGCGTCGCCGAAGGACCATAGTCCTGGGCTCCCTTCTCACCGCCGCGGTCCTGGGCGCCGGGTCCCTCGTCCTGCAGTCCCTGAGCAGCGGGGGCTCCGGTACGACGGCCCACGGCACGGCGGCGCCGTCCGTCGGCAGCTTCTCCGGAGACAGCGTCCAGGGCCAGGTCAAGGGTCTGCTGGCCGCGGGCAAGGCCAGGCAGCATCACTCCCATGAGCCGCGGTCGGGGGTCGAGACCGAGCAGATCAGCCCCGGGTCCACCCAGAGCGCCAACACATTGCTCCAAGCCCAGCCACCGGTCCCGGACTGTGTCCGCCAGGCGATCAACAGCCACGACGACGTCCTGGGCTCCAAGACAGGCATCTACGCCGGTAAGAGCGCCTACCTGGTCGTGGTGCCCGACGCCGACGACAGCACCCGAGTCACCGCCTATATCGTCGACGCGGAGTGCGTCCATCAGCATCCCGACTCCGCCGGCAAGGTACTGATGAAACAGTCGTTCCCCCGGTCCTGAGTTCGTCGGAGGATTCCTCGACGCCTGTGCAGTCATCCGTACCCTGTGCCATCCCCGTGTGCCCGGACACACCGGGAATGCGGACCCCCTAGGATCCGTTGGGTGGGGTGAGAGTTCCGAAAGGAGCTCCACCGGTCGACTGACACAGACCAGAGACGAGGAATCAAGCCGTGAGCGACGTCCGTAACGTGATCATCATCGGCTCCGGGCCCGCCGGCTACACGGCGGCGCTCTACACCGCGCGCGCGTCGCTGAAGCCCCTGGTGTTCGAGGGTGCCGTCACCGCCGGCGGTGCCCTGATGAACACTACCGAGGTGGAAAACTTCCCGGGCTTCCGCGACGGCATCATGGGTCCCGACCTGATGGACAACATGCGGGCCCAGGCCGAGCGCTTCGGCGCCGAGCTGATCCCGGACGACATCGTCTCCGTCGATCTGGCCGGTGAGATCAAGACCGTCACGGACACCGCCGGAACGGTCCACCAGGCCAAGGCCGTGATCGTCACGACCGGCTCCCAGCACCGCAAGCTCGGTCTGCCGAACGAGGACGCCCTCTCCGGCCGCGGTGTCTCCTGGTGCGCCACCTGTGACGGGTTCTTCTTCAAGGACCAGGACATCGCCGTGATCGGCGGTGGCGACACCGCGATGGAGGAGGCCACCTTCCTCTCCCGGTTCGCCAAGTCGGTCACGATCGTCCACCGCCGGGACACGCTGCGCGCCTCCAAGGCGATGCAGGAGCGTGCTTTCGGCGACCCGAAGATCAAGTTCGTCTGGGACAGTGAGGTCGCCGAGGTCCAGGGCGACCAGAAGCTCTCCGGGCTCAAGCTGCGCAACATCAAGACCGGCGAGCTGTCGGAGCTGCCGGTAACCGGTCTGTTCATCGCGATCGGCCACGACCCGCGCACCGAGCTCTTCAAGGGGCAGCTGGACCTCGACGAGGAGGGTTACCTGAAGGTCACCTCCCCGTCCACCCGCACCAGCGTGACCGGAGTCTTCGGCGCTGGTGACGTGGTCGATCACACCTACCGGCAGGCAATCACCGCGGCCGGCACCGGCTGCTCCGCCGCTCTCGACGCCGAGCGCTTCCTCGCCGCCCTCGCGGACGAGGACAAGGCCGAGCCCGAGAAGACCGCCGCCGTCTGAACCGCCGCCGTCTGACCCTCGCCCACCACTCCCGCCTCACCGCACGACCAAGTTAAGGAGCCCGCCGTGGCCGGCACTCTGAAGAACGTGACCGACGACTCCTTCGAGCAGGACGTCCTCAAGAACGACAAGCCCGTCCTGGTGGACTTCTGGGCCGCCTGGTGCGGACCGTGCCGCCAGATCGCCCCGTCGCTCGAGGCGATCGCCGCCGAGTACGGCGACAAGATCGAGATCGTCAAGCTCAACATCGACGAGAACCCGGGTACGGCCGCCAAGTACGGCGTCATGTCCATCCCGACCCTGAACGTCTACCAGAGCGGCGAGGTCGCAAAGACGATCGTGGGTGCCAAGCCGAAGGCCGCCATCGTGCGCGACCTCGAGGAGTTCATCGCCGAGTAGTCGGTCGACGTCGTCGAACCGGCGGCGCATGTTTCACGTGAAACACGAATGGGCCAACCCCAACGGGTTGGCCCATTCGCATGATGTGGTTTCGCTTGCTCCGCCCTCTACAGCGGCCGCAGTACCGGCTCCTTCTGAACCGCACCCAGCAGCCGGTCCAGCGCCAGCTCCACGTCTTCCTTCCAGGAGAGGGTCGAGCGAAGATCCAGGCGCAGACGAGGATGCGTGGGATGCTGCCGGACCGTCTTGAACCCCACGGCCAGGAGGTGGTCAGCGGGCAGCAGACAGGCGGGCTCCTTCCAGCGGGCATCACCGAACGCCTCGATCGCTTTGAAGCCGCGGCGAAGCAGATCCTTGGCGACCGTCTGGACCATCACCCGGCCCAGCCCCTGCCCCTGATAGCGGGGCATGATGAACGCCGTCATGAGCTGGACAGCATCCGGTGAGAGCGGACTCGTGGAAAAGGCCGTGGAGCGCGGCACGTAGGCCGGCGGCGCATAGAGCACGAAGCCGACGGGGACATCGTCTACGTAGACAACCCGACCGCACGAT
Organism: Streptomyces sp. NPDC058145; assembly: GCF_042884245.1. Lineage (NCBI taxonomy): Bacteria > Bacillati > Actinomycetota > Actinomycetes > Kitasatosporales > Streptomycetaceae > Streptomyces > Streptomyces sp. NPDC058145. The sequence goes on along the minus strand of NZ_JBHVUH010000004.1, from coordinate 264,760 downwards.
CCCCAGTCCAGCAGCACGGCGGAGATCCAGGATTCCTTCTCCAGCGCGGACCTACCGGCCTTTACCGCGGCCTCGCCGCTGACGGGATCCAGCTCCCAGAAGACACACGAGCGGCAGCGCCGGGGAAGGTCCTCGAGGTTGTCCAGCGTGAGCGGTACGACCCGACGCCCCATGAAAGCTGTTCCTCGCTTCCTTCGCCCGCCGCATCGCGAGCTGCTGTGAGGGCGCTCCGTTGCCTGAGCAGGCTGCCGACGAATCCGCCGACCACTCCGATGCCCAGGCCCGCGCCCACCAATCCGGTGCGGCTCATCGATCGCATGGCCCCTGTCTCCCCACTCAGAGATCCGCCAGGTGGATGCGCCATACCCATCCGCATCGTATCCACGATGCGATTGCCTCGATACCGCCTCAAAGCAAAGAGCGGACCGCCTTCCGGTACAACCGGACGCCGTCCGCTCTTCAGCTCACTGGGGCGGAAGTGACGATCAGTCGTCGGCCCCGTCGGCCGCACTCTCTTGCAGGCTCTGCTGGAGGGCCAGGCGCTCACCGGGGGCGAGCGTGTTCAGAATCCGTTCGAGGTCGTCCGGGGAGGCGAACTCCACGGTGATCTTGCCCTTCTTCTGGCCCAGCTCCACCTTCACCCGTGTTTCGAAGCGGTCCGACAGCCGCGTCGCCAGCTCATTGAACGCCGGAGAGACCCGCGCTCCGGCCCGGGGGCCCTTGGACCGCGAAGCCTTCTGGGGCCGCGAGCCCATCAGGGTCACGATCTCCTCGACTGCCCGAACGGACAGCCCCTCCGCCACGATGCGGTGAGCGAGCCGGTCCTGCTCCTCCGAGTCCTCGACGGACAGCAGCGCTCGGGCATGACCGGCCGAGAGGACACCAGCGGCCACCCGCTTCTGCACGGCCGGTGAGAGCCTCAGCAGACGCAGGGTGTTGGAGACCTGCGGACGCGAGCGCCCAATCCGGTCGGCCAGCTGGTCATGGGTGCAGTTGAAGTCCTTCAGGAGCTGGTCGTAGGCGGCTGCCTCTTCCAGCGGGTTGAGCTGCGCGCGGTGCAGGTTCTCCAGCAGGGCGTCGAGAAGGAGCTTCTCGTCGTCTGTGGCTCGGACGATTGCCGGGATGGCCTCGAGGCCGGCCTCACGGCAGGCCCGCCAGCGCCGTTCACCCATGATCAGCTCATAGCGGGCGGGGCCGAGCTGCCGTACGACGACGGGCTGGAGGAGACCGACTTCCTTGATGGAGGTGATCAGCTCGTGGAGCGCGTCCTCGTCGAAGACCTCACGGGGCTGGCGCGGGTTCGGCGTGATGGAGTCGAGGGGGAGCTCAGCGAAGTGGGCCCCTACCGGAGGCGCGGGCGCCTCCGCGGCTGGGTTCGCCAAGGGCTCCTCGGTTTCATGTGAAACAGGCGGCAGCGTGGCCACCTTCGCTGCGGCCACTCCGCGGTCCGACATCAGCGGCACCGCGGCCGGGGATGTGGAAGCCTGGCTCCCCATCGCGGCCGGAGCCGGCTCCTTCTCGGTCGGGGCAGCAGGGATCAGTGCGCCGAGCCCGCGGCCCAGCCCCCTCCGTCGCTCGCTCACTGGACGCCCTCCACCATGTTCGGATCGTTCTGGGCGCCGATGTGGGCCTGGCTCGCGTCGTAGCTGATGCCAATGCCCCTCAGCGCGATTTCTCGGGCGGCCTCAAGGTAGGAGAGAGCGCCGCTCGATCCAGGATCGTAGGTCAGCACCGTCTGCCCGTAACTCGGCGCCTCGGAGATACGGACCGAGCGGGGAATGCTCGTCCGTAGTACCTCGTCACCGAAGTGGGTGCGTACCTCTTCCGCGACCTGCGAGGCGAGACGCGTCCGGCCGTCATACATGGTGAGCAGGATGGTCGACACATGCAGGGTCGGATTGAGGTGGCCTCGCACCAGGTCGACGTTGCGCAGCAACTGCCCCAGCCCCTCCAGCGCGTAGTACTCGCACTGAATCGGGATGAGGACCTCCTGGCCGGCGACGAGAGCGTTGACCGTCAGCAGGCCCAGCGACGGCGGGCAGTCGATGAGGACGTAGTCCAGCGGCTGCTCGTACGCCTGGATCGCCCGCTGCAGCCGGCTCTCCCGAGCCACCAGCGAAACCAGCTCGATCTCCGCACCGGCGAGATCGATGGTGGCAGGGGCGCAGAAGAGGCCTTCGACGTCCGGAACGGGCTGGACGACCTCCGCAAGAGGCCTGCTCTCCACCAGGACGTCGTAGATCGACGGAACCTCGGCGTGGTGGTCGATCCCCAGCGCGGTGGAGGCGTTGCCCTGTGGGTCGAGGTCGATCACCAGGACGCGGCTGCCGTGCAGAGCCAGCGAAGCGGCAAGGTTGACGGTCGTCGTTGTCTTGCCGACGCCGCCCTTCTGGTTGGCAACCACGATCACTCGGGTCTGCTCGGGTCGTGGCAGGCCTTCACCGGCTCGCCCCAGAGCTTCCACCGCCAGCTGGGCAGCACGACCGATGGGAGTGTCGTCCATCGGAGGCGGTGTTTCACGTGAAACATCCGCCCCCATCGACTCGGTACGGGGACCGGGGACCGGATCGGTCATCGGTCCCGCGATGTTGGCGTCGGACCGCAAGGATTCACTCTCCTCGACTTCAGGCTCGCAATGAACAGAGCCTCCCATGCCTTCGGGGTCGTGAACCAGGGAGGCCTGTTGTTCTGTGGAGAAATCCACCTCTGTGGACAACTCCGCTGCCTTTCCGAGTGAACCGAGAGGCTTACGGTCACGGGGTTCGGCCGCAGCGCGGCCCCGACTGATGATGCCGTGCAGCAGTGAGCGACGTTTCACGTGAAACACGATGCACAGCTACAGCGACCGGATCTTTGCGACACTCCGGCTTGCATGGGTTTGGCAGCTTGTGTGGAGTACGTCTCGTTCTCAATGCGATCCCGAGACACTGGTCTTGCGGGTCAGCGACGTCGCCGCACCCGTCCCGTTCGAGCGGCCTTGGCACGCTTGGCGGCGAACCGCACGCCGCCCGGGCTCTCACCGACCTCCACCCGAACCACGGTGGACGGCGGATCCACCACACCGTCGCCGACATGAAGGATGGAGGTCGACACCGCACCCAGCTTGCTGAGGGCCGTGGAGGCCGCCTTCAGCTCCTCCTCGGCGGTGTCCCCCTTGAGTGCGAGCATCTCGCCGTAGGGACGCAGCAGGGGAATGCCCCAGGCGGCCAGTCGGTCCAGCGGAGCCACGGCACGGGCGGTCACCACATGGACCGGCGGCAGCTTGCCCATGACTTCCTCGGCCCGGCCACGGACCACGGTGACATGGTCCAGGCCCAGCAGCTCGACCACCTCGGTGAGGAAGTTGGTGCGCCGCAGCAGGGGCTCCAGCAGGGTGATGTTCAGATCGTTGCGGACCAGGGCCAGCGGGATGCCCGGCAGGCCGGCTCCGGAGCCGACGTCGCACACCGTCACCCCCTCGGGGACCGCCTCCGAGAGGACCGCACAGTTCAGCAGGTGCCGTTCCCACAGGCGGGGCACTTCACGCGGGCCGATCAGGCCACGCTGGACTCCCGCCTCGGCGAGCAGCTCCGCATAGCGAACCGCATCGGCGAAGCGCTCACCGAACACTTCCCGCGCCTGTTCGGGCGCGGGGGGAAGCTCCGCTGCCTCCGTCACGGGGACCGTCCTTCCGTACAGCGCCGGGCTTCGTGCACCGGCCACCAGAACTACCAGGCTGACAAAGTTCGGCCCCGCCTGCAGGCAGACGGGGCCGTGAAACGAGAGAGGCCGATCAGGCGGGCAGTACGACGACGAACCGCTGGGGCTCCTCGCCCTCGGACTCGCTGCGCAGCCCGGCGGTCTTGACCGCGTCGTGCACGACCTTGCGCTCGAACGGCGTCATCGGCTTGAGCTTCACGGGCTCGCCGGTGCTCTTGACCTCGGCGGCGGCCTTGGCACCCAGCTCCGACAGCTCGGCGCGCTTCTTGGCCCGGTAGCCCGCGACGTCCAGCATCAGCCGACTGCGGTCACCGGTCTCCCGGTGCACGGCCAGGCGCGTGAGCTCCTGAAGAGCCTCGAGCACCTCGCCGTCCCGACCGACCAGCTTCTGCAGGTCACGGCTGCCGGAGTCGCTGATGATCGACACGGAGGCACGGTCCGCCTCGACGTCCATGTCGATGTCGCCGTCGAGGTCTGCGATGTCGAGCAGGCCCTCCAGGTAGTCCGCCGCGATCTCGCCCTCCTGCTCCAGGCGGGTGAGGGTGTCTGCACCCTCGGCAGCGGCGGAGGTGGTGCCTTCCGTCACGGGATGGGCTCCTTCTTACTTCTTGGACGGGGACTTGGGCCGCTGCGGGCCACCCTTGCGCTGCCCGGACTGGGCCTTGCTGCGGGTGCCGGAGCCGGGCTTCTGGGGCTGCTTGGCAGAGGCGGGCTTGACGTCGTCCTGCGGCTCGTCGTCGGACTTCTCCAGCGAGGGGCCCTCGTCCGCCTGCTTGGTCGCGCCGGTCTGACGCTGAGCCTTGCTCTGCCGCTTGGGCTGCTGACGCCGCGCGGCGGTGGCAGTGGCGGTGGTCGTGCCGTCCTCGGCCTGCGCCAGGGCCTGGCTCTCGCTCTTCACCACGGTGCCGTCGGTCTGGGCCGCGAGGCCCGCCTTGGTCAGGCCGTTGATGAACTTGCGCTCGGACTCGTTGCGGTCACGGCCCTTGGCGACGATCGCCTTGACGATGGTCTTCTCGCTGCGGCGGCGGACCTTGCCGTGCTGGGTCACGTGCTTGGTCAGGCGCTCGAGGTAGGCGGCCTGGGCCGTGGAACCCGGGGTCGGGTTGTTGTGGATGACGTACATCTGCTGGCCCATGGTCCACACGTTGGTGGTCAGCCAGTAGATGAGGACACCGACCGGGAAGTTGATACCGAACACGGCGAACATGATGGGGAAGACGTACATCAGCATCTTCTGCTGCTGCATGAACGGCGTCTTCACCGTGGTGTCGACGTTCTTCGTCATCAGCTGTCGCTGTGTGTAGAACTGCGACGCCGACATCATGACGATCATGACCACGGTCACGACGCGGACGTCGGTGACCGAGGCGCCCAGGGCCTCGATCGTGCTGGCGCTGTCCTTGAACTTCGCGGCGAGCGGGGCACCGAAGATGTGCGCCTTACGGGCGCTCTCCAGCAGCGACGTGTTGATGACGCCGATGGTCTGGCCCGAGGCGATGCCGTTGAGCACGTGATACAGGGCGAAGAAGAACGGCGACTGCGCCAAGATGGGAAGGCACGAGGAGAGCGGGTTGGTGCCCGACTCCTTGTACAGCTTCATCATCTCTTCGGACTGGCGCTGCTTGTCGTTCTTGTAGCGCTCCTGGATCTTCTTCATCTCGGGCTGGAGCGTCTGCATGGCCCGGGTCGCCTTGATCTGCTTCACGAAGAGCGGGATCAGGCAGATGCGGATCAGGATCACCAGGGACACGATGGACAGGCCCCAGGCCCATCCGGTGTCGGGGCCGAAGATAGCGCCGTACACCGTGTGGAACTGGACGATGACCCATGAGACGGGTGTCGTGATGAAGCTGAAAAGACTGGCAATCGTGTCCACTAATCATGCTCCTTGGGCATGGGACGAAGTCTCTGCGGCCGGGCTCGAAGGAAGCTCGGATCGAGTCTTCTCCTCGGTGGCCGGTTCGGCGGCGGAGGTTCCGCCCTTGCGTGCGCGCCAAGCGTTACGCAGCATCTCGTGCCACCGCGGGCGCTTACGCGGCGGAACATGGTCCACACCGCCGAGCGACCACGGATTGCACCGGAGGATGCGCCAGGCGGTGAGTGCCGTTCCCTTGACCGCACCGTGCCGGTCGATGGCCGTGTAGCCATAGTGGGAGCACGACGGGTAGTACTTGCACACCGGCCCAAGGAGTGGACTGATCGTCCACTGGTACAGCTTGATCAGGGCCAGCAGTGGGTACTTCATCGCGCGCCCCCTCCCAGCAGCCGCTCCACGGCGGCGTCCAGGTCTCGGGCCAGCTGTGCGTGGTCTGCGTCGCCCGCACCGGGCAGCGCTCGTACGACTACCAGGCTACCGGGGGGAAAATGGGCGACTCGGTCACGCATCAGGTGGCGCAGTCTGCGCTTGACTTGGTTGCGCACGACCGCGCCACCCACTGCCTTGCTCACGACGAAACCCGCACGCGTCGGGGGAGCGCTCTCCCCAGGCGCGTGCGGGTCCGTGGCACCGCTACGAAGATGGACGACGAGGAGCGGGCGGCCGGCCCGGCGACCCCGTCGTACCGCGGTCGCGAAGTCCTCGCGCCGCCTCAGCCGATGCTCGGTAGGCAGCACGACGTCATGACCTGATCGAATCAGGCGGACAGGCTTGCGCGGCCCTTGCTGCGGCGGTTCGCGAGAATCGCGCGGCCGGCACGGGTGCGCATCCGCAGGCGGAAGCCGTGGGTCTTCGCGCGACGACGGTTGTTCGGCTGGAAGGTGCGCTTGCTCACTCGGGGGCTCCAGAAAAGAATCGGTGGTGGCGGGGTGCCGTCCTGGCTGTCACCGTGCGCCCACGAGTAGCTCGCGTCACGCCCGAGTGCACCGCTTCCCGATCACCTGCTAGTGATCTGTGCCCATCGGAGGCAGGCGGCAGCAGCCATCGACAACTCGACCTGGTTACGGTACGCGGGGCTGCGCCATTCGGTCAAACCAGGGGTCAGGAGAGACACTGTCCACAGGCTGGGGACAACAACTTGAACCGTACCCGCCGCGCTGACTACCGTGGCTGGACTCCGATGCGTTCCCTTGTCCCCGCCCGAGCGGGATCGCCCCACCCGTCCACCCGATCTTCATCCCGAACCCGTTCCCGAACCACACGTTCGTGGGACCTGCGAGAGAGCGTGCCCTGTGGCTGACGTACCTGCCGATCTTGCCGCAGTGTGGCCACGAGTTCTGGAGCAGCTCCTCGGTGAGGGCCGCGGACAGGGTGTCGAGGTGAAGGACGAGCACTGGATCCGGCGCTGCCAGCCGCTCGCGCTGGTCGCGGACACCGCTCTGCTCGCCGTGCCGAACGAATTTGCGAAGGGCGTACTGGAGGGCCGTCTCGCGCCGATCGTGAGCGAGACCCTCAGCCGGGAGTGCGGGCGCCCCATCCGCATCGCCATCACCGTCGACGACTCCGCGGGCGAGCCGCCGGCCCCGAAGGCGTCCACGCCTCAGCCGCAGCCGCGCTACGAGGAGCCCGAGCTGCCCTCCGGACCGTACGAGGGCTACGGCCGCCACCGTGCGGCCGATCCGCAGCAGGGTGGCGAACCGCCGTCCCGCGGGGACCAGCTCCCCACCGCGCGGCCCGCGTACCCCTCCGAGTACCAGCGGCCCGAGCCCGGCGCCTGGCCGCGCCCCGCACGGGACGAGTACGGCGGCTGGCAGCAGCCACGGCTCGGTTTCCCCGAGCGCGACCCCTACGCCTCGCCGCAGGACTCCTACGGCACTCCGTCCCAGGAAAGCTACGGTCCGCCGTCGCAGGACTACCGATCGCCGGGCCGGGAGCGCCAGGCGTACGAACAGCAGCGCGGCAAGTACGAGGGCCCCCGCTCCGATTACGACCGCCCGGAGTACGGCTCCCGGCCGGACTACGAGCGCAAGGACCGGCAGGACTACGACACGCCCCGCGCCGACTACGACCAGCGCGAGCCGGTCCGCCGAGAGCTGCCCGATCAGCCGTCGGGCACCGGCCCCGCACGCCGCGGCGGCCCGGTCCGTCCGGACCTGCCCCCGACCGGGGCCGGAGGCGCCCCCGGCCCGCTGGCCGCGCAGCCCGCGCCGGCGAGCGGTCCCGGTGAGCCCACCGCGCGGCTGAACCCCAAGTACCTCTTCGACACCTTCGTCATCGGCGCCTCCAACCGGTTCGCGCACGCGGCCGCGGTGGCCGTCGCCGAAGCACCGGCGAAGGCGTACAACCCCCTGTTCATCTATGGCGAGTCGGGGCTCGGCAAGACCCATCTGCTGCACGCCATCGGGCACTACGCGCGCAGCCTCTACCCGGGCACGCGGGTGCGGTACGTCAGCTCCGAGGAGTTCACCAACGAGTTCATCAACTCCATCCGCGACGGCAAGGGCGACAGCTTCCGCAAGCGCTACCGCGAGATGGACATCCTGCTCGTCGACGACATCCAGTTCCTGGCGGACAAGGAGTCGACGCAGGAGGAGTTCTTCCACACCTTCAACACGCTCCACAACGCCAACAAGCAGATCGTGCTGTCCTCGGACCGGCCGCCCAAGCAGCTGGTCACGCTGGAGGACCGGCTGCGGAACCGTTTCGAGTGGGGTCTGATCACCGACGTCCAGCCGCCCGAGCTGGAGACGCGCATCGCGATCCTGCGCAAGAAGGCGGTCCAGGAACAGCTCAACGCCCCGCCGGAGGTCCTGGAGTTCATCGCCTCCCGGATCTCACGCAACATCCGCGAGCTGGAGGGCGCGCTGATCCGGGTGACGGCGTTCGCGTCGCTCAACCGGCAGCCGGTGGACCTGGGCCTGACCGAGATCGTCCTGAAGGACCTGATCCCCGGCGGTGAGGACTCCGCTCCGGAGATCACGGCGCCGGCCATCATGGCGGCCACCGCCGACTACTTCGGGCTGACGGTGGAAGATCTGTGCGGCACCTCACGCGGCCGCGCCCTGGTCACCGCCCGGCAGATCGCCATGTACCTGTGCCGTGAACTGACCGACCTGTCGTTGCCGAAGATCGGCGCGCAGTTCGGCGGCCGCGATCACACGACGGTCATGCACGCCGACCGCAAGATCCGCGCGCTGATGGCCGAGCGGCGCTCGATCTACAACCAGGTGACCGAGCTGACGAACCGCATCAAGAACGGCTGACCGAGCCGCAGCACCGTGCGGAGGGCGCCCCCGGGAGGAGATCCCGGGGGCGCCCTCCTGTGTGGGCCGAGAGCCTCCCGCGCGGTTGCCGGCACTCCTGCCGTGCGCTGCCACGACCGGCTGCCGACGGGTCGTCGAGGGGCCGCCGCCGTTCGCCGCCGTTCCTCCCCGGCCACCGGGTGTTCGAATACCTGCGTGGTTACGGCCACCCTCCACAGATTCGCCGACTTTCTTCCCTCCACATCCTGGGGACTGTGAAGTTGTCCCGAGCCGCGTCCACAGGGATCTTTGAGAAGGAGCGTCCATGCAGCTCAGCGGCCTGTGGAATCGTGGACGACGGATCTCCACAGCCTGTGGACGAAACGGAGATCCACAGGCTGTGCACGGAGTTGTCCACGGGCAGCCCACAGGCTGGAGCCGGTTGTCCCCAACGATCCCTGGCTTCTCCACATGGCTGTCCACTGTTCGGCAACGCGACGCACCAGATCACCGCGTCGAGTGAAAGCCGTCACACGAGGCTGCCGGATTGGGGTGTGGGAAACGTGGGTAATCCTGGGGACGCAGCTGGGGAGAACTGCGCTCAGGCTGTGGGCGGTGTGTGCAGAACTTTCCGTTCTCCACAGAAACCCCGAGTTGTCCACCGCCTCCACCCACAGGGTCAGTGGACAAAATTCCGGCCCTGAGCTGGGCAAACATGGTTATCCACGGTATCCACAGGCCCTACTACTACTCCCAACTAGAGAGAGCTGGGAATCCGTTTCGAAGCGGGGCCTGTGCACAACTCGCCGTCTCGAGCCCGGCTGCCCCTCGGAGCGACTTGACCCCGACAGGCACCTACTGTCAGTGCGGTGCGTCAGACTGGTCCCCGGTGTCCTGCCCGTCGCAGTGGGCGGTGACACCGAGTCGGAGGACTCAGTAGCAACAGCAGGAGGCGGCTTACGGTGAAGATCCGGGTGGAACGCGACGTACTCGCGGAGGCAGTGGCCTGGGCGGCACGCAGCCTCCCGGCCCGTCCGCCGGCGCCTGTCCTCGCCGGCCTGCTGCTGAAGGCCGAGGACGGCAAGCTGAGCCTGTCGAGCTTCGACTACGAGGTCTCCGCGAAGGTCAGCGTCGAGGCCGAGGTCGACGAGGACGGCACCGTCCTCGTCTCCGGCCGGCTGCTCGCCGACATCTCCCGCGCCCTCCCCAACCGGCCGGTGGAGATCTCCACAGACGGTGTACGGGCGACCGTGGTCTGCGGTTCCTCGCGGTTCACTCTCCACACCCTGCCTGTGGAGGAGTACCCGGCGCTGCCGCAGATGCCGAACGCGACCGGCACCGTGCCCGGCGAGGTCTTCGCGGCCGCCGTCTCCCAGGTGGCCATCGCCGCCGGCCGCGACGACACGCTGCCCGTCCTCACCGGTGTGCGCATCGAGATCGAGGGCGACACCGTCACCCTCGCCTCCACCGACCGCTACCGCTTCGCGGTCCGCGAGTTCCTGTGGAAGCCGGAGAACCCGGACGTCTCCGCGGTCGCCCTGGTGCCCGCCAAGACGCTCCAGGACACCGCAAAGGCGCTGACCAGCGGTGACAGCGTCATCCTCGCGCTGTCCGGTTCGGGTGCCGGTGAGGGCCTGATCGGTTTCGAGGGTGCCGGACGGCGTACGACGACCCGTCTCCTCGAGGGCGACCTGCCGAAGTACCGCACGCTGTTCCCGACCGAGTTCAACTCCGTCGCGGTGATCGAGACCGCCCCCTTCGTGGAGGCCGTCAAGCGAGTGGCCCTGGTCGCCGAGCGGAACACCCCGGTGCGGCTGAGCTTCGAGCAGGGCGTGCTGATCCTGGAGGCCGGTTCCAGTGACGACGCACAGGCTGTGGAAAGGGTCGACGCCCAGCTGGAGGGCGACGACATCTCGATCGCCTTCAACCCCACGTTCCTGCTGGACGGCCTGAGCGCGATCGACTCCCCGGTGGCGCAGCTGTCGTTCACGACGTCCACCAAGCCGGCGCTGCTCAGCGGCAAGCCCGCGCTGGACGCGGAGGCGGACGAGGCCTACAAGTACCTGATCATGCCGGTGCGGCTCAGCGGCTGAGGCCGTCCACAGCTGTGCACAGTGCTGGGCACCGCAGTGGTGCCCAGCATCGTGACCGGGTGACGAGCCCCGCAGCCGGATGGGATTCCGCAGGTCAGGCCGTGCGTATGAGCGCGTATGCCCACAACTGTGCACGCGCGTCCGGGTTTAGGCTCGGCTCGGCACTCCGGTGCCTGTCACGGCACACACCGACCTAAGGAACACAACTGATGGAGCTCGGTCTCGTCGGCCTCGGCAAGATGGGCGGCAACATGCGCGAGCGGATCCGCCGCGCGGGCCACACCGTCATCGGGTACGACCGCAACGCGGACCTCGCGGACGTCCACAGCCTCGAGGAGCTTGTGGGCAAGCTGTCCGCTCCCCGCGTGGTCTGGGTAATGGTCCCGGCCGGCGAGCCCACCCAGGCCACGATCGACCAGCTGGCCGAGCTGCTGGAGCCCGGTGACGTGGTCGTCGACGGCGGCAACTCCCGCTGGACGGACGACGAGAAGCACGCCGAGGAGCTGGCGGCCAAGGGCATAGGCTTCGTGGACTGCGGTGTCTCCGGCGGCGTCTGGGGCCTGGAGAACGGGTACGCGCTGATGTACGGCGGCGACGCCGAGAACGTCGCCAAGGTGCAGCCGGTCTTCGACGCGCTCAAGCCGGAGGGCGACTTCGGCTCGGTGCACGCCGGCAAGGTCGGCGCGGGCCACTTCGCGAAGATGGTCCACAACGGCATCGAGTACGCGATGATGCAGGCCTATGCCGAGGGCTGGGAGCTGCTGGAGAAGGTCGACTCCGTCACGGACGTGCGCGAGGTCTTCCGCTCCTGGCAGGAGGGCACGGTCATCCGTTCCTGGCTGCTCGACCTCGCGGTGAACGCCCTGGACGATGACGAGCACCTCGACGGCCTGCGCGGTTACGCACAGGACTCCGGTGAGGGACGCTGGACCGTGGAGGCCGCCATCGACAACGCGGTGCCGCTTCCCGCGATCACCGCCTCGCTGTTCGCGCGGTTCGCCTCCCGGCAGGAGGACTCGCCGCAGATGAAGATGATCGCCGCGCTGCGCAACCAGTTCGGCGGCCACGCGGTAGAGAAGAAGTAATCCACAGGATCCTTCCACGATCCACAACCCTGGGGGAGGTCGGCGGACGACCATGCACGTCACGCATCTTTCGCTGGCCGACTTCCGCTCGTACGCCCGGGTCGAGGTTCCGCTCGACCCGGGTGTCACCGCCTTCGTCGGCCCCAACGGGCAGGGCAAGACCAATCTCGTCGAGGCCATCGGCTACCTCGCCACCCTCGGCAGTCACCGGGTCGCCTCGGACGCCCCCCTGGTCCGCATGGGCGCCGAGCGCGCGGTCGTCCGGGCGCAGGTCCGGCAGGGTGAGCGGCAGCAGCTGATCGAGCTGGAGCTGAACCCGGGCAGGGCCAACCGGGCCCGCATCAACCGTTCCTCGCAGGTCAGGCCTCGGGACGTGCTGGGGATCGTCCGGACGGTGCTGTTCGCGCCGGAGGACCTCGCGCTGGTCAAGGGCGACCCCGGTGAGCGGCGCCGGTTCCTGGACGAGCTGATCACCGCGCGCTCCCCGCGCATGGCGGGGGTGCGCTCCGACTACGAGCGGGTGCTCAAGCAGCGCAACACGCTGCTGAAGTCCGCCGCTCTCGCACGCCGGCACGGCGGGCGTTCCATGGATCTGTCCACCCTGGACGTGTGGGACCAGCATCTGGCGAGTGCGGGCGCCGAGTTGCTCGCCCGGCGCCTGGACCTGATCGCCGCGCTGCAGCCGCTGGCGGACAAGGCGTACGAGCAGCTGGCCCCCGGTGGCGGTCCGGTGGCGCTCGAGTACAGGCCGTCGGCGCCCGGTGAGGCCCACACGCGCGAGGATCTCCACGGTCAGCTGCTGGCGGCCCTGGGTGAGGCGCGCAAGCAGGAGATCGAGCGGGGTGTGACCCTCGTCGGCCCCCATCGGGACGATCTGGTTCTCAAACTCGGTGAGCTGCCCGCCAAGGGGTACGCCTCGCACGGCGAGTCGTGGTCGTACGCCCTCGCGCTGCGGCTGGCCTCGTACGACCTGCTGCGCGCGGAGGGCAACGAGCCGGTGCTGATCCTGGACGACGTCTTCGCCGAGCTGGACGCCCGCCGCCGGGAGCGGTTGGCGGAGCTGGTCGCGCCCGGTGAGCAGGTGCTGGTCACCGCCGCTGTGGACGACGACGTACCCCATGTGCTGGCCGGTGCGCGGTACGCGGTGGCCGGCGGGTCGGTGGAGCGCGTATGAGCACTGAGGAACCCACCCCGAAGAAGGACGAGCCGTCCGGTGTCGACCTTGCGCGCGTGGCGTTGCGCGCGGCGAAGGAGCAGGCACGCGCGCGTGGGGACGCGGCGCGGCAGAAGAAGCAGGCGCGGCGTGGTGGCGGGCTGCGCTCGGGCGCGCGTGCCGATGGCCGTGACCCGATGGCGCTCGGGGCGGCGATCAACCGGCTGCTCACCGAGCGGGGCTGGGAGACGCCGGCCGCGGTGGGCGGGGTCATGGGTCGCTGGCCGCAGATCGTGGGTGAGGATTTGGCGAAGCACTGTGTGCCGCAGCGGTACGACGAGGACGAGCGGGTGCTGTCGGTGAGCTGCGACTCGACGGCCTGGGCGACCCAGTTGCGGCTGCTCGCCCCGACGCTGGTGGCCCGGCTCAACGAGGACCTCGGGCACGGCACGGTCCGGCTGCTCAAGGTGAACGGTCCGGGTGGTCCGGCCCGGCGTTACGGCCCACTGCGGGCGCCGGGGAGCACCGGGCCCGGCGACACCTATGGGTGACGTACCTCACGTCCGGTGGTCGTCGTGCGGTGCCGTCGTGGCCCGTGCCGCAGTGCTGTGCACAGGTGTGGATCACGTGCTGACCCGCCAGTAGCCAAGGGTTGACGGCTCGAAGCGCTGAGTGCCGCTGTGAGCCCCTTGAAGCCCCCTTCCGTATATCGGTACCCGGCCGAGACCGGTTCAGGGCGGCACATGGGGACTCAGGTACCGGCAAACCCCCATCACTGTCGGCGCTACCGGTAGACTGGGAGACAATCCCGCCCCAGTCGTGGGGACGTCCGGGAAAAGCTGAGCAACGCTGATCAAGGCTTACCGACGCAACATGCCGCAGCCGCTCCGGTAACCCTCTCCAGGAGGGGCACCACCAGGAGCCTGGCTCGTGCTGTGCCAGAAAGGGCGCTTCGTGGCCGATTCCGGCAACCCCAACGAGAACATCCCGTCCACCGACGCCGGCGTGACCGGCGAGGCCGCGGCATCCGGCACGGTCTCCGCCTCCTATGACGCCAGCGCCATCACCGTGCTCGAAGGGCTGGACGCGGTCCGCAAGCGACCCGGCATGTACATCGGCTCGACCGGTGAGCGCGGCCTGCACCACCTGGTGTACGAGGTCGTCGACAACTCGGTCGACGAGGCGCTGGCCGGCTACGCGGACACCATCGACGTGACGATCCTCGCCGACGGTGGCGTGCGGGTCATCGACAACGGACGTGGCATTCCGGTGGGCATCGTGCCCTCCGAGGGCAAGCCGGCTCTCGAGGTCGTGCTGACCGTGCTGCACGCGGGCGGCAAGTTCGGCGGCGGCGGCTACGCGGTCTCCGGCGGTCTGCACGGTGTCGGTGTCTCGGTCGTGAACGCCCTGTCGTCCAAGGTCTCCGTCGAGGTCAGGACCGACGGCCACCGCTGGACGCAGGATTACAAGATGGGCGTTCCGACCGCCCCGCTGGCCAAGCACGAGGCCATCGAGCGGACCGGTACGTCGGTCACGTTCTGGGCCGACGCGGAGATCTTCGAGACCACCGAGTACTCCTTCGAGACGCTGTCGCGGCGTTTCCAGGAGATGGCGTTCCTCAACAAGGGGCTGACGCTCAAGCTCACCGACGAGCGTGAGTCGGCGAAGGCCACCAGCGGCGCGGACGAGGCGGGTGCGGACGAGAAGGCCGAGGTCAAGTCGGTCACGTACCACTACGAGGGCGGCATCGTCGACTTCGTGAAGTATCTCAACTCCCGCAAGGGCGACGCGGTGCACCCCACCGTCATCGACCTGGAGGCCGAGGACAGGGACAAGAGCCTGTCCCTCGAGGTCGCGATGCAGTGGAACAGCGGCTACAGCGAGGGCGTGTACTCCTTCGCGAACATCATCCACACGCATGAGGGTGGTACGCACGAGGAGGGCTTCCGGGCGGCCCTGACGAGCCTGATCAACAAGTACGCGCGTGACAAGAAGCTGCTGCGCGAGAGGGACGACAACCTCACCGGTGACGACATCCGCGAGGGTCTGACCGCGATCATCTCGGTCAAGCTGAGTGAGCCGCAGTTCGAGGGCCAGACGAAGACCAAGCTGGGCAACACGGAGGCCAAGACCTTCGTGCAGCGGGCGGTCTACGAGCACCTCAACGACTGGCTGGACCGCAACCCGGTAGAGGCCGCGGACATCATCCGCAAGGGCATCCAGGCGGCCACCGCGCGCGTGGCGGCCCGCAAGGCCCGTGACCTGACCCGGCGCAAGGGCCTGCTGGAGTCGGCGTCCCTGCCGGGCAAGCTCTCCGACTGTCAGTCGAACGACCCCACCAAGTGCGAGATCTTCATCGTCGAGGGTGACTCCGCCGGCGGCTCGGCCAAGTCCGGCCGGAACCCGCAGTACCAGGCAATCCTCCCGATCCGCGGCAAGATCCTCAACGTCGAGAAGGCCAGGATCGACAAGATCCTGCAGAACCAGGAGATCCAGGCGCTGATCTCCGCGTTCGGCACGGGCGTGCACGAGGACTTCGACATCGAGAAGCTCCGGTATCACAAGATCATCCTGATGGCGGACGCCGACGTCGACGGTCAGCACATCAGCACCCTGCTGCTGACCTTCCTGTTCCGCTTCATGCGGCCGCTGGTCGAGGCCGGGCACGTGTACCTCTCCCGCCCGCCGCTGTACAAGATCAAGTGGGGTCGGGACGACACGGAGTACGCGTACTCGGACCGCGAGCGTGACGCGCTGATCGAGATGGGGCGGCAGCGCGGCAAGCGCGTCCGCGAGGACTCGATCCAGCGCTTCAAGGGTCTCGGCGAGATGAACGCCGAGGAGCTGCGGGTGACCACCATGGACCAGGAGCACCGGGTCCTCGGCCAGGTCACGCTCGACGACGCCGCCCAGGCCGACGACCTGTTCTCGGTCCTGATGGGCGAGGACGTCGAGGCTCGACGCGCGTTCATCCAGCGCAACGCCAAGGACGTCCGCTTCCTCGACATCTGAGTCGGTCTCAGTTGACCGCACCAGGAAGGATCTTCACCAGCAATGGCCGACGAGAACACCCCTGTCACCCCTGAAGAGGGCGGCGAACTCGTGATGCGTGTCGAGCCCGTCGGGCTCGAGACGGAGATGCAGCGCTCGTACCTGGACTACGCGATGTCCGTCATCGTGTCCCGTGCGCTGCCCGACGTCCGTGACGGTCTCAAGCCCGTCCACCGCCGTGTGCTGTACGCGATGTACGACGGCGGCTACCGCCCCGAGCGCGGCTTCTACAAGTGCGCCCGCGTCGTCGGTGACGTCATGGGCAACTACCACCCGCACGGCGACTCCTCGATCTACGACGCCCTGGTGCGCCTCGCCCAGCCGTGGTCGATGCGGATGCCGCTGGTGGACTCCAACGGCAACTTCGGCTCCCCGGGCAACGACCCGGCGGCGGCTATGCGCTACACCGAGTGCAAGATGGCGCCGCTCTCGATGGAGATGGTCCGTGACATCGACGAGGAGACCGTCGACTTCACGGACAACTACGACGGCCGCTCGCAGGAGCCGACCGTCCTGCCGGCCCGTTTCCCGAACCTGCTGATCAACGGCTCGGCCGGTATCGCGGTCGGTATGGCGACCAACATCCCGCCGCACAACCTGCGCGAGGTCGCGGCCGGCGCCCAGTGGTACCTGGAGAACCCCGAGGCCTCGCACGAGGAGCTGCTGGACGCGCTCATGGAGCGCATCAAGGGCCCGGACTTCCCGACCGGCGCGCTCGTCGTGGGCCGCAAGGGCATCGAGGAGGCCTACCGCACGGGCCGTGGTTCCATCACGATGCGCGCGGTGGTCGAGGTCGAGGAGATCCAGGGCCGCCAGTGTCTGGTCGTCACCGAGCTGCCGTACCAGGTGAACCCCGACAACCTGGCGCAGAAGATCGCCGACCTGGTGAAGGACGGCAAGGTCGGCGGCATCGCCGACGTCCGCGACGAGACGTCGTCCCGTACCGGTCAGCGCCTGGTGATCGTCCTCAAGCGGGACGCGGTCGCCAAGGTCGTCCTGAACAACCTGTACAAGCACACCGACCTGCAGACGAACTTCGGCGCCAACATGCTGGCGCTCGTCGACGGAGTGCCGCGCACCCTTTCCCTGGACGCGTTCATCCGCCACTGGGTGACGCACCAGATCGAGGTCATCGTCCGCCGGACCCGGTTCCGGCTGCGCAAGGCCGAGGAGCG
The DNA here is from genome assembly GCF_042884245.1 of Streptomyces sp. NPDC058145. Taxonomy (NCBI): domain Bacteria; kingdom Bacillati; phylum Actinomycetota; class Actinomycetes; order Kitasatosporales; family Streptomycetaceae; genus Streptomyces; species Streptomyces sp. NPDC058145. The sequence continues at coordinate 247,386 of NZ_JBHVUH010000004.1, read as the reverse complement.
GGCGCACATCCTGCGCGGTCTGCTGAAGGCCCTGGACGCCATCGACGAGGTCATCGCGCTGATCCGGCGCAGCGACACCGTCGAGATCGCGCGCGGCGGCCTGATGGACCTCCTGGAGATCGACGAGATCCAGGCCAACGCCATCCTCGAGATGCAGCTGCGGCGGCTGGCCGCCCTGGAGCGCCAGAAGATCGTCCAGGAGCACGACGAGCTCCAGGTGAAGATCAACCAGTACAACGAGATCCTCGCCTCGCCGGTCCGCCAGCGCGGGATCGTCAGCGATGAGCTGGCCGCGATCGTCGACAAGTACGGCGACGACCGGCAGACCAAGCTGATCCCGTACGAGGGCGACATGTCCATCGAGGACCTGATCGCCGAGGAGGACATCGTCGTCACCGTCACGCGCGGTGGCTACGTCAAGCGGACGAAGACGGACGACTACCGGGCGCAGAAGCGCGGCGGCAAGGGCGTGCGCGGTACGAAGCTGAAGGAAGACGACATCGTCGACCACTTCTTCGTCTCCACCACGCACCACTGGCTGCTGTTCTTCACGAACAAGGGCCGGGTGTACCGGGCGAAGGCGTACGAGCTGCCGGAGGTCGGCCGGGACGCGCGCGGGCAGCACGTGGCGAACCTGCTCGCCTTCCAGCCGGACGAGGCGATCGCCGAGATCCTCGCGATCCGCGACTACGAGGCGGCGCCGTACCTGGTCCTGGCCACGAAGTCCGGTCTGGTCAAGAAGACGCCTCTGAAGGATTACGATTCGCCCCGCGCCGGCGGTGTGATCGCGATCAATCTGCGTGAGCGGGAGGACGGAACCGACGACGAACTGATCGGCGCCGAACTCGTCTCGGCCGACGACGATCTCCTTCTGGTCAGCAAGAAGGCGCAATCGATCAGGTTCACCGCCTCGGACGACACTTTGCGACCGATGGGCCGTGCCACCTCGGGCGTCAAGGGCATGAGTTTCCGCGAGGCAGACGAGCTTCTCTCGATGAATGTCGTTCGACCCGGTACGTTCGTGTTCACTGCTACGGACGGCGGGTACGCGAAGCGGACCGCCGTCGACGAGTACCGCGTCCAGGGTCGCGGCGGCCTGGGTATCAAGGCCGCCAAGATCGTGGAGGACCGCGGCTCGCTCGTCGGCGCGCTGATTGTCGAGGAGAGCGACGAGATCCTCGCCATCACCCTGTCCGGCGGTGTGATTCGTACGCGAGTCAGCGAGGTCAGGGAGACGGGCCGTGACACCATGGGCGTCCAACTGATCAACCTGGGCAAGCGCGATGCCGTGGTCGGTATCGCACGTAACGCCGAGGCGGGGCGCGAGGCGGAGGAGGTCGGCGGCGAGGACGTCGTCGACGAGACCGCCGAGGCTGCCGCGACCACCGGCACGGACGAGGGTGAGGCGCCCTCGGCCGAGTAGCACGAGGAGTGAGTCATCGTGAGCGGAGCCACAGGCGCCGGATCGGCCGGTACCCCCACGGGTACGGAAACGGGCGGCGGCCGTGGCTCCGCCGCGCACGGGGCGGGTGCGGCGGACCCGCACACGACCCAGCTGAGGGCGGTCAAGCCCTCGGCGAAGGACTCGCCCTCCACCGATACGCCGGCATCCCAGGGGGGAACCGTGACGGACACCCGAGGCCCGCAGACCCAGCCCGGCGCGGGCCCGGCCGAGGGGCAGGCGGCCTCCCCGCTCCCCGGTGAGCGGCGCTCCGAGCAGCACTCCGGGCCCTACCACCCGCCGCAGGCCTACCCGGCGCAGACGCCCACGGGTGCCGTACGCCGCCCGCGCACCGGCGCGCGGACCGCGCCACGCACCCGCAAGGCGCGGCTGCGCGTGGCCAAGGCCGATCCGTGGTCGGTGATGAAGGTCAGCTTCCTGCTCTCCATCGCGCTGGGCATCTGCACGGTCGTCGCCTCGGCGGTGCTGTGGATGGTCATGGACGCGATGGGCGTGTTCTCGACGGTCGGCGGCACGATCTCGGAGGCGACGGGCTCCAACGAGGCGAACGGCTTCGACCTGCAGGCCTTCCTCTCCCTGCCGCACGTACTGACCTTCGCGTCGATCATCGCGGTCATCGACGTCGTCCTCGCCACGGCCCTCGCCACCCTGGGCGCTTTCATCTACAACCTGTCCGCGGGCTTCGTGGGCGGCGTCGAACTGACGCTGGCCGAGGACGAGTGACCCACTGCCGGGCTCGCCCGACAACCCCCTGACAACCGATTTTGGGACTGCCGCCCTCGTGCGCTAATCTTCAGGAGTCAGCGCGCGGGACACACACCGCAGAGCGCGGCGGGGCTATAGCTCAGTTGGTTAGAGCGCATCCCTGATAAGGATGAGGCCACAGGTTCAAATCCTGTTAGCCCCACAGAACGAAGACCCCCAGTCGATACGGCTGGGGGTCTTCGGCGTCCCGGGCCGGCATCGGCTTCGGGCCGAGCGTTTCAGGCGCCTGTTCTCGAAGCCATGGTGGGCCTAGGCTCTGCTGATGACCTTGGAATGGCGACATGTGATTGTTCATTCGGAAGATCCGGCGGCCCTGGGGCAGTGGTGGGCCGAGGCTCTTGGCTGGGTTGTCGTCCACACCTCTGATGTGGAGTTCGCGATCCGCCCGGAGCCGGATCGCTCGCCGGGGCTGGAGTTCGTCCGGCTCGACGAGCCCAAGAAGGCCAAGAGCCGGATGCATCTCGACTTCGTGCCCGATGACCAGGACGCCGAGGTGGCTCGACTCGAGGCTCTCGGCGCGAAGCGCGTCGACATCGGCCAGGGGGACCAGTCGTGGGTCGTCATGGCGGACCCCGAAGGCAACGAGTTCTGTGTCCTTGGCCGACGTCCTCAGTGAGAACCCCTGAGAGCCGTGTTTACCGGTTCGAGCACGCAGAAGGCCCGACCGCTGGCGACGGGGGATGCACCAGCGATCGGGCCATGGCCAAGGGTAACAAGGTTGGAGTGGTTGTGGGAGGCAACCGGCTTGTTGGGACGGGGAGTTGGCCGATCTTGATCGGTCAGCGGCACGGAGGGTCGTAGGACAGGCGGGGCAGGTACTCGTGCCACTTCTGCGGGGTCAGCACGCCCCGGGTGACCGCGCAGATGTGCCGGATGGCCGCGTCGGCGTCCAGGCGCCACAGGCGGACCGTGTCCGCGCCGCTGGACACGCCGAGCACATGGCTGTTGGGGCTGAACGCCAGGAAGTTGCCGGTCTTGGCGTAGGGGCTCATCGACTGGCCGATGGGGCTGGCCGAGGACGGCCGGGTGACGTTCCAGAGCCGCACGGTGTTGTCGTTGCCGCCGCTCGCCAGGATGTGGCCGGACTCGCCGAACGTCAGCGACGTGACCGCCTCGGTGTGCCCGGTGAGCGGCTTGCCCAGCGGCACGACGCGGGCGGGGTCGGTGACGTCCCAGAGCCGCACGGTGTCGTCGTCGCTGCCGCTGGCCAGGGTATGGCCGCCGGGGCTGTAGGCGACCGTGTTGACGGGGCCCGAGTGCCTGGTGAGCGGCTTGCCGAGCGGCACGGTACGGGCCGGGTCGGTGACGTTCCAGAGCCGGACCGTGCTGTCCGCGCTGCCGCTCGCGAGGGTGCGTCCGTCGGGGCTGAAGGCAAGCGTGTTGACGAAGCCCCGGTGCCCGGTGAGCGGCTTGCCCAGCGGCACGGCGCGGGCGGGGTCGGTGACGTTCCACAGCCGGATGGTGCGGTCGTCGTAGGCGGTGGCCAGGGTGTGCCCGTCGGGGCTGTACGCCAGCGCGTCCGGGCCCATGAACCGGGTCCGCAGGGCCAGCGGCGGCCCGGCGGCGACCGGGCGGGCCGGTTCGGTGACGTTCCACAGGCGCACCGTCCGGTTCCCGGTCAGCACCGCGAGGGTGCGGCCGTCCGGCGAGAACACCAGGGACCGCTGGTCGCCGTTGGAGCGCATGAAGGGCTTGCCCAGGGCCGCGGGCCGGCCGGGAGCGGTCACGTCCCACAGCCGGATCGCGCCGTCGCGCGCGGCTGTGGCGAGCACCTTGCCGTCCGGGCGGAACGCCCCGCCGCGGCCGGTCATGTCCGATGTCGGCACCGACCACAGGCGGACCTTGCCGTCACCGTTGCCGGTGGCGAGGGTACGGCCGTCCGGGCTGAACCCCAGGGCGTACATCTCGCCGCTGCCGCCCGCCAGCGGCTCGCCGACCTGTGATGCCGATGCCGGATCGCCGACGTTCCACAGGCTCGCCGTGCTGTCCGCGCTGGCCGCGGCGAGCCGGTTGCCGTCGGGGCTGAAGGCCACGGACCAGATGGGGCCCGTGTGACCGGTGAGCGGTGAGCCGACCGACCCCGCGCGCGCGGGGTCGGCGACGTTCCACAGCCGGATGGTGTCGTCCGCGCTGCCGCTGGCCAGGGTGCGTCCGTCGGGGCTGAACGCCACCGAGTGCACCAGGTCCGTGTGGCCGGTGAGCACCTTGGGCAGCGGTCGCGGGTGGCGCGGGTCGGCCGTGTTCCACAGCCGGATCGTGCCGTCGTCGCCGCCGGCCGCGAGGGTGCGTCCGTCGGGGCTGAACGCCACGCAGCGCACCGCGGCCGTGTGACCGTCCAGCGCGCCGAGCGGTTCGGGCCGGCGCGGTTCGGAGACGTTCCACAGACGTACCGTGCGGTCCTCGCCGGCGGAGGCCAGGGTACGCCCGTCGGGACTGAAGGCGACCAGGTAGATCGTGCCCTCGTGGCCGGTGAGGGGTTTGCCGAGCGGGACCGGGTGGGCGGGGTCGGTGACGTCCCACAGCCGGATCGTGCCGTCGTCCCCGGCGCTGGCGAGGGTGTGGCCGTCCGGGCTGAAGACCGCGCTGCTCACCCAGCTGGTGTGGCCGGTGAGGGGCTTGCCCAGCGGCTCGGGCCGGCCCCGGTCGGCCACGTTCCACAGGCGTACCGTCCGGTCGTAGCCGGCCGTGGCGAGGAGCTTGCCGTCGGGGCTGAACGAGGTGAGGTAGACGGCGCCGTGGTGGCCGAGCAGTGAGGTGGCCAGGGGTGCGTTGACGATCGAGATCAGTCTGCTGTACGTCCCCTCGTCGTCCGGCCGCAGGTCGTGGGCCACCAGGTCCAGCTGGGCGGCCAGCGACGGATCGGTGTGCTGGACCCGGTCCGCCTCCGCGATCACCTGCTCGAACACGGCGTCGTCCCGTTGCTGCCAGGCGACCACCGCCGAACCGGCCGCCAGCACGGCGAGCACGACCAGCGCCGCCACCGCGGCGCGGCTGATCAGGACGGTACGCCTGCGCAGCCGGACCGAGGCGGCCAGGAACTGCACCGCACCGCGGGTCAGATAGGTGTCCCCGGCCGACTTCGCCCAACTCCGGGCCTGCTCCAGGCGGGAACCCCGGTAGAGCAGCGCGCTGTCCCGGTCCGAGGCCTCCCAGGCACGGCCGTCCTCTTCCAGCCGCTGACGCAGCAGATGATCGCCCCGGTCCTCGTCGATCCAGTGGCGCAGCCGTGGCCAGGCGTGCAGCAGCGCCTCGTGGGTGATCTCCACGGTCTCCGCGTCGAGCGTCACCAGCCGGGCGCGCACCAGTGCCTCGAGCGACTCCTCCGTCTTGCCGGGGTCCACCGACTCCTGCGCCAGCTGGCGCCGGGTGCCGCGCCTGCGGGTGGCCTGGGTGTCCTCGCCCAGCCGGACCAGGCGCAGCAGCAGCAGCCGGGCCGCGGTACGGGCGGCCGGGTCGAGGCTCGTCCAGGCGCGCTCGGCGGTCGCCGCCACCGCGCCCTGTATGCCGCCCGCCGCGCGGTAGCCGGCCAGCGTCAGCCGGCCCGCCTTGCGGCGCTGCCAGGTGGCGAGCAGGGCGTGCGAGAGGAGCGGGAGCACTCCGGCGTCGTGCGCCCCGCGAGGGCCGTCCGCGCTCACCTCCCGCACGATCAGCTCCGCGAGCCCCGGTTCCAGCTCCAGGCCCACGGCCTTGGCGGGGCCGGTCACCGCCTCGCGCAGTTCCGCCGTGGTGAGCGGCCCGAGCACCATGTGCCGGTGCTGCAGCGCGTCGGCCAGCTCCGGGTGGCCGAGGCACTGCTCGTAGAAGTCGGCGCGGATGCCGAGGACCACCAGGACGGGGGCGGGCCCGGGTGAGTCCGGGGGTGGGGTGCAGGCCGCGTGCAGCAGCTGGACGAAGGCACGGCGGGCGGCGTCGTCGGGGCAGAGGGTGAAGGTCTCCTCGAACTGGTCGACGATGATCACCGCTCGCGGCCGCGCGGAGGGGGCGGCCGGCGGGGTGGTGGGTGCGTGCGTGGCGGGGTCGGCCGGGTGCGGCGGTGGTGAGCCGGTGGCGTCGTCCGGGGGGAGGAGCGGGGCGCCGGACTGGTGCGGAATCGGGAGCGTGACCTCGGCGTCGGACTCGGCCGGGCGTACACCGTTTTTGTCGAGGAGCGTGACCTGGGAGTTGCTGCCGTCCGCCCGCGTGCCGGTCGCGTCGGTCTCGGGCGCCCGTGTGTCCGGCGAGCCGCTCCCGGTCGGCCGCGGGCCCGGAGACGTACCCCCGGGCGGCTCCTCGTCAGGGGCGGACGTCTCTCGGAGTGCCCATGCCGTGACCGCCTCGCGCACCGCGCGGGCGAAGCCCGGGGTGTCGGAGCCCGGGGCGGCCGGCTGGTGAGCCGCCTCCGCCTCGGCCATGCGCGCGTCGGCGGCGAGGGCGGCCAGTTCCGGGACCCGGCGGGTCAGCTCGCCCAGCGGATCGGCGCCCGGCACCAGTTGGAGCACGGCGGTCGGCCGGCCGCCGCCGTCCCCGAGCGCGCCGTCCCGCACCGCGGGCACCAGGCCGGCGTTCAGCAGGGACGACTTCCCGGCCCCCGAGGCGCCGACGATCACGATCAGTCCGCCGGTCCGCTCCGCGGCGCGCAGCTGGGCCACGAGGGACTCGGTGCTCCGCTCCCGGCCGAAGAACCACCGGGCGTCCTCCTGGCGGTAGGGAGCCAGGCCCCGGTACGGGCACACGCCGCCGGCGACGGGCGGCGCCTGGGCCGGTGGCCGCCGGTTCTCCTGCGCGGGGACCGCGGGGCGGTCGCCGGCCGGGTCGGCCAGTGCGCGCTCCCACAGGCGCTGCCACTGGGGCAGGTCGTACAGGCCGCTGGAGACCGGGACCGGCCGCGCGCGGCGCGCCTCCGGGATCAGGATCTGCAGGACGGCCGCGAGGGCGGCGAACTGGGCCGGTACGTTCTTGGCCCGCCGCCAGTCGCTGATCCGCTGGGCGGACACCCGTACCGGCCGTCCGCGCTCGTCCATCCGCTGCAGCCGTACGACCGCCTCGGACACGCTCTTCAGGGGTGGATTGCCGGCCTCCTTGTACAGCAGTGCGAGGCGCTCGGCGAAGGCCGTGCGTGTCCCTGAGTCGGAACTCAAGGTCCCACCCCTTACTCCCCCCGCATCAGGACGTCCGGACCGGAAAACTCACCCTATACGGCTGACCTGCGGCTACGCCCTGGACCGGATACCGGGACCTCCTCGGACGGGGCCGTAAATGGCAGGATCACGACGCGGTAGCGGAATCGTCACACTCGGTCCGGACAGGCCACCTGCCCGGTACCCGGGCGGACGGCCCGAGGTGCCGAACATTCTCGGCCAATGTGCCCGCCGGGCGTGGTGGACCTCGACGGCCCGAGGGACATCGCGGTCCCGGGCACCCAGCCCCCGCGCCGATACGCCGACACGGTGCGGGCGACGCCACCCGATCCGTCCGGTACCGGTCCCCACGAGGGGAGGGACCGGTGCCGGACGGGCCGGGTACAAAACGGCGGTTCACCGGGAGGCCGAACCGGGCAGTCACGTCCTGATAGTCAGTCACCGACCGCCGGCCGGCCCGCGAGGGCGCCGGGATCCCGTACGGCTGGAGGACGCATGAAGGTCTCCGTGGACCGCGCCGTGTGCTACGGCTCCGCCGAGTGCGCGCACCGTGCCCCGTCCGTGTTCGCGTTCGAGGACGGGTACGGCGTGGTCCGGCCCGGCCAGGAGGACGTCGGGGACGACCCGCGGGTGCGCGAAGCGGCCGAGAGGTGCCCCTCCCAGGCCGTCGTGCTCACCGATTGACGCGGGCGACCGCGGATCACCCGGCCGGAAAGGCCCAGCCGAGGCCCGCCAGCGCACGCGCCCGGGCCTCCACCACCGCCATGCGGGCGTCCCGCTCGGCCGGGTCGGTGTGCGCGGCCTGACCGGTCACCTGTCCCTCCCACTTCCGGTACAGCAGCCCGGCCTCCCCGGTGAACCAGCCGCGGCTGACCGCGTTCAGCGCCAGCAGCAGACCGGTGTCCTCGGAGGCGGGCAGCGCCATCCAGCCGCCCAGGGCCGTCAGCAGGTCCCGGCGGACGCAGAGCGACGCCGGATGGACCTGGGCCCGGAACCCGTGGTCCTTCCAGAAGCGCAGCACGGCACCGCGCTCGACGGGGCCGTCGTCCGGATCGCCGGGGAAACCGGCCGTGGAGCCGTCGGGGAGCAGGTCGAGCGCCCGCGAGGTGGTCCAGCCGATCGTGCGGTCGGCCTCCAGGACGGCCAGGTCACGGGCGAGCGCGCGGGGCGTGAGCCGGTCGTCGGCGTCCAGGACCTTCACATACGTACCGTCCGCGCGCGCCAGCGCGATCGTGCGGGCGACGCCCGGACCGCCCGGCCGCCCCTGCCGGAAACTCACCCGCTCGTCGGCCGGCACGTACGGGCGCACCTCGTCGGTCCGGCCGTCCTCCTGGATCAGCCACTGCCACTCCCAGCCGTCCGGGAGCCACTGCTCGCGCAGTGACTTGTAGGCGTCCGGCAGGAAGCGGGCGGACGGGGCGTGGACAGCGGTGACAACGGTGACGCGCCGGGGCACGGCGGCATTCACCACCTTTCCGGGCACGTGGCGAGGGGCGGTTCCGTGCGGTCGCCGGGCGGCACGAGGTCCGAGACCCTGGGCATCCGCCCAGGCTACGGCGTTGAAGCGGACCTGACGACCTGGTACAGACGCTCCTGGACAGCGCGAGACCCCCGGCCGAGCCCGGCCGGGGGTCTGTCCGTGTCGACTGATGCGTACGCAAGTCGCCCTGGTGTCGAAACGTCTGCGTTCTCAGTATTTCGGGAGGTTCAGCAGTTCAGCGGGTCCGATGACTGAAGGTCCGGGTCCGTTTCCGCTTCCGTCTCGGTGAGGGGGCTGTGCCGGCAGCTCGGGGACTTTCCGTGGGCCTCGGCCCGGATGCGCTGCTTCATCGTGGGGGGCAGGGCCCGGGCATGGGACCGGGTCCAGAGACTTGCCATGGGGCTCGTCGGGACGATCCGTTGCGCGATGCGGTCCTGCGGCGTCTCGGTCCGGGGTGCGGCCGCCGCGGCGGTGGCGGTGGTCGCGGTGACGAGTCCGAGCGCCGTGCACAGCGCGAGGAAGGCGGTGACGATGGCGGTCCACAGCTGCACGACCTTGTTGTTCTTGGTCATGGCCCCTCACTTTCAGGTTGGGCGATTTGCGTACTTTCCTCATGATGTGTATGAGCGTCGCGAAGTGGTGGACCTCGAACCGTGGCGCGTCGATGTTCTGATCAACACCACTCGGATGGACGTAAGAGACTCGGAAATCTCCCGAAAGCGGGCGAGGTCGAGCGAAACGCGAGCAAAGTGACGGCCCGTGGGGGTGTGATCACCCTCCGGCGGCGGCGGTGCCGACCTGGCCTATCGCGCGGTCGGGAGCGGGAGTTGGAGCCCGACGCAGGTCACCGATCGGTATCGGCCGGTGTGTATAGTCGGGCGCCAGAGGTCCCCTACGTCAAGGAAAGACGAGGTCGCGCGGTGAAGAAGCTGCTCCTGGTCGCACTGGCCGCCATCGGCGGGCTCCTCGTGTACCGCCAGATCCAGGCGGATCGCGCCGAGCAGGACCTGTGGACGGAGGCGACTGACTCCGTGCCCACGGGTTCGTGAGTACCGATCCAGAATCTGATCAGACCCCGGCCGCCCTCGCGGTCGGGGTTTTGTGTTGTCCGGGCGGACGCAGGCCTCCGCGGCCTCAGGGCCCCTCTTCCTCGACCATCCGGTCCTCTTGTCCGATTGTCCGGTGGTCCTACGGTTCGTGTTGCCGGTTCGTGAGTGGTGGTGTAGGGGTCGCCGGGCGGTCCGGAGGCCGTGAGATTCGCCGGCATCGGTGATTCGGACGGCCGCACGGATTCCCCGGATGGCGCAGGGGTGCCCGGGGCAGGATGAGCCACGGCCGGATGCGCGGCGCGGAACATGAGGGAGCGGCACGTGCGGGGGCGAGGGCGCAGGACGTGGTGGCGGCGGGGCGGTGCCCGGCCTCTGGGTGCCGCGGCCCGGGCGGGCATCGTGACGGCCGCGCTGTGCGCCGTGGCCGCGCCGCCGGGCGGGTACGCGGCGGCGGCCGGGGCCCAGGACTCGTACGCCTTCGACCCGGCCGGCCGGTCCGTCACCGGCGCCACCGGCACCGCCGGCGCGCCGCGACTGGAGCCGGGCCGTACCTACCGCGACTCCCTTCCGGGGGGCGGCTCGCTCACCTACCGCCTCGACCTCACCGCCGCCGAGTCGGCGTACGCCCCGGTCACCGCCGTACCCCCGGCGGGCACCACCGGCAACGCCACCGACGGCATCCGCGTGTCCCTGGAGGACACGCGCGGCACCCGCTGTTCCACCGCCTCCGCCCTCTTCGGCGCGGGCCTCAGCGCCCGCCCGGTGACCGCCCTGGGACAACGGCAGACCGGGCGCTCACTGTGTCAGGGAGCCGGAACCTACTACCTGCGCGTCGAGCGCCTGAGCGCCGGTGGCTCCGCGAGCGGTACGGCGTCGTCGGCGCCGCGCTGGGACCTGGAGATCGCGCCCGTCACCGAACCCGGCCTGGCCGCTGCCGGTCCCACCACCGCGCCCCCGGACCAGGACTCCGCCTCCCCCGAGCCGCTCGCCGGCGACCCCCGTGACCGCACCGGCGGCGCCGGGTTCACGTCCGCCCGCCCGCTGGGCCAAGGGGTCTGGCGGACCGGCATCACACCCGGCGACACCCTCTTCTACAAGGTCCCGGTCGACTGGGGCCGCCAGATGCACGCCGTCGCCGAACTGGACGCCTCCACGAGCGGCCACGGCTATGTCGGCGGCGCCCTGAACCTCTCGCTGTACAGCCCCGTGCGCGGATACGTCGACGGCGCCTCACTCGGTTACACCGGCACCCGCAGGTCCGCGGCCCTCGAACCGCTGCCGCCCGTGGAGTACGCCAACAGGTACGCCGTCCTCACCGGGGAGAACGCGGTGCGCTTCGCCGGCGACTACTACCTCGTGCTGCACCTCAGCGAGAAAATGGCCGACACCTTCGGGACGGGTCCGTTCCACGTGACGCTGCGCGTGCGGGTCGGCGGACAGGCGCACGACGGGCCGCGCTACGCCGGGCGGCCGGAACCGGGGGACGTCTTCACGGTCACGGAACAGGACCGGCAGGCCGCGGTCACCGGGGACACCGGGGGCGGCGGCATCGCGATGAGGGCCCTCGCTGTCGGCGGCATCGGCACCGGAACCGCGCTGCTGCTGGTGCTGGGCGGATGGACCGTCGCGGCCCGGCGGGCTCACACGCGGGTCAGCGCCCAGAAGCCCACGGCGTAGCAGGCCAGCGCCAGGAGCAGGATCGGGATCGCCGCCTTCGCCGGGGGCCCGGGGCGCCGGATCGCCCGGCGGCCGCGCCCGGCCGTGCGCCCGGCCGTGCGCCTGGCCGTGCGCCTGCCCGTGGACCCGGCGACGGGCACGGCCGTGGGACCGGTCGGCCGGGCGAGTGGAGGGACACGCGGGTCCTGGGCGGTGTACGAGGCGGTAGGGGCATCGGTGCGCGGCTGCGCCCACGGGATCGGGGGCGCGGAGGCCGCGGGGACCGCCGGGGCTGTCGGAGCCTCCGGGGCCACCGAGGCTGCCGGGGCCTCCGGCGCGGGGTGCCGGCCGGCGTGGAACCCGGGGGAGGGCTCCGGATGGTACGCGGGCGTGTGCGGGGCGCGGGCGGCGGGCTCCGTGACGGGAGTCGGCGCATGCCCGGCCGGGTGCCCGTCGTTCCGCGGTACCGGGGGAGCCGCCTGCTCCGCACGCCGGGCGTACGGCTGTGGGCTCGGCGTCGGCTGCGGAGGCGGAAGATGGAAGCTCCCGGTGTCCGACATCGACCCGGTGACGGAGTGCCCCGCCCCGGCACTCCCCGTGCCGTCACCACCGGCACCGCTGTGGGTGTCCGTGGCCGGGGGCGCCTCCCGTACCCGTATCCCGGAAGCGGGTTTCAGCGGACCGTCCGGTCCGAACCCGGCTGGCAAAGGCCCGAGTTGGTCGAACACCTCGATCAACTCGTCGTCCGGGCCCGGCTCCGGCAGGAGTTCGACGGCGGAGGCGAGCGCCTTGCGCGCTCCCGTGGCGGTGCGGAATCGCGCCGCCGGATCGGGCTGGAGCAAAGTGGCGACGACCTGCCAGAGCGGCTCCGGAACTCCCCTGGGCGGACCGGGCGTTCCACGCTCCGCGAAGTACTGCACCAGCGCCTTGGCGTCAGGCTTGGCGCCCTCGAGCAGATAGAGGGCGACCAGACCCACCGCGAACAGGTCGGCCGGAAAGTCCGGCTCGGAACCCAGCAGTTGCTCGGGTGCCAGATAACCGGGCGTGCCCACCACGAGGTTGGTCTCCGTCAGGCGGGGCTCGCCGAACCGCATGGCGATGCCGAAGTCGGACAGCCGCAGTCGCGGCCGGCCGGTTCCGGTGGCCTCGAGCAGTACGTTGGCGGGCTTGATGTCGCGGTGCACGACGCCTTCCGCGTGGACCGCGGCGAGCCCTGACAGAAGCTGGTCCAGCAGGGTGCACACGAAGCCCGGCGGGAGCGGGCCGTAGTCACCGACGAGGTGGACCAGCGAGCCGCCCCCGACCAGGTCCATCGTGAACAAAACCTTGTCGTCGTCGGCCGCCCAGCTGGCCGGAGCGAGGACATGCGGGTGGTCGATGCGCAGGGCCTGCTCGCGTACGAAGCGCAGCAGTGAGTGGGCGTCGCTCTGCTGGAGCACCTTGGCGGCCACATAGCGCCGGCGCCGGTGGTCCCAGGCACGCCAGACGGCACCCACACCGCCACGCCCGATCGGGTCGGCCAGCTCGTACCGGCCGGCGAAGACCTCACCCATGACAGTCCGCCGCTCCTCCCCCCAGCCCCCTTGATGAAAGACACAACCCCGGCCCCCACCGGGAAACAGTCATTCCCGCCCCCTGAAACACACCCCTGGCCCGGCCCCGGACCCCCTCCGAGGACCGGGCCGTGGGATCAGTTCTGGTGGGACTGGTAGTGCGCGACCGCGTCGGAGGTGCGGCCGGCCCCGTAGACCCGGAGGAACTCTGCCAGCTCGGGGTGGGTCCGGGCGAGGCTGTCGGCGGCCTCGATTATGTCGCCGGCGGCGGCCACCGAGCGCAGCAGCGACTGGATCTCGCGCACCACGCGCTTGACCGTCGGCGCACCGGAACTGTTCGTCGTATGCGTGGTGTTGCTCAGCACCGAGCCCCCCTGGGACTTCTTGATCTCGTCCATCCGCTCGGTCGCCTCGGCCGCGCTGACGCTGCCGTCCGCGGCCTGGGCCGCCAGCTCCTGCAGCAGCTGCACCCGCTGGACCACGGCGGGATTGCCGATCTTCGCGCGCTGGCCGCTCATCAGCTGCGACAGCATCGGAGCCGACAGCCCCAGCACCGCCGCGAGCCGGGCCTGGTTGAGCCCGAGATCGTCGATGAGCTTACGGAAGAGCGCCCCCAACGGCTCTCCGTACCAGTTCCGCTGCAGCTCCCGCGCTCTCGCGGTGGCTTCCTGCTGTGCGGCGTCCATTGCGTCTCCCCATCGCTTCCCCTGAAACCGCGGTTCGCTGTAGCGAACCACGTCGAGCATCTTACGGAGAGTGGTCATTCGCCGGGACCCCCAATCTTTTTGCGGGATACGGGGGGTGACCCGGTAGTCTGGTCCCCGGCGCCCGCCCGGGACGTGGTTCCTCCGGCCGGTCGCTTCCTTTCCGGGGCCTTAGCTCAGTTGGTAGAGCGCCGTCTTTGCATGGCGGATGTCAGGGGTTCGACTCCCCTAGGCTCCACCTGGAAAAGCCCTCCGAGCTGCGAGAACGCAGCTTCGGAGGGCTTCTTCGTTGGTTCCTTATGGCCCGTTTCACGTGAAACAGGCTGTGGGGCGGACGACCGTCGAGTCGTCCGCCCCACAGTGCTTTCGGGAGGGTCAGATGCCGCCGCCTCAGTCCTTGTCGTCGCGGTCGGTGGCCTCGTCCTCGGCCTGCTTCGCCTGGACCTCGGGGTCCAGTACCGCGGAGCCACTGCCGTCCACCGAGCTCAGACCCGACTCCGGCACCTCGGTCGCGGCGGGCGGCTCCACCAACCAGTCGGGGTTGGCCTGCTTGTCCCACCACTTCCAGGCCGCGAAGGCACCCCCCGCCGCCAGGCCGACCAGCGCCAGCACCTTCATGGCACGACCGGCCCTGCAGCGCCGCTCGTTCCTGCGGGCGAGCTTCCGGATCTCCTCAGCCGTGACCTGGCCGCGCAGCGCGGCCAGAGCGGCGGCGCCCCGCGTGGCGGCTTCGTCAGCCACCGGCGTGGCCGCGGCCACCGCCTGCTCGATCTTCGGACGTGAGTACTCGGCCGCCTGCCGGGCGGCCTTACGGGTGCGGACGGCGGCCTCGTGTGCGGCCATGTCCACCTTCGGCGGGACATGCGCACGGGCCTGCTCCAGACGTGGGGCGAGCCGGGCGTCGTACTGTTCGCGGGCCTGTTCGGCGGCCTGCGACACCACGGGCGCCAGCCGTACGCGTGCCTCTTGCGCGTAATACGCGGCACGCTCCTTGGCCGTGTCGGCGTAGGGCGCCACCACTTCCGCGGCGTGCAGCACGCTGTCCTTCGCCGAGCCGGTCGCGGCGCGCACGCTGTCAATGCGGGTCACGGGTACCTCCTCCTCGGTGGCGTACGGTAATTCGACTTTCCACCCTTTTACGGATCATGCCTGTTGCGAGCCAGTGCGGCACGTGAGGGCGGGCATATGGGTGCAACAGGGGCTTGTCGACGACACTGCCACGAATCTCCGCCGCGCGCTCCCTCTCCGCGGAACTCACCACGGCCGGGCGCCGCCCGCCCCCGACCGTGCGAGGATCGGGGGGTTACACGAGGACAACGGAAGGCACACCGTGGCCGAGCAGCTCTACGCCACCCTGAAGACCAACCACGGCGACATCGAGGTACGGCTGTTCCCGAACCACACGCCGAAGACCGTCAGGAACTTCGTCGAACTCGCACAGGGCGAGCGTGAGTGGACGCACCCGGGCACCGGCACTGTGAGCACGGACCGGCTCTACGACGGCACGATCTTCCACCGGGTGATCAGCGGCTTCATGATCCAGGGGGGCGACCCGCTGGGCAGCGGCATCGGCGGCCCCGGCTACGAGTTCGAGGACGAGTTCCACCCGGACCTGTCCTTCAACAAGCCGTACCTGCTCGCCATGGCCAACGCAGGCCCGGGCACCAACGGCTCGCAGTTCTTCATCACCGTCTCCCCGACGACCTGGCTGAACCGCAAGCACACCATCTTCGGCGAGGTCAGCGACCCGGCCGGCCAGAAGGTGGTGGACGCCATCGCCGCCGCGCCCACCACCAAGCCGAACGACCGGCCGGTCAACGACGTCGTCATCGAGTCGGTCGTCGTCGAGAAGCGCGCAAGCTGAGCGCGGGCGCGCTCGCGCCCCCCGAGCCGTCGCAGGGAACCAAACGCCCCGCTCGTCCGTAAGGAAGAGCGGGGCGGGGTAGTGCCGGGGAAGGCCCACGACCAGCAAGGGGTGCTCATGGACCACGCCGCAGACCGCACGCACGACGCCCGTAGCGTGCCCGTGTGCTACCGGCACCCGGACCGCGAGACCGGCGTGCACTGCACCCGCTGCGAGCGCCCCATCTGCCCCGAGTGCATGGTCAGCGCCTCGGTCGGCTTCCAGTGCCCCGAATGCGTCCGTGCCGGCTCCGGCACCGGCCACTCTCCGGCCTCCTCCCGTCCGCGGACGGTCGCGGGGGGCACGGTGACGGCGGATCCCCGGCTGGTCACCAAGATCCTCATCGGGATCAACCTGGCCATCTACCTGGTCCAGATGGCCATGGGCGACAGCTTCACCGACCGGTTCGACCTGGTCGCACGAGCCCACTTCGTCCCGTTCGGCGCCCTCGAGGGAGTGGCCGAAGGGCAGTACTACCGCCTGCTGACCTCGATGTTCCTGCACGGCGGCTATGTGCACATCCTGTTCAACATGCTCAGCCTGTGGTGGATCGGCGGCCCCCTGGAGGCCGCCCTCGGCCGCGCCCGGTACCTGGCCCTGTACTTCGTCTCGGGGCTGGCCGGCAGTGCGCTCAGCTATCTCATCGCCCCTCCCAACCAGCCCTCGCTCGGCGCCTCGGGCGCGATCTTCGGGCTCTTCGGGGCCACGGCGGTGCTGATGCGCCGGCTCAACTACGACATGCGCCCGGTCATCGCCCTGCTGGTGATCAACCTGATCATCACCTTCGGCTGGGGCGGTATCGCCTGGCAGGCCCACATCGGCGGCCTGGTCGCCGGCGTCGTCACCGGGTACGCCATGGTGCACGCCCCGCGCGAGCGACGGTCGCTGATCCAGTACGGCACGTGTGCGCTCGTTCTGGCCGTAGTGGTGGTTCTGGTGCTGGTCAGAACCGCTCAGCTCACCTGATGTCGAACCGTTGTCCACAGTGTGTGCTGAATCTTGTGCATATTGTGCGGCCACAGTTGTGCCCCCTGCCACTCGGATGCGTTTCCGCAGGTGGGGCAGGGGGCGAACGGTTGTCCAGGGCCGGTAGGGCAGTCACACCGGCGTCAACGGCTGGTGGGTTATCCACAGATCGTAGTCTTTTCCCCAGGAGGGTGTGGACGACGCTGTGATTCTGTGGATAACTCAGTGAACAGCCCTGGGCAGAGCCGGCCTGGAGCAGGCTACTTCCACTGCGTGGAGACACCGAAGCCGGCGGCGATGAAGCCGAATCCGACCACGATGTTCCAGTTGTCCAGGCTGTCGATCGGCAGCGAGCCGTCCGTGACGTAGAAGACGACGATCCAGGCCAGGCCGATGAGGAACATGGCCAGCATGACCGGCGCGACCCAGGCGCGGTTGGTGAGCTTGATGGCCTGCCCCTGCTTCGCGGGCGGGGGCGTGTAGTCGGCCTTCTTGCGGATACGTGACTTCGGCACGAGGGTCTCTCCTGTCGATGCGCTGCGTGGCCGCGCAGTTAGCTGGGTCGGTCCGGGGCAGCGTACAAGGGGACACTTAGCGCTCCCCCGGGCGTCCGTTAGCGTAGTGCTTCCGCGGCGCCGAAGGAGATAAGGGTACGTTGAGCAATTCTGCCGACTCCCCCGGGACGGGAGCAACGGGTTCCGGCCCCCTTCGTTCGGTGCGTCTGCGCCCGGCGCGGATTCTCACGGTGGCCGTGTTCGCGCTGGCCGGTCTGATCTTCTTCACCAGCTTCAACACGGCCAAGGGCACCGACATCCGGCAGGACGCCTCCCTGCTCAAGCTGTCCGACCTGATCCAGGAGCGCAGCCACAAGAACAAGCTGCTGGACGAGTCCAACGCGGCCCTGCGGGGCAACGTGGAGTCGCTCGCCGAGGGTGACGACGGCAGCACCAGGGCCCAGGACGAGAAGCTGAGCGGCCTGGAGAAGAGCGCGGGCACCCAGCAGGTCAAGGGCAGCGCGATCACCGTCACCCTCAACGACGCCCCGCCGAACGCCACCGCCAAACTCCCCGGCTACCCCGAGCCGCAGCCCGACTACCTGGTCATCCACCAGCAGGACCTGCAGGCCGTGGTGAACGCGCTGTGGCAGGGCGGGGCCAAGGGCATCAAGGTCATGGACCAGCGGCTGATCTCCACCAGTGCGGTGCGCTGCGTCGGCAACACCCTGATCCTCCAGGGCCGCGTCTACTCACCGCCGTACAAGATCACCGCGGTGGGTGACCCGGAGCGGCTGCAGCAGTCGCTCGCCGCGAGCAAGGCGATCCAGACGTACATGGTGTACGTCAACGTCTACGGTCTCGGCTGGAAGGTCACCGAGGACGGGACGGTGACGTTGCCGGGCTACTCGGGCACCGTGGATCTGCACTACGCGAAGCCGGTGCAGTAGCCACCCACTCGGGGGCCGGCGGTGCGCGGCCGTCGCGAAAGCGTTCCGCGGGCGTTGAGGTGATCGGCCCCCTGTCACGTACGTCCGGGTACACACGTCCGGGCGGGTCCCCCGCGCTGACCACACAGCCCGCCGAGTCAGGCCAACCGAGGGCTCCACGCCGTTAGTCTGGTGCCGTACGGCGTGGGTTACCGGTGCCGTGGTGAGACGGAAGGGACGGCATGTACGGCTGGATCTGGCGGCATCTGCCGGGGAACGTGTGGGCGAAGGCGCTGGTCTCGCTCGTCCTGGTCCTGGCCGTGGTCTACGTCCTCTTCCAGTACGTCTTCCCCTGGGCCGAACCGCTGCTGCCCTTCAACGATGTGACGGTGGACAACCAGTGAGCGCGCGGATTCTCGTCGTCGACAACTACGACAGCTTCGTCTTCAACCTGGTCCAGTACCTGTACCAGCTGGGCGCCGAGTGCGAGGTGCTGCGCAACGACGAGGTGTCGACCGCGCATGCCCAGGACGGGTTCGACGGCGTGCTGCTCTCGCCGGGACCGGGCACGCCGGAGCAGGCGGGCGTGTGCGTGGACATGGTCCGGCACTGCGCGGCGACCGGCGTCCCCGTCTTCGGGGTGTGCCTGGGCATGCAGTCGATGCAGGTGGCGTACGGCGGTGTGGTGGACCGGGCGCCGGAGCTGCTGCACGGCAAGACCTCGCTGGTGGAGCACGGGGGCAGGGGTGTCTTCGCCGGGCTGCCCTCGCCGTTCACGGCGACCCGCTACCACTCGCTGGCGGCGGAGCCCGCGACCGTTCCGGACGAGCTGGAGGTCACGGCCCGTACCCACGACGGCATCATCATGGGCCTGCGGCACCGTGAACTCCCGGTCGAGGGCGTGCAGTTCCATCCCGAGTCGGTGCTGACCGAGCACGGGCACCGGATGCTGGCCAACTGGCTGGTCGAGTGCGGCGACGAGGGCGCGGTGGCGAGGTCGGCGGGGCTCGCCCCGGTGGTGGGCAGGGCCACGGCGTGACCGCGCTGCGCCCGGAGCGCGAGACCGATGCCTCGTACGGGGATCAGTCGTACGAGGCTTCCGGTGCGCTTGGGGACTGGCACGTCGCGGGGTCGGCGCCGGGGGAGCCGTACCGGGCCGCCCTGGACGACGAGACGATGGCGCTGCGGCTCCCCGATCCGGCGCAGGGCCCCGAGAACGGGGCTCTGCGCGCCTCAGGAGCCTCTTCCGCCCCTGGACCCCCGGCGGGTGGCCGTGCGGCCCGCAGGAAGGCCGCCAAGCGGCGCGGTGGGCGTCATGGTGGAGCGTCCCGCGAGGCCGCGGCCCCGGCGGAGCCGGACAGCGGCCGGCCGCTGTCCCGTGTCGAGGCCCGGCGGCAGGCGCGGCTGCGCAAGCCGGGTCCGGGTGTCATCGCGAGCCGGGCGATCGGCGAGGTGTTCATCACCACCGGCGTGCTGCTGCTGCTGTTCGTCACCTACCAGCTGTGGTGGACGAACGTCCGGGCGCACGCGCAGGCGGGCAGCGAGACGCACCAGCTGCAGGACGACTGGGCGAGCGGCAAGCGGGCCCCCGGGGTGTTCGAACCCGGGCAGGGCTTCGCGATACTCCACATTCCCAAGCTGGACGTGGTGGCGCCGATCGCCGAGGGCGTCAGCAACAAGACG
This sequence comes from Streptomyces sp. NPDC058145, assembly GCF_042884245.1. NCBI lineage: Bacteria > Bacillati > Actinomycetota > Actinomycetes > Kitasatosporales > Streptomycetaceae > Streptomyces > Streptomyces sp. NPDC058145. The sequence continues at coordinate 227,625 of NZ_JBHVUH010000004.1, read as the reverse complement.
GTGCTCGACAAGGGAATGGTCGGGCACTACGGCGAGGACCCGCTGAAGACGGCGATGCCGGACGCGAAGACGGGCAACTTCGGCCTGGCGGCGCACCGCAACACGCACGGTGAGCCGTTCCGGTACATCAACAGGCTGACGCCGGGCGACCCGGTGGTGGTCGAGACGCAGGACACGTACTTCGTGTACAAGGTGACCTCGACGCTGCCGGTGACTCCGCCGTCCAACACCAGCGTTCTGAACCCGGTGCCCAAGGGCTCGGGGTTCACCGGGCCGGGCCGCTACATCACCCTCACCACCTGTACGCCGGAGTTCACCAGCAAGTACCGGCTGATCGTCTGGGGCAAGATGGTCGAGGAACGCCCGCGCAGCAAGGGCAAGCCGGACGCGCTCATCGAGTAGGGGCAACAAGACTGTGGCAGCGACCGCCGACGACACCGAAGACCACACGGACGCGTCCGGCGCGACGCCCGTCCCGGGCCGCCGCGGCCCCGGCCGGATCGCGCTGGCGGTCAGCTTCTTCGGTGAACTGCTCATCACTGCGGGCGTGGTGATGGGACTGTTCGTCGTCTACTCCCTGTGGTGGACGAACGTCATAGCGGACCGCAAGGCGGACCGGCAGGCCGACCGGGTCCGCGACCACTGGGCCCAGTCCACCGACACGGGGCCGGGCGCGTTGGACACCAAGGACGGCATCGGCTTCCTGCACGTCCCGGCGATGCGGAACGGCGCGGTGCTGGTGGAGAAGGGCACCGATGAGGACATCCTCAACGACGGTGTGGCCGGCTACTACACGGATCCCGTCAAGGCCGCGCTGCCCACCACCGGGAAGAAGGGCAACTTCACCCTCGCCGCCCACCGGGACGGCCATGGCGCGAAGTTCCACAACATCGACAAGCTGGAGGACGGCGACCCGATCGTCTTCGAGACGAAGGACGACTGGTACGTCTACAAGGTCTACTCGATCCTCCCGGAGACCTCGAAGTACAACGTCAAGGTCCTCTCCCAGATCCCGGAGGAATCCGGCAGGAAGAAGCCGGGCCACTACATCACCCTGACCACCTGTACCCCCGTCTACACCTCCCGCTACCGGTATGTGGTGTGGGGCGAACTGGTTCGGGTGGACAAGGTGAACAGCGAGCGGACGCCGCCGGCGGAGCTGCGATGAGATGAGGTGACCGACCTCCTTTGCGGAGGTCGGTCACCTAGCATGAGGGAGGCCCGAAGCCGCAACTACTCTTTGCGGCTTCGGGCCTCTTTGGGTTCGCCGTGCCTACTCCAGAATCTTCAGGGGCTCCCCCGCGCTCCATTCCTCCAGTACCCCACGGTGTACGGCGGTGATTCCCGCCTCGGCGGCGATGCTCAGGGCCTCCGGGGTGAAGGGGCACGTCGCCACGAAGAGCGCCACCTGCGCGCTGTACAGAACCTTGGCCGCGCCGATGAACTTCTGCATCTCGGAGCTGTTGATGGAGAGGTAGGGCGCGAACCTCTTGCACTGGACGACGAGTCGCCGCCCGTCGGGCGTGAGCCCGATGACGTCGACGCCCCGGTCTCCGTGACCGCCCTGTACGACGACGTTGGTGCAGCCGTCGCGGCGCAGCAGTTTGGCGATGTGCTGCTCGAACGTCCGGCCGTTCATGCTGTCCATGGCGGCCATGACTCCAATGGCGGGCCGGTCGTCCCGTACCCCTTCGAGCCGCTTCAGCCGGGCGTGGTGCTGGTGGAGCCGTCGCTCGATGCGCTGGACTCCCGCCCGCAGGGCGACCAGCTCGCGGCGGTGCTCGCCCGAGGTCTCGATCAGAGCGTTGAACATCGGCACGACTGTCCTGCCGAGGATGTGGGTGATGCGCTGATCGATGCGGTCGTCGAGGGACACGGTGTCTGCGGGGGCGGAGTTGTCCACAGACCCTGTGCGCGACAGGTACTCCACATCGAGGAGATACACACGCACCTGACGTGCGACTTCGCTGTCGCGCAGCAGCATGGCGACGTTGAGGACGGCGCGGCGGGAGAAGAGAGCGAGGGAGCGGGTACGGGACTGAATCCCACTGAGGTCCTTGAAGGACCTCAGTTCTTCACCGGTCAGCAGGCGGTAGCCGTTGGTGTCCAACTCTGGGCGGTGGTCTTTGACCAGTGACTTGATGGCCTCGAGTCCTACCCCGAAATACGCTGCCACCATCGCCGTCGGCACATGCATTCCGTCCGGTAGCAGCGACAACGCCTTGACTCTGTCGAGGGCGTCGGTCCGGTCCAACACGCTGTCGCGCAGGGTCTTCGATTCCAGCAGCGCCGATTCGTTGATCACGTTCTGCACCTTCGGTTGCGTCGTGGCCATCTGACCGGGTTGGAGACGTGACTCTCCACCCGCTCGATCAACGAGCCGTGTCATATGAAGACACGATCGGCAGGGGCACTGCAGTGCGATCTCGACGGGTCGACAAGGTGGACGCCGGAAACGCGTGGGGCCCCTGCCGGACGGTTCCGGCAGGGGCCCCACGCGTTTCCGGTGTCAGCCTCCGGCGCCGCCGAAGAAGTTGGTGCCGCCGTCGTTTCCGCCGGGGTTGCCGTTCTGGCCGCCGACGGTGACCAGGTCGACGGTCGAGCCCCGCTGGACCGTGCTCCCCTGGGGCGGGTTGGACGTGAAGACGGTCGAGTTGTCGTCCTGCGAGCCGGTGACGTTGCCGACCTGCAGGCCGGCCTGCTCCAGCAGCTTCTTGGCGTCCTTGAGCTTCTGGCCCTGGACGTTCGGGACCTGCACCTGCTGGTTCTGCACCTTGCCGACGTTGATGGCCACCGGGGTGTTCTTGGCGACCTCGCTGCCCGCCGCCGGGGTGGTGGTGAGGACCTTGCCGTCGTCGTCGGGGTTGTCGGTGGGGGTGTCGTTGCAGGTCGCGTTCGGGGCCAGGCCCTTCGACTGCAGTTCGGCCTTGGCCTCGTCACAGGTCTTGCCGGTGACGTCCGGGACCGCGACCTTCTCCTCGGCCCTGGCGACCGTGAGGACGATGGTGGAGCCCTTCTGCCGGCTGGTGCCGCCGTCCGGGTCCTGCTTGGTGACCACGTCGGGCGTCTGGCTGGACACCTCGGTCTTCTTCTGGACCTCGAAGCCCTTCTTCCTCAGCTGGGCCTCGGCCTGGTCGTACTGGATGCCGAGCACGTCCGGGACGGTGACCTTGGGGGCGCCCGTGGACACCACCAGCGTGATGGTGTCGCCCTTCTTGACGTCCGAGCCCTCCGTCGGGTTCTGATCGCAGACGTTGTTCTTCGGCTGGTTCTCGCAGGGCTTGCGGGTGGGGGGCGCCAGCTTCAGGCCCCGGTTCTCGGCCATCTTCTGGGCCGTGCCGAAGCTGTTGCCGACGAAGTTCGGTGCGGCGAACGTGTCGTTCTCGCTGTCGTGCCCGCTGAAGATCCACTGACCGATCAGGATCGCGCCCACCAGCACCAGGATGCCCGCGACCACGAGGAGGATCGTCGAGGAGTTGTTCTTCTTCTGCTGGCGGCGGCGGTCCGGGCGTTCGTCGTAGCCGTAGCCCCCGTCGTCCGGGTTCATCGGCGGGAGCATGGTGGTCGCTCCCCCGCCCGCGTCCGAACGCAGCGCCGTCGTCGGCTGGTCGTCGGGGTAGCCGCCGTAGCCCGCCGCGCCCACGGCGCCCATCGCGGCCGTGGCGGCGACCGGCTGGCCGTCGAGGCAGGCCTCGATGTCGGCGCGCATCTCGTCGGCCGACTGGTAGCGGTAGTTCGGGTCCTTGACCAGCGCCTTCAGGACGATGGCGTCCATCTCGGGCGTGATCTCGGGGTCGAAGACCGAGGGGGCCTGCGGCTCCTCGCGGACGTGCTGGTAGGCCACGGCCACGGGAGAGTCGCCGACGAAGGGCGGGCGGACCGTCAGCAGCTCGTAGAGGAGGCAGCCCGTCGAATAGAGGTCCGAGCGGGCGTCGACCTGCTCGCCCTTGGCCTGCTCCGGGGAGAGGTACTGGGCCGTGCCGATGACCGCCGCGGTCTGGGTCATGGTCATGCCGGAGTCGCCCATGGCGCGGGCGATGCCGAAGTCCATCACCTTGACCTGGCCGTTGCGGGTCAGCATGACGTTGGCCGGCTTGATGTCACGGTGGACGATGCCGCTGCGGTGGGCGTACTCCAGGCCCTGGAGGATGCCGATGGTCATCTCCATGGACCGCTCGGGCAGCAGCTTGCGGCCGGAGTGAAGGAGCTCACGGAGCGTGGAGCCGTCGACGTACTCCATGACGATGTACGGGATCGAGACCCCGTCGATGTAGTCCTCGCCCGTGTCGTAGACCGCGACGATCGCGGGATGGTTGAGCGAGGCGGCCGACTGGGCCTCCCGGCGGAACCGGGCCTGGAAGGACGGATCGCGCGCTAGGTCCGCGCGCAGCGTCTTCACCGCCACGGTGCGGCCGAGGCGGGTGTCATGCGCGAGGTAGACCTCCGCCATGCCACCACGACCGAGCACCTGGCCCAGCTCGTACCGGCCGCCGAGGCGACGCGGCTCTTCCATAGCTACCTACCAGCCCTCTCCGTCGGTCTCGGCCGCGCACATGTCGTGTGCGGCCGGAGGCTGCCGTCCGGGCCTACCGTACCCGGCTCGCTCCGTGTGCCCTGGCCAAGCCCGGAACCCGATACAGGACCGGTATCGCAACGTGCAACGATGTGAAGGGGACGTGAGCGGGTTCACTTCTTGGAGTTGATGACCGCCTCCATGACGTTCTTCGCGATCGGCGCGGCCAGGCCGCCGCCGGAGATGTCGTCACGGTTGGCGTTCTCGTCCTCGACCACGACGGCCACGGCGACCGGCGAGCTGTTGTCGCTGAGTTTGGCGTATGAGATGAACCATGCGTACGGGTTCGCGCTGTTCGCCACGCCGTGCTGGGCGGTACCGGTCTTGCCGCCGACGGTCACTCCGCCGCCGATCTGTGCCCTCTGGCCCGTACCGCTCTTGACGACCGTCTCCATCATCGACTGCAGGATCTGCGCGTTCTGCGGGGACAGCGGCCGGCTCAGCTCCTCGGGATCGGTCTTGGCGACCGGGTCGAGGTTGGAGGACTGCAGCTGGTCGACCATGTACGGCTTCATCAGCTTGCCGTCGTTGGCGACGGCCGAGGCGACCATGGCCATCTGCAGCGGGGTGGCGGCGGTGTTGTACTGGCCGATGGAGGACAGCGCGGTCTGCGACGGGTTCATGTTGTCGGAGAAGACCGAGGCGCTGGAGCGGATCGGGGTGAACTGCTCGGCGTCGAAGCCGAACTTCTTCGCCTCGGCCAGCATCTTGTCGTTGCCGAGGTCGGCGCCGATCTTGCCGAAGACGGTGTTGCAGGACACCCGCAGCGCCTCGCGCATGTTGGCGTCCTTGCAGGGGATGTTGCCCTCGTTCTTCAGCTCGGTGGTGGTGCCCTTCATGACGTAGGGCAGCGGTGAGTCGGTCTTCTCGTCGGCCGACTTGTACAGCCCGTTCTCCAGCGCGGCCGCCGCGGTGACCACCTTGAAGGTGGAGCCCGGCGGGTAGGTCTCGCGCAGCGCCCGGTTGAGCGCCGGGTCGGACGGGTTGTTCTTCTTCAGAAGCCCGTTCCAGGCCTTGGCGTCCTTGTCCGTGTTGCCCGCGAAACTCGAGGGATCGTACGACGGGTAGGAGGCCAGGGCGAGGATCTTGCCGGTGGAGGGCTCGAGGGCCACCACGGCGCCCTTGCCGCCCTGGGACCGCAGGCCGTTGAACGCGGCCTTCTGCGCGGCGGCGTTGAGCGTGGTGACGACGTTGCCGCCCTGCTGGTCCTTGCCGGTGATCATGTCGAGGGTCTTGCGGAAGAAGAGCCGGTCGTCGTTGCCGGTGAGGATGCCGTCCTCGATGTTCTCCAGCTGGTTGGCGCCAAAGGCCTGCGACGAGTAGCCGGTGACCGGGGCCCACATGGCCCCGTTCTTGTAGGTGCGCTTGTACTTGAAGTCGCCGCTCTTGGCCTCGACCGACCCGGTTATGGGGTCGCCGTCGACGACGATGTCGCCCCGCGGGTTGGCGTACCGCTCGATGGCGACCCGACGGTTGGCCGTGTCGGTGCGCAGCTGGTCGGCCTTGACGTACTGGAGCCAGTTGTCGCGGATCAGCAGGGCCAGGACGAGCAGGCCGCAGAAGATCGCGATCCGGCGCAGGGGTTTGTTCATGACGGGCGGACCACCTGGGTCATCTCGGCGTCGGGGTTGGCGGCGGGGGCGGGTGCCGGGCGGCGCGCGGTGTCGCTGATCCGGATGAGGATGCCGATCAGGGCCCAGTTGGCCAGCACGGAAGAACCGCCATACGCGAGGAACGGCATCGTCATACCGGTCAGCGGGATGAGGCTCATCACACCGCCGGCCACGACGAACACCTGGAGCGCGAAGGCGCCGGACAGGCCGATGGCCAGCAGCTTGCCGAACGGGTCGCGGGCGGCGAGGGCGGTGCGCACGCCGCGCTCCACGATCAGGCCGTAGATCAGGAGGATCCCCATGACGCCGGCCAGGCCCAGCTCCTCACCGAACGTGGCGAGGATGAAGTCGGAATTGGCGGCGAACTTGATCAGGTCGGAGTGGCCCTGGCCCCAGCCGGTGCCGAGGGTGCCGCCGGAGCCGAACGCCCACAGCGCCTGCATGGACTGTTCGGTGTGACCGCCCACGCCCTGCTGACTGAGCTTGTACTCGCGCAGCGGGTTGAGCCAGGCCTGCACACGGGTCTGGATGTGAGGCTCGAAGCTCGCCACACCGACGGCGCCGACCGCGGACATCAGCAGACCGAAGACGATCCAACTGGTCCGCTCGGTGGCGACGTACAGCATGATGACGAACATTCCGAAGAACAGCAGCGAGGTGCCGAGGTCGGTCTCGAAAACGAGGATGAGGATCGAGATCGCCCAGACGACCAGGATCGGACCGAGGTCGCGACCGCGCGGCAGGTACAGGCCCATGAAGCGGCGGCTGGCGAGGGCAAGGGCGTCGCGCTTCACCATCAGATACCCGGCGAAGAAGATGGCGAGGACGATCTTCGCGAACTCTCCGGGCTGCAGCGAGCCCAGGCCGGGAACCCTGATCCAGATCTTTGCGCCGTAGATGTTGGCCCCGAGGCCAGGCACCAGCGGGAGGATGAGCAGGATCAGGGCGCCGAACATGGAGATGTAGGTGTAACGCTGCAGGACGCGGTGGTCCTTCAGGAAGAACAGCACGGCGACGAACATGGCGATGCCCAACGCCGTGTACAGCAGCTGGCGCGGTGCGGCCGTGACGAAATTGGGCAGCGATTGGAGCAGCTTCGACTGGTCCAGCCGCCAGATGCACACCAATCCGAGGCCGTTCAGCAGGGTGGCCAGCGGCAGCAGCAGCGGGTCGGCGTAGGCGGCGAACTTCCGCACGGCGAGGTGGGCGACGCCGGCCATCAGGCCGAGGCCCAGGCCGTAGCTCAGCAGCCCCGCGGGCACCTGGCCGTCGATGGCCAGACCCACGTTGGCATAGGCGAACACCGGAATGACCACCGCGAAGATCAGCAGGGCCAGCTCGGTGTTGCGGCGGCTCGGTGCGCCGATGGCGCCGATCGTGGACGTGTGGTGCGTCGGTGTGTTCGAAGTGCTGCTCATCGTGTGACAGGGCCTCTCACGGCGTGCTTACTGCTTGCCGCACTGATCGACGACCTTCTGCTCATTCTCGGAGAGGCTCGGGCCGGGGCTGGGCTTGGCGGTCGGGGACTTCGAGGGGGACGACGGGGGCTTCGACGACGCCGACGGGTTCGGCGTGGGTGATGCCTTGGACGTGAAGGAGGCCGGGGTGGTTCCCGTGGTGCCTCCGGCCTCGCCCTCGCCGGTCTTGGCGTTCTTCTCGGTCTCGGCGGCCGCGCGCTCGGCCTGCTTGCGGCATGCGGAGGCCTGCACGGACAGGGCGTCGATCTTCGCCCGGGCCTGGTCCAGGCCGCCTGCCGTGATCGTGTTCTTGACCTGCTTCTGCTGGTAGGGCGGCAGGTACTTGAGTTCGATCTCGGGGTGGTCCTTCTCCACCTTGGACAGCGACACCCAGGCGAGGTCCTGACTGATGCCGCGGTACAGGGCGACGTGCTCGTCGTTGGTGCCGACGTAGTACTGGGTCTGCGTCCAGCGGTAGCCGCCGTACAGGCCGCCGCCGATGACGGCGAGGGCGAGGACGCTGTAGAACGATCTCTTCAGCCACCTGCGGTTCTTGCGCGGCTTGGTGAAGTCGTCGTCCGTGTAGTCCCCGTAGCCGTCGGGGACGTAGCCGGTGGTGTCGCCGGAGCCGGGCGGGCCGAACTCGCCGCCGCCTCCCGGGTGGTCCTGGCGGCCCAGGTGGGAGGCGCGGCCGGCCGGGGTCTGCATGATGCCGTTGTCGTGCAGGTGGTGCTGGTTCTCGGCGACGGCGCCGACCACGACCGGGGTGTCGGACAGCTGCCCGGCGAGGGTGTCGCCGGTGTCCAGGTCGAGCACGTCGGCGATGATGACGGTGATGTTGTCCGGGCCGCCGCCGCGCAGCGCGAGCTGGATCAGCTCCTGCACGGTCTCCTGCGGGCCCTGGTAGCTGGCGAGGGTCTCCTCCATCGTCTGGTGGGAGACGACGCCGGACAGACCGTCGGAGCAGATCAGGTAGCGGTCGCCGGCCCGGACCTCGCGGATGGACAGGTCGGGCTCGACGTGGTCGCCGCTGCCGAGGGCGCGCATCAGCAGGGAGCGCTGCGGGTGGGTGGTGGCTTCTTCCTCGGTGATGCGGCCCTCGTCGACGAGCCGCTGCACCCAGGTGTGGTCCTGGGTGATCTGGGTCAGCACCCCGTCGCGCAGCAGGTACGCGCGCGAGTCGCCGACGTGCACCAGGCCGAGCCGCTGCCCGGTCCACAGCAGGGCGGTGAGCGTGGTGCCCATGCCCTCGAGCTGCGGGTCCTCCTCGACCATGCCGCGCAGCTGGTCGTTGGCGCGCTGCACGGCGTGGCTGAGGGAGGTGAGGATGTCGGAGCCGGGGACGTCGTCGTCGAGCGTGACCAGGGTGGAGATGACCTCGGAGGAGGCGACCTCGCCGGCCGCCTGGCCGCCCATGCCGTCGGCGATCGCGAGCAGGCGGGGACCGGCGTAACCGGAGTCCTCGTTGCCCTCCCGGATCATGCCCTTGTGCGATCCGGCGGCGAAGCGCAGTGACAGACTCATGCGCACCTCGCCCGTCGGCTCCGGGTACAGCCGGTCGTGTCGAGCCACACTGCCCACCCTCCGGTCAGGAGCGCGCCGGAGACCGGGGTGCGGCCTGCCGCTGCGTGCTCGCTCCGCTCGCGCTCACTCATGACGTAGCACTACTTCCGCAGCTCGATGACGGTTTTGCCGATGCGGATCGGCGCGCCCAGCGGGATCGGCGTGGGTGTCGTCAGCCGGGACCGGTCCAGGTAGGTGCCGTTGGTGGAGCCGAGATCCTCGACGATCCACTGGCCGTCGCGGTCCGGGTAGATCCTGGCATGGCGGCTGGAGGCGTAGTCGTCGTCCAGCACGATCGTGGAGTCGTGCGCCCGGCCCAGGGTGATGGTCTGGCCCTGCAGCGCGACGGTGGTGCCGGTGAGGGTGCCCTCGGACACGACCAGCTTGGTGGGGGCGTTGCGGCCGCGTCGGCCGCCGCCCTGCTGGCCGCGCTGCTGCGGGGGCGCGGACTGCTGCCGGGCGGCCTGCTGCGGCCGTGCCGCCTCCCTGCGCGCTCCGCGCTGGGTGACGCGTGTACCGAACAGGTCACTACGGATGACCTGTACGGCCACGATCACGAACAGCCACAGTACGGCCAGGAAACCCAGCCGCATGACCGTGAGGGTCAGCTCTGACATTGCCCCCGCTTCACCCTTCGGCTTGCCGGTAAATGATGGTGGTGCTGCCCACGACGATCCGCGAGCCGTCGCGGAGCGTAGCGCGGGTGGTGTGCTGCCCGTCCACCACGATGCCGTTGGTGGAGCCGAGATCCTGGATCGTCGAGGGCGTTCCGGTCCGGATCTCACAGTGCCGGCGGGAGACGCCGGGGTCGTCGATCCGCACGTCGGCCTCGGTGCTGCGGCCCAGCACCAGGGTCGGGCGGGAGATCTGGTGGCGGGTGCCGTTGATCTCGATCCAGTGGCGGGTGCGCCCGCCGCTCATGGGTGCGGCCGCGGGCCGCTGCGTGGCGGGCTGCGGGTAACCGTAGCCGCCGGGGCGGGTGCCGGGCGGCGGTGCGGACGGCATGGGGGGCGCTCCGGCGGGAGCGGCGGGCTGGTAGCCGTGGCCGCCGCCCTGGGCGGGGCCGGGACGTCCGGCGGGCGGCCCGGGGGGCGCCTGCTGGTTGCTGGAGGAGGCCAGGGTGCGGCTGCGCACCCGGTACAGCCCGGTGTCCAGGTCGTCGGCCTTCTCCAGGTTGACCTTGATCGGGCCCATGAAGGTGTAGCGCTGCTGCTTGGCGTAGTCGCGCACCATGCCGGCCAGCTCGTCGCCGAGCTGCCCGGAGTAGGGGCTGAGGCGCTCGTGGTCCGGCGCGCTCAGCTCCACGATGAAGTCGTTGGGTACGACCGTGCGGTCGCGGTTCCAGATGGTGGCGTTGTTGTCGCACTCCCGCTGGAGCGCGCCGGCGATCTCCACCGGCTGGACCTCGGACTTGAAGACCTTGGCGAAGGTGCCGTTGACCAGACCTTCGAGACGCTGCTCGAACTTCTTCAGGACTCCCATGGGGCACCTCCTCCGTCGCTGCCGTTATGCCTTGCCCTGCTCTGTGCCTGCTGTGGGCCGCTGTTCCGCCCGTACTGCTCACTGATCGTATCTACGCGTCCGGCAATCAGCCGGTTCCCCCAGCGGCTCCCCTTCGAACTCCTGCAGACAAGGATCGTAGAGGCGGGCAAGTACCAGTGTCCCGCACCCGGCTGTGGACCTGGCCCGCCTCCTGGACAGATGGCCGGGACCGGTACGAGGTTGATACGTGAACAGGCTCTCCCTGAAACGTGGCCTGCGCCTGCGCTCTCCCTACCCGGTCGGGCGGCAGGTAAGGGATGTGAATCCACCTCGTACAGCGTGCTAATGTTCTGGATGTCGGAAGGGGCCGGCCCGAAAGGGACGGAGCCGGAAGACACACCCAATGCGCGGGTGGCGGAATAGGCAGACGCGCTGGATTCAGGTTCCAGTGCCCGAAAGGGCGTGGGGGTTCAACTCCCCCCTCGCGCACACAGAGGCTACGGGCCCATCGTGAAAACGGTGGGCCCGTAGTCGTTTTGGCGTGCGTTCTCTGTGAGGAAGCTCTCAGGGGTGCCGACGGCGTGGCGGACGGGGTTTTCCACAGGTCTTCGGTTGTCCACAGGGTCTGACGCGTTCCGGCCGACGGCTGTACGGTCTGCACGAGTTGATGTCCGAGCGTGCGGGCGGGGGAGGCGGTCCTGGTGACGGGATCCGGTGTGGAGGCGGTGGGGCGGGCGGTGACGGCGCCCCGGTTGCCGCGGGTGCGTGGCTTCGCCCAGTGGCCGTCGCAGGGTTCGCCCAAGAAGCAGGGCAAGGCGCTGCGGGCCGCGGTCCCGCGTGACGCACACCGCGTCCTCGATCTGGACGCAGGCCGCCCGGACGCGGTCACCGCGGTGGCGGACTCCAACGCCGGCCGCATCCCCGAGCTGACGCCGATACGGGTGGGCAGGATGGTGGCCACCCCGTTCGCCTTCCTGCGCGGCTCCGCCGGGCTCATGGCGTACGACCTGGCCCGTACTCCGATGACCCGCATCGGCGCCCAGATATGCGGTGACGCGCACGCGGCCAACTTCGGTCTCTACGGGGACGCCCGCGGCCGCCTGGTCATCGACCTCAACGACTTCGACGAGACGGTGCACGGCCCCTGGGAGTGGGACCTGAAGCGGCTCGCCGCCTCCCTGGTGCTGGCCGGACGGGAGGCGGGCGCCGACGAGGACACCTGCCGGGAGGCCGCCCAGGACGCGGTGGGCGCCTACCGGCGGACCATGCGGCTGCTGGCCGGGCTGCCCGTCCTCGACGCCTGGAACGCCATCGCGGACGAGGAACTGGTCTCCCACACCGACGCCCACGACCTGCTCGGCACGCTCGAACGGGTCTCGGAGAAGGCGCGGGCCAACACCAGCGGCCGGTTCGCGGCCAGGTCGACGGAGGAGACGGAGACCGGCGGACGGCGCTTCGTCGACGCGCCGCCGGTGCTGCGCCGGGTCCCGGACGCCGAGGCGGCCGCGGTGGCCGCCGCCCTCGAGCCGTACGCGGCGACGCTCTCCGAGGACCGGCTGCCGCTGCTGGCCCGGCACGCGGTGCACGACGTGGCGTTCCGGGTGGTCGGCACGGGCAGCGTGGGCACGCGCTCGTATGTGGTCCTGCTGCTGGACCACCGCGGGGAGCCGCTGGTGCTCCAGGTGAAGGAGGCGCGTCCGTCGGCGCTCGTCCCGCACCTGGCCGCGGCCGGCTTCCAGGCGCCGGCTGTGGAGCACGAGGGGCGCCGGGTGGTCCTCGGCCAGAAGCGGATGCAGGTGGTCAGCGACATCCTGCTCGGCTGGACGACGGTCGACGGGCGGCCCTTCCAGGTGCGCCAGTTCCGCAACCGCAAGGGCAGCGTCGACCCGGCCGCGCTCGCCGCCGACCAGATCGACGACTACGGCCGCATGACCGGAGCCCTCCTGGCCCGCGCCCATGCCCACAGCGCCGACCCGCGCCTGATCGCCGGCTACTGCGGCAAGAACGAGGAGCTGGACGAGGCGATCGCCGCCTTCGCGGTCGCCTACGCCGACCGCACGGAGGCGGACCACGGGGAACTGGTGGCGGGGGTGCGAGCGGGGCGGATCGCGGCCGAGACGGGCGTGTGACGGGGGTGGCGCGATGAAGTACGTCGAGCTGAGCGGCGGCGTCGGGGAAGAGGCGGGGTTCGTCGACCCCCGGCCCTACCTCGATCGGCTGCCCGCTCTCGCGGCCGAACTGCCGCCGGGCGCCCGCGCGTTCGCCACCGACCCCGGGCACTACGACTTCGGTGGCAGGCGCTGCGTGAAGGACCTGCGGCCGTCGCGGGTGCGCCGCGGCGGGGGCGGGGACGTCGAGATCCGCTTCCGGCACAACTGCTTCAAGCACGACGAGGACCTTCTCGTCCGCTACACCGGGGTCTCCCGTTTCCAGTCCGACGTCCTGGGCAGCTGCGACCCCGCCTCGCTCGGTGATGTGATCCTCGACGAGATACTCCCGGGCCCGGCCGGCTGCACCCACGAGCTGGTGGCCGAGTGGATACCGGCCGACTGCCCCGACGCGGTGCCGCGCGCGTGAACCGGCCCATCCGCGGCGCCGGGTTCCGGCCGTGGCCTACGCTGGTCGGGTGACGACCCCGGAAGCTGAGCAGTCCCAGGCACCGCGGCCCGAGGAACGGCTGGAACAGGCCGTGCGGGCAGCCGAGCAGGCGTTGATCGAGTACGAGATCGCCGTGGAGACGTTCCGCGTCGAGGTCGAGAACTTCTCCCGGCTGCACGAGCAGAAGCTCGGCCCGCTCTATATGCGCATCGAGCACCTGGACGCGGAGATCGCCGAGGCGAAGGCCGCCCGTACCGGGGACCCGGAGGACATCCGCCGGGCCGAGGAGGCCCGGGCGCATGTGCTGCCGATCCCCGGCGTCGAGGAGCTGCTGCACGGCTGGATGGACGGCCACGGCCTGTTCCCGGAGGCCTCCGCCATGCTCACCGACCAGGCGGTACGCCCTCCCGAGCGGGTGCGGCCCAGCGAGGAGGCCCGCAAGCTCTACCGCGAGCTGGCCCGTAAGGCCCACCCCGACCTCGCCCAGGAGGAAGAGGAGCAGCAGCGGCGCGAGGAGTTCATCAGCCGCGTCAACGCCGCCTACGCCCGCGGCGACGAGGCGCTGCTCAGGGAGCTGGCCGAGGAGTGGGCGGCGGGTCCGGTGCCGCCCGAGCGACGGCCGAGCCCCGCCGACGAACTGTACGCCCGCCTGGAGTGGCTCTCCCAGCGCAAGGAGCTGCTCACTCTGGTCGCCCGCGAGCTCGAGGAGGGTGCCATCGCCGGCATGCTGCGGCTGGCCCCGGACGACCCGGACGGCCTGCTCGACGAGATCGCCGGCCGGCTGCGCGCCGACATCGAGCAGCGGGAGACCGAACTGGCGGCCCTCCAGGCCCAGGGCTGACCCGGCCTTCCTTCCGGTAGCGTCGGGGGCATGAGTTTTGGAGCTGGGGTGCCCACCGTCGAGGTCACGGATCTCAAGGACGACGACTTCCTGCTGGACGTCCGCGAGGACGAGGAGTGGCAGGCTGGTCACGCCGATGGCGCGCTGCACATCCCCATGAGCGAGTTCGTGGCCCGGTACGGCGAGCTGACCGAGGCCGCCCCGCAGGACGGCCGGGTGCATGTGATCTGCCGGTCCGGAGGGCGTTCGGCGCAGGTCGCGATGTATCTGATCCAGCAGGGCGTCGACGCGGTGAACGTCGACGGCGGCATGCAGGTCTGGCAGGCCGCGGGCCGTCCCGTGGTCACCGACGCCGGGGCGCCGGGCGCCGTCGTCTGATCCGCGTCGTCTGATCCGCGGCGGCCCGGCCCCGGCCGGCCGGATCCCGCTGGCCCGGCCCGGTCGGCCGGGCGGGTGGGCCGTCGGCGGGTGACCGGGCCTTTCCCCGTACGCCGGGCGGGAACTCAGCGGTCGAAGTCCAGCTTCGCTTTCTCCGTCACCGGATGCGACTGGCAGGCCGGCGGCTGCTCGTACCGCCTGGCCGGTCGTCCGCCCCGGCGCACGACGTGGTGATGGCCACGGCCTCCGGTGGTTCCCCGGGGCTGCGCCCGGCGGGCGCGGCTGAGTACCGTTCCGTGCGGGCGTCGAGCAGTGGCGCCCGTGAACCATGCGGCGCCTGTGGCGGGCGGCCGTACGACGTCGGCGGAAATCGGGGATCGGGGCGGAATGGACGCGTACGACGAGGACTCGCACAACCGGCGGGGGCCGGACGGGTCGAAGGGGGCGCGTCTCCCGGAGAGCGGCACGGACGGGCACGAGTCGCCGGTCGCCGGTGGGGAGGGAAACGGGCCGTCGGTCACGGGTGCGGCCGCAGACGAGTCGCCCGCCGACGACACGGAGCGCAATGAGTCGTCGGCCGTGCGCACGGAGCGGAATGAGTCGTCGGCGGTGCGCACGGACGCGCACGAGTCCTCGGTCGGGGGCACGGACGCGAACGAGCAGCCGCCCGTGGACACGGACCCCGTCGGCGGCGCCGAGCCGGCGGCCCCGCCCCGTACCGGCGTCGCCGCCCTCTCCCCCCGCTACCAGGTCGGAGCGGCGGTGGCGCTCGCGGCCGTCGCCGTCGCCGCCTGCGTGCACCTGGGGATGGTGTTCCTGAGCCTCGCGCCCGCGAACACGGTGACCAAGCAGCACGGCAAGGCGATCGAGGAGTGGGTGTATCCCGAGTTCGAGCAGAACTGGAAGCTGTTCGCACCGAACCCGCTGCAGCAGAACATAGCCGTGCAGGTCCGCGCCGAGGTGCGGACGAAGGACGGTGATCTGCGCACCACCGGCTGGAGGGACCTCTCCGCCCGCGACGGTTCCGCGATCGACGGCAACCTGCTGCCGAGCCACACCCAGCAGAACGAGCTGCGCCGCGCCTGGGACTTCCTCGCCGCCACGCACGGCACCGACAACCGTCCGGTGGGCCTGCGCGGCGCACTGTCCGAGACGTACATGCGCCGGATCGTGACGATGCGCCTGTACCGGGAGGACGCGATCGGCCGGCAGGGCCTCGTCCAGCGCGTGCAGGTCCGCTCGCGGACCACCAATGTGCAGCCGCCCGTGTGGAGCCGCGAACGGTTCTCGAGCAAGCCCGTCTACCGCGTACTGCCCTGGTGGACGGTGACCGCCGACGAGGCCGCGGGAGGTGTGGCGTGAACGGTCTGTCCCTGACGCTCTCGCGGGGCATCGCCCGCGTCACCGAGTCCGCCCTCGGCCGGTACCAGAGCGCCTTGATCCGCATCGGCTTCTCCGGTACCTGGCTGCTGTTCCTGCTGCGCGAGTTCCCCCACCGCCGGGAGATGTACGGTCCCGACGGTCCCTGGAACTGGGATCTCGGCCGGCAGCTCACCGACGAGAACCACGCCTTCACGGCCCTGATGTGGTCCGGCGGAGGCGTCTGGTTCGAGATCTTCTATGTGCTGGCGATCCTCGCCACGGCGGCGCTGCTGCTCGGCTGGCGCACCCGGACCGCCTCCGTGCTGTTCATGGTGGGTGTGCTGTCGCTGCAGAACCGCAGCGTCTTCATGGGCGACGGCGGCGACAACGTCCTGCACCTGATGGCCTTCTATCTGGTGTTCACCCGCTGCGGCCAGGTGTGGTCGCTCGACGCCCGGCGGGCGGACCGCGAGGCCGCGGCACGCGCCCGTGGCGAGCGGGTCCGCCCCGACCGGCTGGGGCCGGCGCTGTGGGCGGTGCTGGGCCTGGTGCTCGCCGGTGTGTCGCTGACGGGCCGGCTGTTCGACAACGGCTGGCTGGTGCCCTCGCTGCTGTGGACGGTCTGGGCCGTTCTCGGCCTGTGGGCGGTGGTACGGCGCCGGAGGAGGTCCGAGGAGCCGCGCATCCTGCTTGACGTGATCGCCAACGTCCTGCACAACGGCGCCCTGTTCGTGATCATGGCGGAGGCCTGCCTGATCTACGCCACGGCCGGCTGGTACAAGATCCAGGGCTCGCGCTGGCAGGACGGCACCGCCGTCTACTACCCGCTCCACCTGGACTACTTCTCGCCCTGGCCGGCCCTTGCCGACCTGATGTCCTCCAGCGGCACGATCATGATGGTCGTCACCTACGGCACGGTCATGGTGCAGGTCGCCTTCCCGTTCACGCTGTTCAACCGGCGGGTGAAGAACGTCCTGTTGGTGCTGATGATGCTCGAGCACGCGGTGATCGCGGTCGTCCTCGGGCTGCCGTTCTTCTCGCTGGCCATGATCACGGCGGACGCCGTCTTCCTGCCGACGTCCGTCCTGCTGCTGCTCGGCGGCTGGGCGGCACGCGCGCGTGAGCGGCTGGTGCGGCGCGGCCGGGACGAGGACCCCGTGCTGCCGGCGCCGCGCGCCTCCGAGGAGACCGCCCCGGGCTCGGCCGAGGAGCGTGCGCCGGGCCACGTAGGGTTCAGCGCATGACCGATCCCCTGGCCCGCTGGCGGGCGAGCGCCGGTACCGCCGTGCTGCTGGACGGCTTCCACGCCCTCAAGCACGCGCTGCGTTTCGGCGCTCAGGTCCCGGTGGCGGTCACCACCGACCGCGGGGCGGCGCTCGCCCTCGCCGAGGAGCTGGCCGGGGACGTCAGGGACTTGCTGGACGAGTTGCTGACCGAGGTGCCCGCGGCGACGTACGCCTCGCTCGTGCCGCGGCCCCATCCCACCGGGGTGGCGGCGCTGGCCGTGCGGCCGTCCCGTGAGGACAATCTGCGCTCGCTCGCCCGTACGCCCCGGCCGGCGCCGGTCGTGGTCCTCGACAACCCGCGCAACCTGGGCAACGCCGGCGCCGTGATCCGGCTGGCCGCCGGTTTCGGGGCGACCGGTGTCGTCACCACGGGCACTCTCGACCCCTGGCACCCCACCGTGGTGCGCGGCGGTGCGGGACTGCACTTCGCGACGGCCGTGGAGCGGCTCGGTGCCGACGAACTGCCCGCCGGACCGCTGTTCGCCCTCGACCCGGAGGGCGAGGACATCCGGGGTGTCACGCTGCCCGACGACGCCGTGCTGGCCTTCGGCTCGGAGCGCAGCGGTCTGTCGCCCGAGGTGCGTGGGCGGGCCGACCATCTGCTGGCGCTGCCGATGCGGCCCCAGGTCTCCAGCTACAACCTGGCCACCAGTGTGGCCATGACGCTGTACCACTGGAGTGCCACCGGGGGCGCGGCGACGGCGCCCCCGGCGGTCACGGATTCCTAGGCCTGGTGGCGGACCTCCACCACCCGGAAGCGGTTGGCGACGAACGCGCCGTCGGTGAGGGCCGCGTTGGCCGCCGGGTTGCCGCCCGAGCCGTGGAAGTCGGAGAAGGCGGCCGTCTGGTTCACGTACACCCCGCCGGTCAGGTTGAGCGACAGCTGGGCGGCCTCCTCCAGGCAGACCTCCTCGACGGCCCGCTCGGCCTCCGGGTCGGTGGTGTACGCGCCGACCGTCATCGCGCCCTTCTCGCGGACGGTGCGGCGCAGCAGCTCCACCGCGTCGGCCACCGTGTCGACCGCGACGGCGAAGGAGACGGGGCCGAAGCACTCGCTCATGTAGGCGGCCTCGTCGTCCGGCTTGGCGCCGTCCAGCTTGACGATCACCGGTGTGCGGACCACCGCGCCGGGGAAGTCCGGGTTGGTGATCTCCCGGGAGGCAAGGACGACCTCGCCGAGGCCGGCGGCCGCTTCCAGGCGGGCCTTCACGTCCGGGTTGACGATGGCGCCCAGCAGGGCGTTCGCGCGCGCGTCGTCGCCGAGCAGGCCGTCGACGGCGCGGGCGAGGTCGGCGGTCACCTCGTCGAAGGTCCTGTGGCCCTCGTCGGTGCGGATGCCGTCGCGCGGGATCAGCAGGTTCTGCGGGGTCGTGCACATCTGGCCGCTGTACAGGGACAGCGAGAAGGCCAGGTTGGACAGCATCCCCTTGTAGTTGTCGGTCGACTCCACGACGACCGTGTTGACGCCGGCCTTCTCCGTGTAGACCTGCGCCTGGCGGGCGTTGGCCTCCAGCCAGTCGCCGAAGGACGTCGATCCGGTGTAGTCGATGATGCGGATCTCGGGGCGGGTGGCGAGGGTCTTGGCGATGCCCTCGCCGGGGCGCTCGGCAGCCAGTGCCACGAGGTTCGGGTCGAATCCGGCCTGGGTGAGCACCTCCCGCGCGATGTGCACGGTCAGCGCGAGCGGCAGTACCGCGTGCGGGTGGGGCTTGACCAGGACCGCGTTGCCGGTCGCCAGCGAGGCGAACAGGCCCGGGTAGCCGTTCCAGGTGGGGAAGGTGTTGCAGCCGATGACCAGGCCGATGCCGCGCGGGACCGGAGTGAACCGCTTGGTCAGCGCCAGCGGGTCGCGCTTGCCCTGCGGCTTGGTCCACTCGGCGGTGTCGGGCGTGCGGACCTGCTCCACGTACGCGTACGCCACCGCTTCCAGGCCGCGGTCCTGGGCGTGCGGGCCGCCCGCCTGGAGCGCCATCATGAAGGCCTGTCCGCTGGTGTGCATGACCGCGTGCGCGAACTCGTGCGTCCGGTCGCTGATCCGCTTGAGGATCTCCAGGCAGACCACCGCGCGCGTCTCCGCGCCCGCGTCCCGCCAGGCGCGCTGTCCGGCCTTCATCGCGGGCAGCAGCACGTCGAGGTCCGCGTGCGGGTAGGTCACGCCGAGCTCGATGCCGTAGGGGGAGACCTCGCCGCCCACCCAGTCGTCCGTGCCGGGCTGGCCGAGGTCGAGGCGGGTGCCGAGGACGGCGTCGAAGGCGGCCTTGCCGGCCGCCGCGTCCAGGCTGCCCCGTTCCCCGTACGCCTTGGGGTGCTCGGGGTGCGGGGACCAGTACGCGCGCGTGCGGATCGCTTCCAGGGCCTGGTCGAGCGTGGGCCGGTGCCTGGCGATCAGGTCGTGCGCGGTCAGTTCGGCGGCCATGCGGGACCAACTCCTCGTCTCAGGAACTCTTCCTCGAGTTCATGACCTGGGCGGAAACAGAGGCAGGAACGGGTAGACAGAGCTAGAGTAACCGAACGATCGGTCGGGACAAGGGGGCCTGCCGCATCTGTGGACAACCCCGTGCGGGAGGATCGCGCACATGACAGCACTCGACCTCAGCAGCCCCGTGGCCGTCGTCGGCACCGGCACCATGGGCCAGGGCATCGCCCAGGTCGCGCTGGTGGCCGGCCACCCCGTGCGGCTCTACGACACCCTGCCCGGGCGGGCCCGGGAGGCGGCCGACGCGATCGGCGCCCGCCTCGACCGGCTCGTGGAGAAGGACCGGCTCACCGCCGCCGAGCGGGACGCGGCCCGTGCCCGGCTCACCCCCGCGGCGAGCCTGGCCGAGCTGGCCGACTGCGCGCTGGTCGTGGAGGCCGTCCTGGAGCGGCTGGAGGTCAAGCAGCGGCTCTTCGGCGAGCTGGAGGACGTCGTCTCCGAGGACTGCCTGCTCGCCACCAACACCTCGTCCCTGTCGGTGACGGCCATCGGCGGCGCCCTGCGCAGCCCCGGCCGCTTCCTGGGCCTGCACTTCTTCAACCCGGCTCCGCTGCTGCCGCTGGTCGAGGTCGTCTCCGGGTTCGCCACCGACGTCACGTCGGCCACGCGCGCGTACGAGACCGCGCGTGCCTGGGGTAAGACACCGGTGGCCTGCGCGGACACCCCCGGCTTCATCGTCAACCGCATCGCCCGGCCGTTCTACGCCGAGGCGTTCGCGGTGTACGAGGCCCAGGCCGCGGACCCCGCCACCATCGACGCCGTCCTGCGCGAGAGCGGCGGCTTCCGGATGGGCGCGTTCGAGCTGACCGACCTGATCGGGCAGGACGTCAACGAGTCCGTCACGCACTCGGTGTGGCAGTCCTTCTTCCAGGACGTCCGCTTCACGCCCTCCCTCGCCCAGCGCCGCCTCGTGGAGTCCGGCCGCCTCGGCCGCAAGGCGGGGCACGGCTGGTACGACCACGCCGAGGGCGCCGAGAGCCCCGAGCCGCACACCGCCGAGAAGCGGCAGCCGCCCGCCCACGTCACCGCCGAGGGCGGACTCGGCCCCGCGGCCGAACTGCTCACCCTGATCCGCGAGGCGGGTATCCCGGTCCGCGAGGAGGACGAGGACCACGGCACCCGCCTGGTGCTGCCGAGCGGCGGCCAGCTGGTGCTCGCCGACGGCCAGACGTCCGTGGAGTTCCGCGACGTCGTCTACTTCGACCTCGCGCTCGACTACCGCCGGGCCACCCGCATCGCCCTGTCCGCCTCCCAGGACACCTCGCCGGCGACCCTCGCCGAGGCCACCGGCCTCTTCCAGGCGCTCGGCAAGGACGTCAGCGTCATCGGTGACGTCCCCGGCATGATCGTCGCCCGCACGGTCGCCCGGATCGTGGACCTGGCCCATGACGCCGTCGCCAAGGGCGTGGCCACCGAGGAGGACATCGACACCGCGATGCGGTTGGGCGTCAACTACCCGCTGGGCCCCTTCGAGTGGAGCCGCAGGCTCGGCCACGGCTGGGCCTACGACCTCCTGGACGACCTGCACCTGCGCGACCCCTCCGGCCGGTACGCGCCGTCCCTGGCGCTCTACCGTCACGCGTACGCCACCGACAAGCGGGAGGGCACCCCATGACCACCGCCAAGCGCGACACGTACACCCCCGAGACGCTGCTCTCGGTCGCCGTGCAGGTCTTCAACGAGCGCGGTTACGACGGCACCTCCATGGAGCACCTGTCCAGGGCCGCCGGCATCTCCAAGTCCTCGATCTACCACCACGTCAGTGGCAAGGAGGAGCTGCTGCGGCGGGCCGTCAGCCGGGCGCTGGACGGGCTGTTCGGGATCCTCGAGGAGGAGCCCGCGCGCGCGGGGCGGTCCGCCGACCGGCTCGAGCACGTCGTACGGCGCATGGTCGAGGTGCTCATATCCGAGCTGCCGTACGTGACGCTGCTGCTGCGGGTGCGCGGCAACACCGAGACCGAGCGCTGGGCGCTGGAGCGGCGCCGCGACTTCGACCACCGGGTCGCCGATCTGCTGAAGGCCGCGGCCGCGGACGGGGACATACGCGGCGACGTGGAGGTGCGCCTGGCCACCCGTCTGGTCTTCGGAATGATCAACTCCATCGTGGAGTGGTACCGGCCCGACAGCCGGGGCGTCAGCGGCCGCGAGGTGGCCGACGCGGTGGTCCGGCTCGCCTTCTCGGGCATGCGGCAGGCCTGAGGCCGCCGGTCCGCCCCGGACTCGGGCCTCCGGCTCACCCGGGAGTCAGGCCTCCGGCTCCAGGTCCTCCTCCTCGAACACCAGCAGCGTGCGGCTGCTGAGCACCTCGGGGATCGCCTGGAGCCGGGTGAGCACCAGCTCGCGCAGCGCCCTGTTGTCGGGCGTGTGCACCAGGAGCAGGACGTCGAAGTCGCCGCCCACCAGGGCGATGTGCGAGGCACCGGGCAGCAGTCTGAGCTGCTCGCGGACCGTGCGCCAGGTGTTCTGGACGATCTTCAGCGTGATGTACGCCGAGGTGCCGTGCCCCGCCCGCTCGTGGTCCACGCGGGCGCTGAATCCCCTGATCACCCCGTCGTCGATCAGCCGGTTGATGCGCGCGTAGGCGTTGGCACGGGAGACATGGACGCGTTCGGCGACGGACCGTATGGAGGCGCGACCGTCCGCCTGCAGGATTTTCAGGATGTCCTGGTCGATCGCGTCCAACGGGCGGGGTGGCGAGGCGGCGCCGTCCTGCGGCCCGTCGGCCATTTGTTCAGCTGTCATGTCCCCCCGCTTCACCGTCGTGGACGTCCTGCATTCATTGCAGGTTGTGGAGAACCGTTTGTCCACAGCCTTCCGGGGCCTGTAGCCAAAATGTGCCGGCGACCGAACAATCGGTAGGTGAGGCGGGTCACAGCCGACACGCCTTCCGTAGCCGCTCCCACGAGGAGGTGCCGTCATGACGGTCATGGAGCAGCGGGGCGCGTACCGGCCATCGCCGCCGCCCGCCTGGCAGCCCCGTATGGACCCCGCGCCGCTGCTGCCCGACGCCGAGCCGTATCGCGTCCTGGGCACCGAGGCGGCCGCGAAGGCCGACCCGGATCTGCTGCGCCGGCTGTACGCACAGCTGGTGCGCGGCCGCCGGTACAACACCCAGGCCACCGCGCTGACCAAGCAGGGCCGCCTCGCCGTCTACCCGTCCAGCACCGGCCAGGAGGCCTGCGAGGTCGCCGCCGCCCTGGCCCTGGAGGAGCGCGACTGGCTGTTCCCCAGTTACCGCGACACCCTCGCCGTCGTCGCCCGGGGCGTGGACCCGGTCGAGGTGCTCACGCTGCTGCGCGGCGACTGGCACAACGGCTACGACCCCCAGGCCCACCGGGTGGCCCCTCTCAGCACCCCGCTGGCCACCCAGCTCCCGCACGCCGTCGGTCTCGCGCACGCCGCCCGCCTCAAGGGCGACGACGTGGTCGCGCTGGCCATGGTCGGCGACGGCGGCACCAGCGAGGGCGACTTCCACGAGGCCCTGAACTTCGCCGCCGTCTGGCAGGCGCCGGTGGTCTTCCTGGTGCAGAACAACGGCTTCGCCATCTCCGTCCCGCTCGCCAAGCAGACCGCGGCGCCCTCGCTGGCCCACAAGGCCGTCGGCTACGGCATGCCGGGCAGGCTGGTCGACGGCAACGACGCGGCCGCCGTGCACGCGGTCCTCAGCGACGCCGTACGGCAGGCGCGGGCGGGCGGCGGACCGACCCTGGTGGAGGCGGTGACGTACCGCATCGACGCGCACACCAACGCCGACGACGCCACCCGTTACCGCGGCGACTCCGAGGTCGAGGCCTGGCGGGCGCACGACCCGGTCCAGCTGCTGGAGCGGGAACTCACCGCGCGCGGCCTGCTCGACGACGCCGGCCTCGAGGCCGCCCGGCAGGACGCCGAGGAGATGGCCGCCGACCTGCGGGAACGCATGAACCAGGACCCCGAGCTCAACCCCATGGACCTCTTCGACCACGTCTACGCCGAGACCACCTCGCAGCTGCGCGAACAGCGCGCCCAACTGCGCGCCGAGCTCGAGGCCGAGCAGGACGACCAGGAAGGCGACCTTCGATGACCACCGTCGCCGTCAAGCCCGCCACCATGGCACAGGCCCTCACGCGCGCGATGCGCGACGCGATGGCCGCCGACTCCAGCGTGCACGTCCTGGGCGAGGACGTCGGCACCCTCGGCGGGGTCTTCCGGGTCACCGACGGGCTCGCCAAGGAGTTCGGCGAGGATCGCTGCACCGACACCCCGCTCGCCGAGGCGGGCATCCTCGGCACCGCCGTCGGCATGGCCATGTACGGCCTGCGCCCGGTGGTGGAGATGCAGTTCGACGCCTTCGCCTACCCGGCGTTCGAGCAGCTGATCAGCCATGTCTCCCGGATGCGCAACCGCACGCGCGGCAGGATGCCCCTGCCGATCACCGTCCGCGTGCCCTACGGCGGCGGCATCGGCGGCGTCGAGCACCACAGTGACTCCTCCGAGGCCTACTACATGGCCACTCCGGGTCTGCACGTCGTCACCCCGGCGA
The DNA here is from genome assembly GCF_042884245.1 of Streptomyces sp. NPDC058145. Classification (NCBI taxonomy): domain Bacteria; kingdom Bacillati; phylum Actinomycetota; class Actinomycetes; order Kitasatosporales; family Streptomycetaceae; genus Streptomyces; species Streptomyces sp. NPDC058145. The sequence goes on along the minus strand of NZ_JBHVUH010000004.1, from coordinate 203,474 downwards.
CGGTCGCCGACGCCTACGGGCTGCTGCGCCGGGCCATCGCCTCCGACGACCCGGTCGTGTTCCTGGAGCCCAAGCGGCTGTACTGGTCGAAGGACTCCTGGAACCCCGAGCAGCCCACGGACGTGGAGCCCATCGGGCGCGCGGTGGTCCGGCGCCCCGGTACCAGCGCGACGCTCATCACCTACGGCCCGTCCGTGCCGGTCTGCCTGGAGGCCGCCGAGGCCGCCCGGGCGGAGGGCTGGGACCTCGAGGTCCTCGACCTGCGCTCCCTGGTGCCGTTCGACGACGAGACGGTCTGCGCGGCCGTGCGGCGCACCGGACGTGCCGTCGTCGTGCACGAGTCGACCGGGTTCGGCGGTCCGGGCGGCGAGATCGCGGCCCGCGTCACCGAGCGCTGCTTCCACCACCTGGAGGCCCCGGTGCTTCGGGTGGCCGGCTTCGACCTTCCCTATCCGCCGCCCATGCTGGAGCGGCACCACCTGCCCGGCGTCGACCGCATTCTGGACGCCGTGGCCCGCCTGCAGTGGGAGGCCGAGGGCTGATGGCACAGGTGCTGGAGTTCAAGCTGCCCGACCTCGGTGAGGGGCTCACCGAGGCGGAGATCGTCCGCTGGCTGGTGCGGGTCGGTGACGTCGTCGCCATCGACCAGCCGGTCGTGGAGGTCGAGACGGCCAAGGCGATGGTCGAGGTCCCCTGCCCCTACGGCGGCGTGGTCACCGCCCGCTTCGGCGAGGAGGGGACCGAACTGCCCGTCGGCGCACCGCTGCTGACGGTCGCGGTGGGCCCCGCGACGGCCGGCGAGGACGCCGGCTCGGGCAACGTCCTGGTCGGCTACGGCACCTCCGAGGCCCCGGCCCGGAGGCGCAGGGTGCGCGCGACCGGCGCGAACGGACACGTGAAGCAGGCCGTTCAGGCACCGCCCGCGCCCGCGCCCGCGCCCGCTTCCGGGATGGCGCCTGCCTCCGGTCCCGTGCCCGTCGAGGGCCCGGTACCCGTGATCTCCCCGCTGGTGCGCCGGCTCGCCCGGGACGGCGGCCTCGACCTGCGGGAGCTGTCCGGTTCGGGGCCCGAAGGGCTGATCCTGCGCGCCGACGTCGAGAACGCCCTGCGCGCCAAGGGCGCTCCCGCTCCCGTCACGGCGGAGCCCGCCGCCCGGGTCTCCCCGGCCGCGCCGGCCCGTGACGGACTCCGCACCCCCCTCAAGGGCATCCGCGGTGCCGTCGCGGACAAGCTCTCCCGCAGCCGCCGGGAGATCCCGGACGCCACCTGCTGGGTCGACGCCGACGCGACGGAACTGATGCGCGCGCGGGCCGCGATGAACGCCGCCGGAGGACCGAAGATCTCCCTCCTGGCGCTCCTCGCCCGCATCTGCACCGCCGCCCTCGCCCGTCACCCCGAGCTGAACTCCTACGTCGACACCGAGGCCCGTGAGGTCGTCCAACTCGAGCAGGTGCACGTCGGGTTCGCCGCGCAGACCGAACGCGGACTGGTCGTCCCGGTCGTGCGGGACGCCCACACGCGCGACGCCGAGTCGCTGACCGCGGAGTTCGCCCGGCTCACCGAGGCCGCCCGTACCGGCACGCTCACCCCCGGGGAGCTCACCGGCGGCACCTTCACGTTGAACAACTACGGCGTCTTCGGTGTCGACGGCTCCACCCCGATCATCAACCACCCCGAGGCGGCCATGCTCGGCGTGGGACGGATCGTCCCCAAGCCGTGGGTGCACGAGGGCGAACTGGCCGTGCGCCAGGTCGTGCAGCTCTCCCTGACCTTCGACCACCGGGTGTGCGACGGCGGCACGGCGGGCGGCTTCCTTCGGTACGTGGCGGACTGCGTGGAACAGCCGGCGGTGCTGCTGCGCACCCTGTGACCTACGCCGGGTCCATAAGGACGACCCGAGAGGACATACTCGGGGGGTGACCGAGAACGCCCCCGCCGCACCCGGGACCGCCGCGCCGTACGACGCCGTCGTGCTGGCCGGCGGTGCCGCCCGGCGGCTCGGCGGTGCCGACAAGCCCGCGGTGCGGGTCGGCGGCCGGGCGCTGCTCGACCGGGTGCTCACGGCCTGCGCCGGCGCGGCCACGACCGTCGTCGTCGCCGGCACCCGCCCCACCGCCCGCCCGGTGCGCTGGGCGCGTGAGGAACCGTCCGGCGGCGGCCCCGTCGCCGCGCTGGAGGCCGGGCTGCGGCTGACCACAGCCGAATACACCGCGGTGCTCTCCGCCGATCTGCCGTTCCTCGAAGCGGCCACGCTGGAGCGGCTGTTGGCGGCCCTGCGGGACACCGGCGCCGACGGCGCGCTGCTCACCGACGCCGAGGGCCGGGACCAGCCGCTCGTGGCCGCCTACCGCACCGCCGCGCTGCGCCGCGAACTGGCCGCCCTCGCCGCCGGGCACGGCGGCCTCACCGGGCTGCCCCTGCGCCGGCTGACCGGCGCCCTCGAGCTCACCCGCGTCCCGGACCCGCTCGCGTCCTTCGACTGCGACACCTGGGACGACATCGCCGACGCCAGGGCACGCATCAGGGAGCATGGGCACGTGTTGGATGAATGGATCTCCGCAGTCAAGGACGAGCTGGGCATCGACCTGGACGTCGACACCGGTCTTCTGCTCGACCTGGCCCGCGACGCCGCACACGGCGTGGCCCGGCCGGCCGCGCCGCTGACCACCTTCCTCGTCGGCTACGCCGCCGCCCGGGCCGAGGGCGGCCCCGAAGCCGTCGCCGAGGCTGCCCGCAAGGCCGCCGCGCTGGCGCTGCGCTGGGAGGAAGAGAGCAGCAGGGGCGATCAGGGCAGCGCCGGGGGCGCGCCCGCCCCGGACCCGCGATGACCCCCGGCACCCGGGCCGGAGCGCCCGCCGAGGACAGCGACGACCTCGATGTCGAGGAGGCCCTGGCCCTCGTGAGGGAACCCAAGGACGATGCCGCCCCCGCCGCTACCCCCGACGAGCGGCGGCACGAGCGGCACCAGGCCACCCCCTGGCCCCGGGCCCGGGAGATCGCCGCCCGCGCCGCCCGCTCGGGCAGCCGCCGCACCCCCGTCTCCGTCTCCCTCGCCGAGGTCCTCGGCCTGGTCCTCGCCGCCCCTCTTGACGCGCTCACCGACCTGCCCTCCTTCGACACCTCCGCGATGGACGGCTGGGCGGTCGCCGGACCCGGCCCCTGGACGGTGCGAGAACAGGGGGCGCTCGCCGGCCACGCGCTGCCCGAGCCGCTCACCGACGGCGAGGCGGTCCGCATCGCCACCGGCGCCCGTATCCCGGTCGACACCACCGCCGTACTGCGCACCGAACACGGCCGCACGGACGCCCAGGGGCGGCTGCACGCCACCCGCGAGATGCACCACGGCCAGGACATCCGCCCCCGCGGCCAGGAGTGCCGCAGCGGCGACCAACTGCTCCCGGTCGGCACCCTCGTCACCCCCGCCGTGCTGGGCCTGGCGGCGGCCGCCGGATACGACACCCTCACCGCCGTTGCCCGGCCCCGCGTCGAAGTCCTCGTCCTGGGGGATGAGTTGCTCACCGAGGGGCGCCCGCACGACGGACTGATCCGGGACGCGCTCGGCCCCATGCTGCCGCCCTGGCTGCGCGCGATGGGCGCCGATGTCATCGGCGTACGCCGGCTGGGGGACGACGCGAAGGCCCTGCACAAGGCGCTCACCGGCTCGCGGGCCGATCTCGTCGTCACCACCGGCGGAACCGCCGCCGGCCCCGTCGACCACGTCCACCCCACCCTGGAGCGCATGGGCGCCGAACTCCTCGTCGACGGAGTCAAGGTGCGCCCCGGCCACCCCATGCTGCTGGCTCGCACCAAGGAGAACCAGCACCTCGTCGGCCTGCCCGGCAACCCCCTCGCGGCCGTCTCAGGCCTGCTCACGCTCGCCGAGCCGCTGCTGCGCACCCTCGCCGCCCGTCCGGCCCCGGAGCCGTACACGCTGGCGCTCAGCGAGGCGGTGCACGGGCATCCGTACGACACCCGGCTCGTCCCCGTGGTGCTGCGCGGAGACCGTGCCGTGCCGTTGCACTACAACGGCCCGGCCATGCTGCGCGGGATCGCCGCCGCCGACGCGATGGCGGTCGTGCCGCCGGGCGGGGCACAGCAGGGGGAGGAGACGGAGCTGCTGGACCTGCCGTGGGCGGCAGCCGGGATCGGGGTGTGTTTCACGTGAAACTTCCGGGTCATGACGCCATCGCCCGCCGTGCGGACGAGCATCTGGTGGCCCAGCGGGTGCAGCTCCCGAGGGCGGTGGTGGAGCGGCCGATCCGCCAGGTGGTCAAACGCCTGCTCATGGCCCTGCTGGTGCTGGTCGCCACCGCGTTCGTCGTCTACGCCGATCGCGACGGCTACCACGACAACTCCGACGGCTCCGTGGACCTGCTGGACGCGTTCTACTACGCGACCGTCACCCTCTCGACCACCGGGTACGGCGACATCACCCCGGTCAGCGACGGCGCCCGGCTCACCAACATCTTCGTCATCACGCCCCTGCGGGTGCTGTTCCTGATCATCCTGGTCGGCACCACGCTGGAGGTCCTCACCGAACGCACCCGGGAGGAATGGCGCCTGAACCGCTGGAGGTCCACCTTGCGCGACCACACCGTCGTCATCGGCTACGGCACCAAGGGGCGGTCGGCGATCCAGACCGTCTGTGTCACAGGCCTGAAGGCAGAGCAGGTCGTCGTGGTCGACCCCAGCTCCAAGGCGGTCGACGCCGCGACGGCCGAGGGCTACGCGGGCGTCATAGGCGACGCCACCCGCAGTGATGTGCTCAGGCGGGCCGAGGTGCACAAGGCGCGGCAGATCATCATCGCCCCGCAGCGCGACGACACCGCCGTGCTGGTCACCCTGACCGCCAGACAGCTCAACCGGAGCGCGAAGATCGTGGCCGCGGTCCGTGAGGAGGAGAACGCCCCGCTGCTCAAGCAGTCGGGTGCCGACGCAGTCATCACCAGCTCCGGCGCGGCCGGCCGGCTGCTCGGCCTCTCCGTACTCAGCCCGGCCGCCGGCATGGTGATGGAGGACCTGATCCAGCAGGGCAGCGGTCTCGACATCATGGAACGGCCCGTGGTGCGGGCCGAGGTGGGCAAGAGCCCCCGCGATACGGACGACCTCGTGGTCAGCGTGGTACGCGGGCACCGGGTGCTCGGCTACGACGATCCGTCCATCGGCTCCCTGCAGCTGACGGACCGCCTGATCACCATCGTCCGCGTGAGCCCGGGCGCCCGGGTCACCCCGCATCACCGTCCGCTGCCGAGCGACTGAGCGGGCCTGTCCCGGGGAGCGCGCCGGCGAGGAGTAGCGTCACGGGCATGCATGCGATCACGATTCCCGAACCTGGTGGGCCCGAGGCGCTGGTGTGGGACGAGGTCCCCGACCCCGTGCCCGGCGAAGGCGAAGTTCTGGTCGAGGTGGTGGCCAGCGCCGTCAACCGTGCCGACATCATGCAGCGGCAGGGCTTCTACGACCCGCCGCCGGGCGCATCCCCGTACCCCGGCCTGGAGTGCTCCGGAAGGATCGCCGCACTGGGCCCCGGGGTCTCCGGCTGGGCCGTGGGCGACGAGGTCTGCGCGCTGCTCGCGGGCGGCGGCTACGCCCAGAAGGTCGCCGTGCCGGCCGGGCAGTTGCTGCCCGTGCCCGAGGGCGTCGAACTGAGGCAGGCGGCCGCGCTGCCCGAGGTGGTCTGCACCGTCTGGTCCAACGTCTTCATGGTCGCCCATCTGCGTCCGGCCGAGACCCTGCTGGTGCACGGCGGTTCCAGCGGTATCGGCACCATGGCCGTCCAGCTGGCCAAGGCCGTCGGAGCCAGGGTCGCGGTGACCGCCGGGACGAAGGAGAAACTGGACTACTGCGCCCAGCTGGGCGCGGACATCCTGATCAACTACCGCGACCAGGACTTCGTCGCCGAGATCAAGCAGGCCACGGGCGGCGCCGGCGCCGATGTCATCCTCGACAACATGGGCGCCAAGTACCTGAACCGCAATGTCCAGGCCCTCGCCGTCAACGGCCGGCTCGCGATCATCGGCATGCAGGGCGGGGTCAAGGGCGAGCTGAACATCGGTACGTTGCTGAGCAAGCGGGCCGCGATCAGCGCGACCTCGCTGCGGGCCCGTCCGCTGAGCGAGAAGACCGCGATCGTGGCCGCCGTACGCGAGCATGTGTGGCCGCTGCTGACCGCAGGGCACGTCCGTCCGGTCGTCGACCGTGAGCTGCCGATGCCGGAGGCGGCGGAGGCGCACCGGGTGGTGGAGGAGAGCGGCCACATCGGCAAGGTGCTGCTGGTCGCGCCGTAACCCGTACGGCCACAGCCGGGGCCCTGGCCCGTACGGCGGTGTCCGAACCGGTCGAGCCGGTCAGCTGCGGCGGATCCGCAGGCCCAGGAACGCCAGGCCCAGTCCGAGACCGACGAGGACCAGCCCGGTCCCCAGCGGCAGGATCTCCAGCGTCGGCTCGGCGGGGGCGGCGTCCCGCCGGACGTCGTTCTGTGCCGCGGTCTGCCGCGGGGGCCGGGCGGGATCCAGTCCCGCCTCCTCGGGCGGCATGGACGCCGTCGGGGTCCCGGCAGGGATGTCGGCGGTCTCCGGCTCCTGCGGATCGAAGGGGTCGGGACCCCTGGTGACCGTCCCGGAACCGTCGTCGCCCTCCTCCTCGGAGGCCGGCCCGTCCGGGCGGCCGGGGCGCATCCGGCCCTCACCGGCCCTGCTCCCGGCCCGCGACGGCTCGGCGGCCGGATCGGAGTGGGCGTGGGGGCGGGACGCGGAGTGCGAAGCGGCCGGGGAGGCGGAGACCAGGGCGGCCGGGGTGGCCGGCGTGGTGGGCCGGGCCGCGGGCGCGGACGGGTCCGGTGGCGCGGCCTGCGTGCCGTACGCGCGGGCCGCGCCGTACACCGGCACCGCCGCCACGAGGGCGAGCAGCAGTGGTACGAGGCGGAGTGTTAGTCGCAGCCATGGAGTCACGGCGGTGACCTCCCGGAGCCCAGTCGTCGAACATCGACGCAAGCCAGCCTCACATCATGGGGTACACCGGGCATTCCGGATTGGGCCGTCGGAGCTAAAGGGTGGATCTGCCCCATGAGGGGGCAGCAGGGTGATGAGGTGAGGGCGTGCGAGACAATGACGGCATGGAGATGCCGAGGAACGAACGGTCGCCGGAGAATCCCCAGATCCTGGTCGTGGGTCAGGACGGCATGGCGATCGGCGGCGGGGACGAGGACTCCCGTGAGACGCCGGTGACGGACCAGGTCGAACAGCCGGCCAAGGTGATGCGGATCGGCAGCATGATCAAGCAGCTGCTCGAAGAGGTCCGGGTGGCTCCCCTCGACGAGGCCAGCCGGGCCCGGCTCAAGGACATCCACCGCAGCTCGGTGAAGGAGCTCGAGGACGGCCTGGCGCCGGAGCTGGTCGAGGAGCTGGAACGGCTGTCGCTGCCGTTCACCGACGACACGACCCCGAGCGACGCGGAACTGCGTATCGCGCAGGCCCAGTTGGTGGGCTGGCTGGAGGGCCTGTTCCACGGCATCCAGACGACGCTGTTCGCCCAGCAGATGGCCGCGCGTGCCCAGCTGGAGCAGATGCGCCGGGCGCTGCCGCCGGGTGTGGGCCACGAGGGCGGTGACGACCCGCGTGCGGGCGGCCGTTCGGGCGGCCCGTACCTGTAGTCCGGCCGGGCGGTCCGAACCGTCCGAGAAGACAGAGGGCCCGGCGGTGTTCCGCCGGGCCCTTCGTTCATGGCCGCGCGAGTGCGGCCGGGTGCTGTCAGGGGTTGCCCGTCGAGACGTTGAGCTGGATCTCGACGTTCTTCGGGTCGACGTCCGTGCCGGCCTTCGGGAACTGGTCGATGATCGCGCCCTGGCCGAAGGTGTTCTCGTCGACGTCCTTGGTCGAGACGCGCCAGCCCGCGGCCGCCGCGCACTCCTTGACGGACTTGACGTACTTGAACCGGAAGTCCGGCAGCTCGATCTTCTTCGGGTCGTTGTACGACTCCTCGGGCTCCGTGCAGTCGGTCTCCTTGACCGTCTTCGACGTGTCCGGTCCCCGGTAACCCGCCGCGTGGGTCGACGCCGAGGGGCTGGGGTCGTTGCCGCCCTTGTCGTGCGTGCCGCCGCTGTTCAGGGTCAGCGCGACGATCAGGCCGACGACCGCGACGAGGGACACCACGATCGAGCCGATGATCACCGGCTTGTTGCTCTTGCCGCCGCCCCCGCCCGAGGACTGCACGGCCGTCTGGGGCGTGATGTTGTACGGCGGCGGGGTGGAGGGGGACTGCTGCCCGTACGCCGCCGGCGTCTGGTAGCCGCCCTGCTGGGGATAGCCGTATGCCGGGGCGGGCGCCGGGGTGCCGTACGGGTTCGGCTGGTAGGGCGTCTGCACCGGGCCGGTCGGCGCCGGGGCCGCCTGGTCGATGGGCGGGAACACCGTGGCGCCCACGCCCGCGCCGCTCTGCGTCGGCCCGGCACCCGGCACGATGCTGGGCGGGGCCGCCTGCAGCGAGGCGGCGACCCGAAGGCACTCGTCGCGCATGGACTCGGCGGTCGGGAAGCGCTCGTTGGGGTTCTTCTTCAGCGCGCGGGAGATCAGCGCGTCCACCGCGGGCGGCAGCGCGCGGTTGATCGAGGAGGGCGCGACCGGCACCTCCTGCACATGCGCGTAGGCGATCGCCAACGGGGAGTCCGCGTCGAACGGCAGCCGCCCGGTCACGAGCTGGAACAGCATGATGCCGACCGAGTACAGGTCGGAGCGGGCGTCCACGCCCCGGCCGAGGGCCTGCTCGGGCGAGAGGTACTGGGGGGTGCCGACGACCATGCCGGTCTGGGTCATCGAGGTGACGCCGGACTGCATGGCGCGGGCGATGCCGAAGTCCATGACCTTGACCACGCCGCGCTTGGTCATCATCACGTTGCCCGGCTTGATGTCGCGGTGCACCAGGCCCATCTCGTGACTGATCTCCAGGGCCGCCAGCACGTCCGCGGTGATCTTCATCGCCTTGTCGGCGGGCATCGCGCCGGACTGCCGGACGTCCTCGTCGAGGACCGAGCCCAGCGGCCGGCCCTCCACGTACTCCATGACGATGTACGGCATCGTCGTGCCGTCCAGCGCGTCCTCGCCGGTGTCGAAGACGGAGACGATGTTGGTGTGCGTGAGCTTGGCCACGGACTGGGCCTCGCGCCGGAACCGCTCACGGAAGGCCTGTTCCCGGCCCAGCTCGGAGTGCAGGGTCTTGATCGCGACCTGGCGGTCGAGCACGGTGTCGTAGGCCAGGTGAACCGAGGCCATGCCGCCCTGACCGAGCAGGTCGCGCAGCTGGTAGCGACCGCCGGCCAGCGTCCGCCCCGCATACCGCTCCTGTGCGCCGTCCTGGCTCATCTCTCCGCGTCCCCCACTGGCCGTCCGGCGCCGTCGCTGGGCGAACATGCCTTGATCGAATGTGTCATTCCCGGCCAAGTCTGCCCGAGGGCACTGGCACGTCAAGCTCGGTGCCCGATCCGTGACCGTACGCGAAAGAAGCGTCGCGTAAGCGTTACAGCGGACGTACGAGCAGTGCACAGAATTTGCACGAGAGCGCGTGCTAGGGGTTTCATGACCGGTCCGTCTCAGGCCGGTTCCGGTTCCGGTTCCGGACCGGAGGCGGACGCGGAGGCTGTAGCGTGGCCGACGGAGACCGTAACAACACCGCGCGCACCGCGGGCAGAAACGACGGCGAGGACCGATGGCACAGACGCACAGCGCCCAGGGCCCGTCCGACCCCGAGGCGACTGGCGGCGGCATGTCAGAGACGCCCGAGATGTGGGGCAACGGCGGGCTTGTCGGCGACGGCCGGTACCGGCTGACCCACCGGCTGGGCCGGGGTGGCATGGCCGAGGTGTTCGCGGCCGAGGACGTCCGTCTGGGCCGCACGGTCGCGGTCAAGCTGCTCCGTGCCGACCTGGCCGAGGACCCGGTCTCCAAGGCCCGCTTCACGCGCGAGGCCCAGTCGGTGGCCGGACTCAACCACCACGCGATCGTCGCCGTGTACGACTCCGGCGAGGACGTCGTGGGCGGCCAGTCGGTGCCGTACATCGTGATGGAGCTGGTCGAGGGCCGCACCATCCGCGACCTGCTGCTCAACGCCGAGGCGCCGGGCCCCGAGCAGGCCCTGATCATCGTGTCCGGCGTGCTGGAGGCGCTCGCCTACTCGCACCAGCACGGCATCGTGCACCGCGACATCAAGCCGGCCAACGTCATCATCACCGACAACGGCGCCGTGAAGGTGATGGACTTCGGCATCGCCCGCGCGTTGCACGGCGCGTCGACGACGATGACGCAGACCGGCATGGTGATGGGCACCCCGCAGTACCTCTCCCCCGAGCAGGCGCTCGGCAAGGCCGTCGACCACCGCTCCGACCTGTACGCGACCGGCTGCCTGCTGTACGAACTCCTCTCCCTGCGTCCCCCGTTCACCGGTGAGACCCCGTTGTCGGTGGTCTACCAGCACGTCCAGGACATCCCCACCCCGCCCTCGGAGGCCTCCGACGCCTGCCCGCCAGAGCTGGACGGCCTCGTCATGCGCTCGCTCGCCAAGGAGCCCGACGACCGGTTCCAGACCGCCGAGGAGATGCGCGGCCTGATCCAGTACAGCCTGCAGATGCTGTACGAGCAGGGCGGCCACACCGGCACCTGGAACACCGGACCGGTGAACACGCATGACGGCCGGCACGCCCCGGCGGCCGGCTTCGCGGGGACGGCCGTGATGCAGCACCCCGGCGACTTCGGCGCCGGCACCGCGCAGATCCCGCAGCCGATCCTGCCCGGCGGCTACGGGGGCGGCGACGAGGGCGGCTTCGAGGGACACGGCAACCGGGGCAGCGGCCGCGGCAAGCTGTGGATCCTCGCCGTGCTCGCCGTGATCGCGATCGCGGCCGGTGTCGCGCTGGCGCTCAACCACAACAACGACGGCGGTGGCGGCGGGACCACGCCGACGCCGACCCACTCCAAGGCCACGAAGGACGAGACGGCCTCCGAGTCGCCGTCCGACGACAACACCGACCAGCCCACGGACTCGACCACCGACAACGGGACGGACAACGGCAGCGGTTCGAACTGGGGGACTCCGTCGTACACCCCCTCGTACACTCCGTCCCAGCCGACCACCGCCGACCCGAGCGACGAGCCGTCGGACCCGGAGCCCACCCCGTCGGAGCCGTCGGACCCGACGGACGGCGGCACGGACGCGGGGACCACGGACGGCACCGACGGCGGTGCCACGGCGGGCTCGGACGGGGGCGTCACACCCTCCGCCCCGGTGTCGCCCTGAGACACCCCGGCTGAAACCACTCCCACGCGCGCGGGCGAGCCACGGCTCACCCGCGCGCGTGGCGTTTCCGCGCCCCTGGGGCCCTCACCCCGCGAACGCGTCGCACACCGCCTCGTACTCGCGCGTCCACCACACCGCGAGCGCCGAGGCGGCCGGGAACTGACAGTCCGCGCGGGTGTCCCCGCGCTCGTAGTGCCAGCGCAGCATCCAGAAGTCGTTCAGCCGCTCCCACCACACCCGGTGCACGGCCGCCGCCAGCTCGGAGGGCGTGGCGCGGGCCGCGCGCCGGTACGCGCGCGCGTACGCCCGCACCTTCGGCAGATCGAGCGCGCCCGCGGGCCGTACGAAGAAGATCGCGGCGGCGCGTACGGCCTCCTCGGCCCGGGGCTGCACGCCCAGCCGGTCCCAGTCGACGATGGCGGCCGGGCCGTCGTCCCTGTACAGCAGGTTGAAGGGGTGGAAATCGCCGTGCACCCAGCCGACCGGGCCGCCGCGCGGCGGCCGCCGGCCGGCGTGCTGCTCCAGCAGGGCGCGGCGCTCCAGGAGCCGGTGGCGGGCGAGCTCGTCGAACGCGTCGGCGGGGCGGTGGCGGCGTACGTGGCCGAGCAGCTCGTCGATCAGGGCGAAGGTGTCGGCCGGGTCGGCGCTCTCGACCGGATGCGGTCCGGTCGCCGGGCGGGTGCGCCCCTTGGGCGGCATCACCCGCTCCAGACAGGCGTGTACGGCGCCCAGGAGCGCCCCCAGGCGTGCGCTCTCGGAGCGGGTGAGCTGGCCGCCGTGGCGGTGCCGCCCGTCGATCCAGGGGTGCAGGGCGTAGGCGTGGCCGCCCACGACGGCGACCGTGCGGCCGCCGCGGTGCGCGAGCGGCTGGGCGACGGGGACGCCGAGGTCGGCCAGGCGCTGGGTGGCCCGGTGGCGACGTTCGATGGCGGCCGGGTCGGCGGTGTCCGGATCGAAGTGGTGCTTGAGGAAATAGCGGCCGCGGGTGGTGCGTACCCGGTAGCCGCGGTTCAGCAGGCCTTGGTCGACGGGTTCGCAGGCGACGGCGGTACCGGCGGCGTACAGGCGCAGCAGGGCGCCCAAAGGGGGCGCGTGCGGTACAGGGGGTGGTACACAAAAGCGCGGCACGCGCCAGATGTTAGGGCACGGAAAGACCCCGTGAGCTGCGGCTTGTCACAGCCAGTCATCGACGATCGCTTTTGGTCACAGGGTGCACAGGGGTGAACCGCGCCCCGGGTGTCCAGGTTTTCGTCTCGGATGATGAGACCGCCCAACGGTCATATCCGGAATTCTCACCTTTCGCCCGCGAGGGGCGAGTCACAAGTCGACTCTTCCCGTGTCCGGGGTCGCCGGGATAACGTGCCGTTGCTCCGGCCTCCTGCAAGGCTGTGACCAGCGACCTTCCGCCGCCTGCGGATTTACTTGGAAATCCAAGCAAAAACGCAGGTCAGGAGGGGTTTCACAGATATGTGGAGCACTGGGTAACGTAAAAGCCGCAGGGCGCTCGCCGGGGCACCTGTCACGCCTGTTCCCGGCCGAGTGGCACCCACCCCGTGCCCGGTGGTCGAGAACAGGTGAGCCGCACTGGCCTACCGGCAACCCTGGGGGCCGGAACGACGGAGGAGCACACGTGACCGTGGACAGCAGTGCCGCGCGCAAGCCGCGACGCAGCGCCGCAGGCAAGGCCGGCACCACCGGCACCAAGCGCACCACCCGCACCACCCAGAAGAGCACCGACCCGGAGCTGGTGCAGCTCCTGACGCCCGAGGGCAAGCGGGTCAAGAACGCCGAGTACGACGGCTACGTCGACGGGATCACCCCCGACGAGCTGCGCGGCCTGTACCGCGACATGGTGCTCACCCGACGCTTCGACGCCGAGGCCACAGCGCTGCAGCGCCAGGGCGAGCTGGGCCTGTGGGCCTCGCTGCTCGGCCAGGAGGCCGCACAGATCGGCTCCGGCCGGGCCCTGCGCGACGACGACTACGTCTTCCCGACCTACCGCGAGCACGGCGTCGCCTGGTGCCGTGGGGTCGACCCCACCAACCTGCTCGGGATGTTCCGCGGCGTGAACAACGGCGGCTGGGACCCGAACGGCAACAACTTCCACCTGTACACGATCGTCATCGGCTCCCAGACGCTGCACGCCACGGGATACGCGATGGGCGTGGCCAAGGACGGCGCCGACTCGGCCGTCATCGCCTACTTCGGCGACGGCGCCTCCAGCCAGGGCGACGTGGCCGAATCGTTCACCTTCTCCGCGGTCTACAACGCGCCGGTGGTGTTCTTCTGCCAGAACAACCAGTGGGCGATCTCCGAGCCCACCGAGAAGCAGAGCCGCGTGCCGCTCTACCAGCGTGCCCAGGGCTTCGGCTTCCCGGGCGTGCGCGTGGACGGCAACGACGTGCTGGCCTGTCTCGCGGTGACCAAGTGGGCGCTGGAGCGCGCCCGCGACGGCGAGGGCCCCACCCTGGTCGAGGCGTACACCTACCGCATGGGCGCCCACACCACCTCCGACGACCCCAGCCGTTACCGGGGCGACGAGGAGCGGCAGGCCTGGGAGGCGAAGGACCCGATCCTGCGCCTTCGCCGGTTCCTGGAGGCCTCAAACCACGCGGACGAGGGATTCTTCGCGGAACTCGAGGCCGAGTCCGAGGCGTTGGGCAGGCGAGTGCGCGAAGCGGTCCGTGCCATGCCGGACCCGGACCACTTCGCCATCTTCGAGAACGTGTACGCGGACGGGCATGCGCTCGTCGACGAGGAGCGAGCCCAGTTCGCCGCCTACCAGGCGTCGTTCGCGGACGCAGAGGGGGGTCACTGAGATGGCCGAGAAGATGGCTCTTGCCAAGGCGATCAACGAGTCGCTGCGGCGCGCTCTGGAGACGGACCCCAAGGTCGTCGTCATGGGTGAGGACGTCGGCAAGCTCGGCGGTGTCTTCCGGGTGACCGACGGCCTGCAGAAGGACTTCGGCGAGAGCCGGGTCATCGACACCCCGCTCGCCGAGTCGGGCATCGTCGGCACCGCGATCGGTCTCGCACTGCGCGGCTACCGCCCGGTGGTGGAGATCCAGTTCGACGGCTTCGTCTTCCCGGCCTACGACCAGATCGTCACCCAGCTCGCGAAGATGCACGCCAGGTCGCTGGGCAAGGTCAAGATGCCCGTCGTCATCCGCATCCCCTACGGCGGTGGCATCGGCGCGGTCGAGCACCACTCGGAGTCCCCCGAGACCCTGTTCGCGCATGTGGCCGGCCTGAAGGTCGTCTCCCCGTCGAACGCGTCGGACGCCTACTGGATGATGCAGCAGGCCATCCAGAGCGACGACCCGGTGATCTACTTCGAGCCCAAGCGCCGCTACTGGGACAAGGGCGAGGTGGACCCGGAGGCGATCCCCGGCCCGCTGCACAAGGCGCAGGTGGTGCGGGAGGGCACGGACCTGACCCTGGCCGCCTACGGTCCGATGGTGAAGCTGTGCCAGGAGGTCGCGAACGCGGCCGCCGAGGAGGGCAAGTCCCTGGAGGTGCTGGACCTGCGCTCGGTCAGCCCCCTGGACTTCGACTCCGTCCAGACCTCGGTGGAGAAGACCCGCCGCCTGGTCGTGGTCCACGAGGCGCCGGTGTTCTTCGGCTCCGGCGCGGAGATCGCCGCCCGGATCACCGAGCGGTGCTTCTACCACCTGGAGGCCCCGGTGCTCCGGGTCGGCGGCTACCACGCCCCGTACCCGCCGGCCCGCTTGGAGGAGGAGTACCTGCCGGGTCTGGACCGGGTGCTCGACGCCGTCGACCGTGCCCTGGCGTACTGAGGAGAGGGTTCGTGACGACGATGACGGAAGCATCCGTACGCGAGTTCAAGATGCCCGACGTGGGCGAGGGACTCACTGAGGCCGAGATCCTCAAGTGGTACGTCCAGCCGGGTGACACGGTCACCGACGGCCAGGTGGTGTGCGAGGTCGAGACCGCCAAGGCGGCCGTCGAACTCCCCATCCCCTACGACGGTGTGGTCCGCGAACTGCGCTTCCCCGAAGGCACCACGGTCGACGTGGGCACGGCCATCATCACGGTGGACGTGTCGGGCGGTGCGGCACCGCAGGCCCCCGCCGGGCAGCCGGAGACGGCCGCCGCCGCACCGGAGGCCCCGGAGGTGTCGGAGCCCGAGCCGACGGGCCGCCAGCCGGTCCTGGTCGGCTACGGCGTGGCCACCACCTCCACCAAGCGCCGTCCGCGCAAGGGCCCGGAGGTCACCGTCCCGGCCGCCGCCCAGGCGGTCCAGGCCGAGCTGAACGGCCACAGCGCCCCGGCGGTCCCCGCCCGGACCCGCCCGCTGGCCAAGCCGCCGGTGCGCAAGCTCGCGAAGGACCTCGGTGTCGACCTCGCCACGATCACGCCGTCCGGCCCGGACGGCGTCATCACCCGCGAGGACGTCCACGCGGCCGCGGCGCCGCAGGCCGCCGAGACCGCCGCGCCGGTCACGGCGACCCCCGCCGCCCCGGCTCCGGTCGCCGCGCCCACCGCCGTGACCCACGACGGCACACGCGAGACCCGGATCCCGGTCAAGGGCGTCCGCAAGGCGACGGCGGCGGCGATGGTCGGCTCCGCCTTCACCGCACCCCACGTCACGGAGTTCGTGACGGTGGACGTGACGCGCACGATGAAGCTGGTCGAGGAACTCAAGCAGGACAAGGAGTTCCAGGGCCTGCGGGTGAACCCGCTGCTGCTGATCGCCAAGGCGCTGCTGGTCGCCATCAGGCGCAACCCGGACGTCAACGCGTCCTGGGACGAGGCGAACCAGGAGATCGTGCTCAAGCACTACGTCAACCTGGGCATCGCGGCCGCCACCCCGCGCGGTCTGATCGTGCCGAACATCAAGGACGCCCACGCCAAGACGCTGCCGCAGCTCGCGGAGTCGCTGGGCGAGCTGGTGTCCACGGCACGTGACGGCAAGACCTCGCCGGCCGCCATGCAGGGCGGCACGGTCACCATCACCAACGTGGGCGTCTTCGGCGTCGACACCGGCACGCCGATCCTCAACCCCGGCGAGTCCGCGATCCTCGCGGTCGGCGCGATCAAGCTCCAGCCGTGGGTCCACAAGGGCAAGGTGAAGCCGCGCCAGGTGACGACGCTCGCGCTGAGCTTCGACCACCGCCTGGTCGACGGCGAGCTGGGCTCCAAGGTGCTGGCGGACGTGGCTGCGATCCTGGAGCAGCCGAAGCGGCTGATGACCTGGGTGTGACGGCTGTCGCCCGGGTGGTTCCCGAGCGCTGAGGGGGGTGGTCGCGACTTCGTCTCGCGACCACCCCCTCTCCCGTTCGGCCCCGACTGCGGCCGCCGCGGGCACGAAGTCGGTGCCGTCCAGTGCTGTGGCCGGAAAGGTTGCCGAGCCGGTGCACCCCTCCGGTCGCAGCACTAACGCGGGTGCGGACCGGATGCCGGATCCTCACGGAACCAGTGGCCGCCCGTGCTCCAGCCCAGCAGACGGCGGCCGGCGCCCCGGTCCGCCGGACAGGACCTGACGCAGTCCGGTGAGGGCGGGGGCGAGCCGTCCGGCGATGTGCCGGGGCTGCTGTGCGCAGTCCTCGGTGACGCGGTCCAGCGTGTGCCACTGCTGGTCCGGCGGGCACAGGGACAGGTGGAACACCATCTGCCGCCAGGCGTAGGCGACGTCCTTGATGGTGCCGAGCGGCCGCGGGTTGTGGTGGACGCGCCCGGTCAGCCGGCACACCGTGCCGAAGCAGCGCAGAGCCGACTCGTCCCAGCCGGCGCCGGGATCGATGCCGACCCGGTGGACCAGGGTGGCCAGGTTGTGGGTGGTGAGGATCTGCGCCTGCTCGATCACCGTGCCGTTCCCCGCGACCCAGGAGCCGGACCGCCCCGTGCCCGGTGCGAACTCCGCCGCCCGCTGCCGGCACAGCGCGGCGAACCCGGGAGACGTACGGGCCCCCTGGGACCGGCGGGCGGAGTCGGCCGCCTCGATGACGGCGAGGTTGCGCACCGCCGCGTAGTCGATGGCGTAGTACCGCTCGTACAGCGAGCCTCCGCCGAGGAGTTCGGCAGCGACACGTGCGGCGGTGAGGAACTTCGGGGTGAACGTGCCCATGAAGATGTCGGCCGCCAGCTCCTCCACGAAGGGCGCGCCCAGCTCGGCCCGGCGGGCCAGCACGGACAGCTCCCGGATCAGCGGGTTGGGCAGGATCGTGCCGGGGAAGGCGCGCACCGCGAGCCCGCCCAGCTGCCGCAGCGCCCCGGCCGCGGCCTCGTCCGTCCCGGAGCCGGCCCGCTGGGCGGCGACGGCCCGCACCCACGGCAGTTCCTCCACCCGTACCTGCCGCTGGAGGTCGAACAGCAGCAGGGAGCGCCGGTTGCGGAACGCGCGGTAGTGGGCGGCGGCGAGCGACCGCAGGGCCGGGTCGCGGTAGGCCTCGGCGGTGGTGGCGGCGACGAGCTGGGGGACCAGCTCGGCCAGGACCTCCGCCGACGGTACGACGCCGCGCTCCACGAGCGTGTCGACGGGCGCGCTGAGCGCGGCCTCGACGGGCCGGCGCACGGCGGCCGGGACGACCGCGCCCGCGGGCACACCCGTCTCGTCCGCCTCCCGTTCGGTCACCGGGGCCACGATGGGCTCCACCTCGCCGATCCCTCCGTCCTGCGGCAGGCCGGACAGGCGGCCCAGTACGACGCCGGCCAGCGCGTGGTGGGAGGGCAGCGCGGCGTGGGCGGCCTGCCGCAGGCGCAGGGCGGTGTGCTCGGCGGAGCCGGGCCGCCCGCGCCGCCGGACCATGGAGGCGACGGCGTGCCGCAGCAGCCCGAGTCGCCGCGGCGCGAGCTTCCGTGCGGCGACGGCGTCCTCCAGCGCGCCGCGCAGGATGGCCAGGTTCTCCCTGGACCTCAGATGCTTGGTGCAGTGCGTGTGGCGCCGGGCGAGGTCGCGGTAGCGGCGAAGCAGCGCGGTGGAGCGGGCGTGCCACGGGTCGGCGGGGCCGGGGACGCGTATGTGTCCCTGCTCGTCGGTCACCTCCAGCCAGTGCAGCAGCAGTTCGTCGCCGAAGGGGTGCCAGACGGCCAGGGCCTCGCGCTGCGTCTCCACCGCTGTGCTGGGCCGGCGGGCGGCGAGCGCCGCGCGGGCGTCGGCGACGGTGGAGCGGTGCACGGCGTCGGGCCGGGGCGCGGGCCGGTCGGACGGCCGCGGGCCGAAACGGAGCCGGTCCGCGAACGGCGCGAGCTCCTCCACCAGGTCGAGCGCGGCCGCCGGCTCCCCGGCCCGGACCAGCCAGGCGACGGTGAGCAGCGCGGCCTCCTCGGGAACGGTCACCTCGTAACGGCCGCTGTCGAGAAGGCCGAGGAGATGCGCGAGCCCGTCCTCGGACAGGAAGTGCGCGAACAGCGCCCGCCGGGTCTCGGGCACACCGGCGTGACGCGCGGTGGCGATCTCGTGGTCGAGCAGCGGGCCGCCCGCGCTCGGCTCGCCGGTGGCGAAGCCGCCCCGGACCACCTCGGGTGTGACCCAGGCGGGGAGGCCGGCGACGGGCGTGCGGGAACCGATCGTCAGCAGGCCGTTCGCCATGCCGTCCAGCACGGCACGCCACCTGCGGCCGCGTTCCGCGCCGCGCCGGCGGGTCTCCGGGTCCGGGTGGACGGCGGCCGTACGGAACGCGGCGGCCAGCTGACCGGCCGCGTATCCGGGGTTCGCCTGGGCAAGGTGCTGCTGCTCAGCGTCGTCGTTCATAGCCGACATGGCGGGTTCCGCCCCCGCGCCCTCCGGGTGAAGAGCCCGGTGCTCTGCTGCTGAGCTACACGTCGATGGGCCGACAGTAGGTGGCGGGCCTGCGCCGCCACAAAGGGTTTTCGGGTACGGGGCAGGGTCGTCACGACCGCTGAGCACCTACCCTGACGACGCGTCAGGGACGCCTCCGGGTTGAGGTGGGGGAGTCACCGATGTGGCCGGTGGGGCGCGGGCGGCACGCTGGTGGCATGTCGGAAACCACTGCCGCTCGCCGCGGTCTCTCTCTCGTCCGCCGCCTTGCCGCCCCCGTCGCCGCCGCCGCTCTCCTGGCGGGCGTGGCCGGCGTCTGGGCATCGGGTGTCGCCTACTCCGCACCCGCCGCCGGCACCCGGTCCGCCACCGGGTTCGGTGACTGCCCGGCGCTTCCCGAGGGCGTGGACCCGGCACGCTGGAGATGCGAAGTGCACACGGCCGCACCGAAGCTGACCATGGGCGAGGTCTCGCTGCCGCTCGCCCCGATCACCATGACGCACGCCGAGGGACCCCTGCCGGACGGCACCAACGGGCAGGTGTGGGGCGCGATGCACAGCGTGCCGACCGCCGTGCCGGGCGGCCTGACCGGCACCCCGGCGGGTGAGCACGCCCCGGGCCTGGGCCTGGCGATACGGCCGGAGTACGGCGGGCGGTCGGACTTCTACACCGGGGGCTCAGCCTGCGCTTCCGGCTGCTGAGCCCTCTGCTGCCACGCGGTTGCGCCATCGGCGCGAGCGAGCCGGTCGATTTCCGGGTGAAGCGTTCGGGGCCCTCGAAGTGGGTCTCCCAGGATCCGCCGGTGATCGAGTTCTCGGCGTACGACGACACCTTCACGGCGCCCGCGCCCGAACACTGCGGACCGCTGACAGGCCCCCTCGGCAGACGCCTGGGCCTCCCGGCGGCCACCGGGAACCTGATGTCCTACGACGCCTCGTACACCTTCAAGACCTACGACCAGCTCATGTAGGGGCGTCCGTCCCGGCGTCGGCCCGCACGCGAAAGGGGCCCGCCGCGGGTGTGCGCGACGGGCCCCTCTCCGCTGTGCGAGTGTCAGCTGATCCTGGCGTAGGCGTAGTTGACGAGCTTCTTGACGTCCGACGTGCGGTCGGTTGCCGAGGGTGCGGTCATCACGGCGCCCGTGATCGACTTGCCGTTCAGCGTGGCGGCGAAGACGAGGCAGTACTTGGCCTCGGTGCCGGAGCCGGTCTTGACGCCGAGCACACCGTTCCAGCCGAGCAGGGTGTTGGTGTTGGTCCAGGTCCCCATCGTGCGCGTGGCGCCGGAGCTCGCGATCGTCTTCGCCGTGTACGACTTGGTCTTCACGACGGACTTGAACGTGGAGCTCTTCATCGCACTGCGGGCGAGCAGCGTCAGGTCCTTCACCGACGAGTAGTTGGTGCCGTTGCTGATGCCGTCGAACGAGTCGAAGTGCGTGTTCGTCATGTTGAGGTTCTTGGCCGTCGTGTTCATCTTCGAGATGAACGACTTCACGCGCGCGTTGACCGTCGTACCAGAGCCGAACTTGTCGGCGAGGGCCATGGCGGCGTCGCAGCCGGACGGCAGCATCATCCCGTACAGCAGCTGACGGACGGTCACCTTGTCACCGACGATCAGGTGGGCCGACGAAGGGTAGCCCTTGCGGACCATGTAGTCACTGATCGCCTTCTTGATCGTGACCTTGGTGTCCAGGTTCAGGTTCGACTGCGAGAGCACGACCTTCGCGGTCATGATCTTTGTGGTGGAGGCGGTGAGCCGGTGGGTGCTCTCGGACTTCTTGTAAAGGGTGGTGCCGGTCGCGCTGTTCATCACGTACCCGCTCTTGGCGGTGATGGTGGGCGTCGTGAGGGCCTGCGCGGGCGCAGCGGTGAGGGCGCCGGTGGCGAGCAGTGCACCAGTCGTGACGGCGACGGCGGCAGCTCTGCGGACGCGGGTGCCCTTAATGCCGGTAATCAAAGCGATATACCCCGATTGTCTGGAATGCCCCTGATATGCGGCCGAGTTGAAATGGCGAGCGAGTGGGGCCGCACGAGTGTGACACGTAAGTAGCACAGAAGGTTGTGCGGCCGCTGGGGGCGATTTCCGTCACGTCCGCATGGTGGACGCGACCCTTCTTGCGTACGTGTTGTATCTATCCTGTGGGCATGGCCACGCCCGTGAAGCAACCACCCGCCGCCGACCGCGTCTACGCCCACGTCAAACAGGGCGTACTCGACCGCCGTTACGAGGGCGGGACGCTGCTCACCGAGGGCGAGCTGGCCGAGGCCGTGGGCGTCTCGCGCACACCCGTCCGGGAGGCGCTGCTGCGGCTGGAGACGGAGGGCCTCATCAGGCTCTACCCGAAGAAGGGCGCGCTGGTCCTGCCGGTGTCGGCGCAGGAGATCGCCGACGTCGTCGAGACCCGGCTGCTGGTGGAGGAGCACGCGGCGCGCAAGTCCGTCCCCGCGCCGCCAAGTCTGCTGGAACGGCTCGCGGAGCTGCTGGAGAAGCAGAAGACGCAGGCCGCCGCCGGTGACTTCGCCGCCGCCGCGGTGACCGACCGGTGCTTCCACGCCGAGATCGTGCGCAGTGGCGGCAACGAGATCCTCTCGCGGCTGTACGACCAGCTGCGCGACCGCCAGCTGCGGATGGGGGTCGCCGTCATGCACTCGCACCCGGACCGGATCGCCAAGACGCTCGCCGAGCACGAGGAGATCCTCCAGGCCCTGAGCTCCGGTGACGCGGAGGCGGCCGTCGGGGTCGTGCACCGGCACGTGAGCTGGTTCTCGCACCTCGCGCGGGGTGAGGTGCGATGAGCAGCGCCACCCTGCCGGGTGACCCCCCGGGCGGCCGTCGCGCCGTCGCGGTGTGGTCGATCGGCGTCTCGGTCTACTTCGTCGCCGTCATCTTCCGCACCTCCCTGGGCGTGGCCGGCCTGGACGCGGTCGACCGCTTCCACGTGGGCGCCTCGGCGCTGTCGACCTTCTCGATCCTCCAGCTGCTGGTCTACGCCGGCATGCAGATACCCGTCGGCCTGCTGGTCGACCGGCTCGGCACCAAGAAGGTGCTGAGCCTTGGCGCTGTGCTGTTCACGCTGGGCCAGCTCGGCTTCGCCTTCTCGCCCTCCTACGGCATGGCGCTGGCCTCGCGTGCGCTGCTCGGCTGCGGTGACGCGCTGACCTTCATCAGCGTGCTGCGCCTCGGCACCCGCTGGTTCCCCGCCCGGCGCGGACCGCTGGTCGCGCAGCTCGCCGGCCTGGTGGGCATGGCCGGCAACCTGGTCTCCACCCTGCTCATCGCCAGGCTGCTGCACGGCATCGGCTGGACC
Source organism: Streptomyces sp. NPDC058145 (assembly GCF_042884245.1). Taxonomy (NCBI): domain Bacteria; kingdom Bacillati; phylum Actinomycetota; class Actinomycetes; order Kitasatosporales; family Streptomycetaceae; genus Streptomyces; species Streptomyces sp. NPDC058145. Next base: position 181,143 of record NZ_JBHVUH010000004.1, on the reverse strand, counting down.
GCCGCGTTCGCGGGCAGCGCGCTGGCCGGTGTGGTCGTGCTCGTCCTGACGCTGGTGTTCCTGAAGGACCACCCCGAGGGGCACGAGCCCGCACCGTCCGCCCACCAGGGCGCGGTCTACGTCCGCCGGCAGATCGCGGCGGCCTGGCGGGAGCCCGGCACCCGGCTGGGCATGTGGGTGCACTTCACCACCCAGTTCCCGGCGATGGTCTTCCTGCTGCTGTGGGGCCTGCCGTTCCTGGTCCAGGCGCAGGGCCTCAGCCGCGCCACGGCCGGCGAGCTGCTCACCCTGGTCGTGCTGTCCAACATGGTGATCGGCCTGGTCTACGGCCAGATCGTGGCCCGGCACCACGCGGCCCGGCTGCCGCTGGCGCTGGGCACGGTGGCCGCGACCGCGCTGGTGTGGGCGGTGACGCTCGCCTACCCGGCCGAGCACGCGCCGATGTGGCTGCTGGCGGTGCTGTGCGCGGTGCTCGGTGCCTGTGGCCCCGCCTCGATGCTCGGCTTCGACTTCGCCCGCCCCGCCAACCCGCCGGAGCGACAGGGCACCGCCTCCGGCATCACCAACATGGGCGGCTTCATCGCCTCGATGACGACGCTGTTCGCGGTCGGTGTGCTCCTGGACGCGACCGGCGACGACTACACGGTGGCCTTCTCCGCGGTGTTCGTCCTGCAGGCCCTCGGCGTCAGCCAGATCCTCCGCCTGCGCGGCCGGGCCGCCCGCCGGGAGCGTGAGCGCCTGGTGGCGAGCCGGGTGGAAACGGTCCACGTGCCCGCGTGAACCGTGTGTCCGGCGAGCGCCCGGTGCGGCCCGCCGGGCGCGTCCGGCGTGGGCCCGTGGACGACTCCCGGAAGCGCGTCAGCGGGCCACGGGTATCAGTGTGAGGTAGGCGAGGCCGAGTACGCCCCGGTAGGCCATCCACTGTGCCCGGTGCCGGTCGAGGCGGTCGCGGACCGCGGCGGCGGAGGGGTGTTCCGGGTGCCCGGCGAGCCACACCTCGGTGTCCGCCCGGTACGCGGACTCGAACTCCTCCCACTCCTCCCGGCTCGCGGTCTGCGTCCACTCGGGCCGGAAGCCGGCCTCGACGGCGAGGTCGAGCAGGGTGCCCAGGTCGCAGTGATCGCCGGCGGACGCCTCCGGCCACATCCGAGCCAGCTCGTGCGGGGCCGGAGGGCGCTCCCAGAAGCCCTCGCCGAGCACCACCCGCCCGTCCTCGGCCACCAGCCGCCGCAGCTCGCGCAGCGCCTCGGCGGTCGGGGAGGCGGCCGTGCTCAGCGCCTGGCTCGCGCCCAGGCACAGCACCAGATCGGCGGGTCCGCGTCCCGTGCCCAGCGCGGACTCCTCGGCGAACTCCACGCGGTCCGTGAGCCCGCGAGCCCCGGCGTTCCGCCGCCCGCGGGCCAGGTCCTCGCCGTCGACGTCGACGCCGACCCCCTGCGCCCCGGGTACGGCCTCCAGCAGGCGGAGCAGCAGCTCGCCCCAGCCGCAGCCGATGTCCAGGACGGTCCGGGGCCGCGTGGCGGCCAGCCGGTGGACCATCGCCGTCGCCCGGGCGTCGGAGAGGGGTCCGTGGAAGGTGAGGCGGGTGAGCCGGGGCGGGCCGTCGTGGTCGGTCATGCGGGGCACGTTAGTGAGTCGGGCGGCGCCGGTCACCGGAATATCGCGCCCCCGATGCCGCCGTACGCCCCGGCTCCGCGAGCCGCATGCGTTCCGCGTTCAGCGAGCTCCCCCGTGCGGTGCCCCTCGCGTTCAGCGAGCAGCCCTCCGCTCCGCGAGCAGCCCGCGTTCCGCTACGGCGTCACCTTGAGGTTCCGCAGTATGGCCGCCGTCAGCTCGGGGTCGCCCTCCGTCTTCACCCGGTCCGCCACCGCCTCCGGGGTCACCCGGCCGCAGGACAGGCGGACGTAGGTCTCCCAGTCGAGGGTGAGGGTGGCCGCCGGGCCGAGGGCGGGCGCGGTCTCCAGCGTGCCGCGGCCCTGGATGTCGACCCGGATCGTGCGCAGGAACTCGACGGGCCCGTGCACGTCGAAGACGATCGCGGAACTGCGCGGCGCGCTCGCGTCCTTCGCGACGACCCTGGGCAGCGCCTCCAGCAGCATGTCGCGGGCGATGTGGGCGCCCGGCGAGTCGAGGTTGCCGGGGCGGGCGAGGGCCGCGCGCAGGTCCTGCTCGTGCACCCACACGTCGAACGCCCTGGTACGCATCGCCCGCTCGAGGGTGACCTCGGTGCCCATCGGGCCGCGCACCTTGGTGCCGGGGTCGCGGGACTCGTTGCGCAGCTGGCGGTTCCTGCGGATGACGGTGTACTCCAGCTCCGCCGTCATCTCCGGCGCCGTGTGGTGACGGCGGACGTCGACCTGCATCTCCATGTAGCGCTGGTGCTCGTTGGTGACGTGGAAGAGGTCGCGGGGCAGGGTGTGGATGGGCCGCGGGTCGCCGAGCATCTCGCAGTCCAGGCCGATGACGTGCGAGACCACGTCGCGGACGGACCAGCCCGGGCACGGGGTCCGCCGGTTCCACTCGGCCTCCGGGAGCGGCTGCACCAGCTCGGATATCGCTTCGATGGAGTGGGTCCAGGCGTCGGCGTAGGGCTGGAGGGTGGGATGCAGACTCACGGAACGGGACCCCTCGGCGGTCGGTACACGGGCAGGTTGTGGCGGCGTTGCCGGCGGACGGTGGCTGCACTCGGCGGGTGTCGTGGCACTCCCCCGGCTCTCGACTTCGCTCGAGCGGGGGACCCCCAAGTTACGCTGCTCCGAGGCACCCCGGCAGTGCTTTCGTGTGACGATCGTAGGCCTGTATGGACGACTCGAATGCCAGGACGGTGGTAGTGTGCGCGCCTCGCTGATCCAGATCGCCGTGGACGAGGGCGAATCAGTGGCCTCCCGACGGCGGCGGACGGCCGCTCTGATCCGGGAGCAGGCCGGTTCCGACCTCGTGGTCCTGCCGGAGCTGTGGACCACCGGCGCCTTCGCCTACGAGGAGTTCGGCGCGGAGGCCGAGCCGCTGGAGGGACCGACGTACGAGGTGATGGCCAAGGCGGCGGGCGACGCGGGCGTGTGGCTGCACGCCGGCTCGATCCCGGAACGCGATCCGGACGGCCCCCTCTACAACACCTCTCTCGTCTTCTCCCCCTCCGGTGAGCTGGCCGCGGCCTATCGCAAGATCCACCGCTTCGGCTTCGACAAGGGCGAGGCCGTGCTGATGAGCGCGGGACGGGACGTGGTGACGGTCCGTCTGCCCGGTACCACCCTCGGCGTCGCCACCTGCTACGACCTCCGTTTCCCCGAACTGTTCCGCTCCCTGGTCGACGCGGGCGCCGAGACGCTGGTGATCCCGGCCGGCTGGCCCGAGCGGCGGCGTGCGCACTGGACGCTGCTGGCGCAGGCGCGGGCGGTGGAGAACCAGGCGTTCGTGCTCGCCTGTGGAACGGCCGGGACGCACGCCGGAGTTCCGCAGGCGGGTCACTCGATCGTGGTCGATCCGTGGGGCGAGGTGCTCGCCGAGGCGGGCGCCGGCGAGGAGGTCCTCACGGTGGAGTTCGACCCCGGCAAGGTGGGGGCGACCCGCGAGCAGTTCCCGGCCCTCAAGGACCGCGTAATGGGGCTGGAACCGCCACGCCACTGAACCGGTGCGCCAGCGGGCGGCTGAATCAGGAGGCGGGTGCGCCACCTGGGCCGTCGAGCCGTTGGAAATGGGGCCACGGCCGGGGTCCCCACCCGGCCGTGGCCCCGCCTCAGTCCTCGCGCTCCTTCTCAGCCAGGTGGATCACGCACACCGCCACCGCGATCAGCAGCGCCGGGTCCGCGTCCTCCCGTACGACGTCGACGCCGTACGTCTCCCGGACGTGCAGCCGGCGCCGGGAGATCACGGCGAGGAGTTCGTCGTCGTACTCGACGGCGAACTCACGGTCGAGGATCTTGCCGCTGACGTCCAGCTCGGTGCCGTCGGCCAGGGACACCCGGTAGTGGTTGCGCAGCAGGGACAGCCGTTTGCGGCGGATCGTGGCCAGGCCTTCGCCGTCCCGTTCGATCACCATGGTGTCGCGCAGGGCGAACATCTTCTGGTGGATGTCGATGAGGACGCGTCCCTGGGTGTCCTTCAGCTCGAAGGTGTCCCGCAGCCGCATGGCCTTGCCGTCGACGAGGAACACCTTCTGGCCGTGCTCGTCCTCGATCCAGTAGTCGTCACCGATGCCGAGGAGCCGGTCGCGTACGAGGAATCTCATGCGCTAACCGTTCCCCGGCACCGGGCAGTCGTCACAAAGCCGCCCCTGAGCAGGGGAACCTTCACACGCCGTAGCCGTCGGTGTAGCCGTCGCGGGCGTGATGGTGGTGGTGGGGTTCCTCCTCGACCACCGGCGTCGGCGGCACCACGACCCGACGGCGCCGTGCGATGCCGCTGAACGTGGCGATGCCGATGAGCCCGACGGCCATGAAGATGATCCCGACGAGGTCGAGGTTGACTCCCTGCATGTGCCAGTCCGTCGCGAACGTCAGGATGGCACCCAGGGCGATGAGGATGATGCAACCGCCGAGGCCCATTGTCGTCGCCTCCCCTTCCGGTTCCGGAATCTCCGGTGCCGTCCGGGTACCCGGAGCCATCCCGAACATGTGTGGGACGGCTCGTGACGGGTGTTCAACGACCGTGCCGGGGCGGCCGGACTCAGTCCTCCAGGAACGCCACCAGCGCGTTCGCCAGCAGGAACGGGTCGTCGGCGCCGCACAGTTCACGCGCGCTGTGCATCGACAGGATCGCCACGCCGATGTCGACGGTCCGGATGCCGTGCCGGGCCGCGGTGATCGGGCCGATGGTGGTGCCGCACGGCATGGAGTTGTTGGACACGAAGCTCTGGAACGGGACGCTCGCCCGCTCGCAGGCGGCGGTGAACACCGCGCGGCCCGAACCGTCCGTGGCGTAGCGGTTGTTGACGTTGACCTTCAGGATCGGCCCGCCGTTGACCCGCGGGTGGTGCGTCGGGTCGTGCCGCTCGGCGTAGTTGGGGTGGACGGCGTGGCCGGTGTCGGAGGACAGGCAGACGGTGCCGGCGAAGGCGCGGGCCCGGTCCTCGTACGAGCCGCCGCGGGCGAACACCGAGCGCTCCAGGACCGAGCCGAGCAGCGGGCCGTCCGCGCCGGTGTCCGACTGGGAGCCGTTCTCCTCGTGGTCGAAGGCCGCCAGCACGGGGATGTGGCCGAGCGCGGCGCCGGAGGACGCGGCGGCGGACAGGGCGGCCGCGCCGGCGTGCACGGACAGCAGGTTGTCCATCCGGGGGCCGGCGACCAGTTCGCGGTTCCGGCCGAGGTAGGCCGGCGCCTCCACCGGGTGCACCATGAGGTCCCAGCCGGCCACCGAGCCCGCCGCCAGGTCGGTCTCTTCCTCCAGGAACGCGATCAGGTCGCCGTCGCGCAGGTCGTCGCCGAGTCCCCACACGGGCTGCAGATGACGCTGCTTGTCGAGCTTGAGGCCCTCGCTGTTGACCGCGCGGTCCAGGTGGATGGCGAGCTGCGGCACGCGCAGCAGCGGGCGGTTCACGTCGACGAGGACCGTGCTGCCGTCGCGCAGGGTGAGCCGGCCGGCCAGGCCCAGGTCGCGGTCGAGCCAGGAGTTCAGCAGCGGGCCGCCGTAGATCTCCACCGCGACCTGCCGCCAGCCGTGGGCGCCGGTGTCGGGCAGCGGCTTGACCCGCAGGTTCGGCGAGTCGGTGTGCGCGCCGATGATGCGGAAGGGGGTGTGCGGTGCGGCGCCCTCGGGGACGTACCAGGCGACGATCGCCCCACCGCGCAGCACGTACTTGCCGCCGCTCGTTCCGTCCCAGGCGTCCGTCTCGGCGACCTGCCGGAAGCCCGCCTTCTCCAGCCGCTCGGCGGTGTTCGCCACGGCGTGGTACGGCGACGGGCTCGCCGCCAGGAAGGACATCAGGTCGTCGGTGTGGCCGCGGTCGAAGCGGGCTGGTGCGCTCATGGGCTTACCTTAACGACGTGCGTGGGCCCGCCCCCGGTACGGGAGCGGGCCCACGTCTGCGAGCAGTGGATGCGGAACCGGTCGTCCGGCGCGCGGCCGGACCGGGGCCGTCCTAGAAGGCGGCCTCGTCCAGCTCCATCAGGTCGAGCTCCACGTTCTCCGAGATCTTGCGGGACAGGGTGACGCCCGGCAGGACGTTGGCCGCGAAGAACTTCGCCGCCGCGATCTTGCCGGTGTAGAACGCCTTGTCCTTGGCGGAGGCCGTCTGCAGCTTCTCGGCGGCGATGGCGGCGCCCTTCAGCAGCAGGTAGCCGACCACGACGTCCCCGGAGGCGAGCAGCAGGCGGCTGGTGTTCAGGCCCACCTTGTAGATGTTCTTGACGTCCTGCTCGGTGGCCGCGAGGTCGGTCAGCATCAGACCGACGATGGCCTCCAGCTCGACCGCCGCCTTCGCGAGGTGCTCGCGGGCGCCCGCCAGCTCCTCGCCGCCGGTGCCGAGCGCCAGGAACTTCTTGATGTCCTCGGCGAGCGAGTTCAGCGCGGCGCCCTGGTTTCGGACGATCTTCCGGAAGAAGAAGTCCTGGCCCTGGATGGCGGTCGTGCCCTCGTACAGGGTGTCGATCTTGGCGTCGCGGATGTACTGCTCGATCGGGTACTCCTGCAGGAAGCCGGAGCCGCCGAAGGTCTGCAGCGACTGGGCGAGCTGCTCGTAGCCCTTCTCGGAGCCGTAGCCCTTGACGATGGGCAGGAGCAGGTCGTTGAGCGCGTGCTCGGTCTTGGCGTCCTCGCCGTTCGCCTCCTTGACCGCGATGGCGTCCTGGATCGAGGCCGTGTAGAGGACGAGGGCGCGCATGCCCTCGGCGTACGCCTTCTGCGTCATCAGCGAGCGGCGTACGTCGGGGTGGTGGGTGATGGTGACCTTGGGCGCGGTCTTGTCCATGAAGTTCGCCAGGTCCGGGCCCTGGACGCGCTCCTTGGCGTACTCCAGGGCGTTGAGGTAGCCCGTGGAGAGGGTGGAGATCGCCTTCGTGCCGACCATCATGCGGGCGAACTCGATGATGCGGAACATCTGGCGGATGCCGTCGTGCTTGTCACCGATCAGCCAGCCCTTGGCGGGGTGCCGGTCGCCGAAGGTCATCTCGCAGGTGTTGGAGGCCTTCAGACCCATCTTGTGCTCGACGTTGGTGGCGTAGACGCCGTTGCGCTCGCCCAGCTCGCCGGTCTCGAAGTCGAAGAGGTACTTCGGGACGAGGAAGAGGGACAGGCCCTTGGTGCCGGGGCCGGCACCCTCGGGACGCGCGAGCACGTAGTGGAGGATGTTCTCCTCCATGTCGTGCTCACCCGAGGTGATGAAGCGCTTCACGCCCTCGATGTGCCAGGAGCCGTCCTCCTGCTGGATCGCCTTGGTGCGGCCGGCGCCGACGTCGGAGCCCGCGTCGGGCTCGGTGAGCACCATGGTGGAGCCCCAGGTCCGCTCCACGGCGATCTGCGCGATCTTCTTCTGGACCTCGTTGCCCTCGTCGAAGAGGATGCCGGCGAACGCCGGGCCGGAGGAGTACATCCACACGGCCGGGTTCGAGCCGAGGACGAGCTCGGCGTAGGCCCAGATCAGGGACGGCGGAGCCGTCGTGCCGCCGATCTCCTCCGGCAGGCCCAGACGCCAGTACTCGGACTCCATGAAGGCCTTGTAGCTCTTCTTGAAGGACGCCGGGACGGGCGCGGTGTTCGTCTCCGGGTCGAAGACCGGCGGGTTGCGGTCCGCGTCCGTGAAGGACTCGGCCAGCTCGTTCTCCGCGAGGCGCGTCAGCTCCTCGAGGACGCTCTTGGCGGTGTCCGTGTCCATCTCGCCGAACGGGCCGGTGCCGTACAGCTTGTCGCGCCCGAGCACCTCGAAGAGGTTGAACTCGATGTCGCGGAGGTTCGGCTTGTAGTGCCCCATGGTGACGGCTCCGTATCGGACTCGGCGAGGCACTGACTCCTCGCATCTGGTTCACGTACCAACAAGTAGCTATGATGATGCTACCCGTCGGTAATAAGACGCAAGCCCGATTCCGTCATCTGTGACTGAGTACTCTTCTGCGCATGTACGGATACGGCCAGCCCATGGACGGTGGCGCCGCTCAGCAGAGTTACGTCCCCCCGCAGCAGGGCGGTGTCGGCGGGTACGGCCAGCAGCCGCCGCTCTATCCGGAGCCGTCCCCACCCTCGCTCGCGGACGCGGTGCGCGCCTTCACCACCGGACAGATGCCCGCCGAGGACTTCCAGCAGATCTTCGCCACGTCGAAGGTGTACTGCCCGCGCGGCGACACCCCGGGCTTCCTCGCCCTGCACAACACCCAGCAGCCGGTGATCCCGATGTTCACCTCGCTCAAGGAGCTGCGCCGGTACGCGGGCAAGGAGTCCAAGTACTTCGTGATCACCGGCTCCGAGGTGATCGACCTGCTGCCGAGCGGCTACGGATTCGTCCTGGACATGGAGGGTGAGCACCGGATGGTGTTCGACGCCAAGGCGGTCGAGCAGATGGTCGACTTCGCCATGCGCCGCATGTACGGCGGCTGACCCGCACCCCGCTGCGAGCCCGGAGGGAATGCCCTCCGGGCTCGTTCTGTTGTGGGGTGGTAGAAAGTTCAACGCTCAACTAAACTGAGCGTACAAGGAGGTACCGACCATGCCTGCAGTGACCGTCGAGAACCCGCTGACCCTGCCCCGCGTGACCGCTCCCACCGACGCGGTGGCACGGCCCGTGCTCGCCGTCACGACCGCCCCGGGCGGTTTCGAGGGTGAGGGCTTCCCGGTGCGCCGGGCGTTCGCCGGGATCAACTACCGGCACCTCGACCCGTTCATCATGATGGACCAGATGGGTGAGGTGGAGTACGCGCCGGGCGAGCCCAAGGGCACCCCCTGGCATCCGCACCGCGGCTTCGAGACCGTCACCTACATCATCGACGGGATCTTCGACCACCAGGACTCCAACGGCGGTGGCGGCACCATCACCAACGGCGACACCCAGTGGATGACCGCGGGCTCGGGCCTGCTGCACATCGAGGCCCCGCCGGAGCAGCTGGTCATGTCCGGCGGTCTCTTCCACGGCCTGCAGCTGTGGGTGAACCTTCCGGCCAAGGACAAGATGATGGCGCCGCGCTACCAGGACATCCGCGGCGGCAGCGTCCAGCTGCTGACGAGCCCGGACGGCGGCGCGCTGCTGCGCGTCATCGCCGGCGAGCTGGACGGCCACGCGGGCCCCGGCATCACGCACACGCCGATCACGATGGTCCACGCGACCCTCGCCCCGGGCGCCGAGATCACCCTGCCCTGGCGCGAGGACTTCAACGGCCTCGCCTACGTCATGGCGGGCCGCGGCAGCGTCGGTGCCGAGCGCCGTCCGGTCCACCTGGGCCAGACCGCCGTCTTCGGCGCGGGCGGTTCCCTGACGGTCCGCGCGGACGAGCGGCAGGACTCGCACACCCCGGACCTGGAGGTCGTCCTCCTCGGCGGACAGCCCATCCGTGAGCCCATGGCGCACTACGGTCCGTTCGTCATGAACACCAAGGAAGAGCTGATGCAGGCCTTCGAGGACTTCCAGAAGGGCCGCCTCGGCACGGTCCCGGCCGTCCACGGCATGACCCCGAACGGCCCCCAGGCCTGACCCGTCCCACCCCCGTCGCCCGGCCCGCCCCGTCCAGCGGTCCGGGCGACGGGCGTGTGCGGGGCCGGAACCCTCACCCGGCCGGGCCCCTGCGGCAGGACAGACGGGTCGGGGGCGTGATCCGCTGGGGGTGTGTCGCTGTTGCCCGAGTCCGTGCGCCGTCTCGCCGCCTGGTGTGCCGTCGTGCTGCTGGTCGCCGGGGTCGGGTGGGTCGCGATCCGGCTGCTCGCGGCGCTGCGTACCGCCGTCGTGCCGGTCCTGCTCGCGCTGCTCGGCGCGGCGCTGCTCGGGCCGCTGTACCGGCGGCTGGTGAAGGCCAAGGTGCAGCGGTCGCTCGCCGCCGGGCTGACCTGCGTCGCCGTGGTGGCCGTCGTCGGCGGTGCCGTGTACATCGTGGTCGCCGCGCTCGTCGACACCGGTGACCAGATCATCGCCTCGGTACGGCAGGCCGTCAGAGCCCTGACGAGGCACTTCGGGGCCGCCGGCACCGGGCTCGACGACCTGGCCGCCAACGCCAAGCAACTGCTGGGCAAGTTCGGCGGGACCGCGGCCTCCAACGTCATCAGCGGGGTCGGCGTGGTGGGCGAGTACCTGGCCATGGTCCTGCTCGCGCTGCTGCTCGTCTTCTTCTTCCTGCGCGACTCCCACCGGGCGGCCGGGGCCCTCAGGTCCGTCGCCCCGGGAGCCCGGGGCGACGCCCTGGAGGCGATGGCGCGGCGCGCCTTCGAGGCGGTGCAGGGGTTCATGCGCGGCACCACGCTCATCGCGCTCATCGACGCCGTCTGCATCACCGTCGGCCTGCTGATCCTGCGGGTGCCCGGCGCGATCGGGCTCGGCGCGCTCGTCTTCGTCGGCGCCTACATCCCCTACCTGGGCGCCTTCATCTCGGGCGCGGTGGCCGTGCTGGTCGCCCTCGCCGACCGCGGTCTCGTCATCGCGCTGTGGGCGCTGGGGGTGGTGCTCGCGGTGCAGGTGCTGGAGGGGCACGTGCTCCAGCCGGCCATCCAGAGCCGGACCGTGCAGATGCACCCCGCGATGGTGCTGCTGGCGATCACCGCCGGGGCGTCCTTGGCGGGCATCCTCGGGATGCTGTTCTCGGTGCCGCTGACCGCGGCCGCCTTCGGGGTCGTGCAGGAGCTTCGCGCGCGTCACCCGGCGGCCGGGCCGTCGGACTCGTAGAGCTCGAACCAGATGCTCTTGCCCTTGCCGCGCGGGTTCACGCCCCACAGGTCCGCGAGCAGCTCGATCAGCATCAGACCGCGGCCGGAGGAGGCCAGCTCCCCGGGCCGGCGCCGGTGCGGAAGGTCGTCGCCGGAGTCCGTGACCTCCACCCGCAGCCGGCGCCCGCCCGGCTCCCCGGCGACCTCGGCGAGCAGCAGCGCGTCCGCGTCGGTGTGCACGAGGACGTTGGTGACCATCTCGGAGACCAACAGCACCGCGGAGTCCACCTGCTCGGCCGACACCCAGTCGTGCAGCAGCTCGCGCAGGTGCTGGCGGGCCTCGGCGATCCGCTCGGGCTCGTCCTGCGCCACCGGCAGCAGGGTGCGCCGCAGCCGGGGCCGCAGGGTCAGGGTGTCGTCGCGGCCGCAGCCCGCGCCCTGCCGGCACAGCAGCAGCAGCGCGATGTCGTCCTCGCGGCGGTCGGCGAGCGGGCCGGTGGTGTGGTGCGAGGACGGTCTGTGCACGCCCTGCACCAACGCGTCGGCCATCGACTCCAGATCGCCCGTGTGGTCCTCGAGGATCGTGCGTATGCGCCGCCAGCCGCTCTCCATGTCGTGGCCGCCGGTCTCGATCAGGCCGTCGGTGCACAGCATCAGGGTCTCGCCGGGCTCCAGCGTGAACCGGGTGGTCGGGTAGTCGGCGTCCGGGTCGACGCCCAGCGGCACCCCGCCCGCCGTCGGCCGCATCATCACCGTGCCGTCGGCCATCCGGATCGCCGGGTCCGGATGCCCGGCGCGGGCGATCTCCAGCATGCCGGTCGCCGGATCGGCCTCGACGTAGAGGCAGGTCGCGAAGCGCACATCGGTCATGTGCTCGTCGTGCGTGATGCCGTGCAGGAAGCGGGCGGCGCGCGAGAGCACGGCGTCCGGGCGGTGGCCCTCGGAGGCGTAGGCGCGCAGCGCGATCCGCAGCTGTCCCATCAGGCCCGCCGCGCGCACGTCATGGCCCTGGACGTCGCCGATGGCCAGCGCGAACCTGCCTCCCCCGGACTTCGTCAGGGAGGTGCCCCCAGGCAGCGGGATCATGTCGTACCAGTCGCCGCCGACCTGCAGCCCGCCCCCGGTGGGGATGTAGCGGGCGGCCACCGTCATCCCGGGGATCTCCGGGCCGAGCGACGGCAGCATGGAGCGCTGCAGGCCCTCGGTCAGTTCCCGCTGGGTGTCGGCGGCGCCGGCCCGGTTCAGGGCCTGGGCGAGCATCCGGGCGACCGTCGTCAGGACCGCGCGCTCGTCCGGGGTGAAGGCAACCGGGTAGGCGAAGGCCGCCATCCAGGCGCCCATGGTGCGTCCGGCCGCCGTCAGCGGCAGGAAGGCCCAGGAGCGGCGCTCGAAGGGCTGGGCGAGCGGCCAGGTGACGGGGTAGCGCGTCCGGTACTGCTCGGGGGAGGAGAGATAGACGGCCCGGCCGGTGCGGACCACCTCGGCGGCCGGGTAGTCCGTGCTGAGCTGCATGTGGAGGAAGGGGCCGTCCTCACCGGGCCGCTGCCCGTGGTGGCCGATCAACGTCAGCCGGTCGCCCTCCACACCGAACACCGCGAGCCCGTCCGGGGAGAAGCCGGGCATGGACAGCCCGGCCGCGACCCGCAGCACCTCCGCCGTGGAACGCGCCTCCGCCAGCGCCCGGCCGGCGTCCAGCAGGAACGCCTCCCGCGAGCGACGCCAGTCGCCGGTGACCGCGTTGCGGGCCGCCGCGGTGCCCGGGGTGGGCTCGGTGACCTCCTGGAGCGTGCCGATCAGCTCGTACGCCCGCCGGTCCGGATCGAAGGACGGCTTGGAACGGCTGCGTACGATCCGTACGACCTGGCCGTCCTCGTCCATGATCCGGATCCGCACCTCGGCGAGCGTGCCCTCGTCGACCGCCAGCGGCACCACCCCGGTGATCTCGTTCCAGTCCTCGGGGTGCAGCCGTGCCCGGGTCTGGTTCTCGGTGAGGGTGACCGGCTCCGGGGGCAGCCCGAGCAGCCGCGCCGCCTCCGCGTCCACGGTGACCAGGCCGGCGGCGGTGTCCCAGTACCACAGCCCGGTCGCGAGGGCGGTGAGGACGTCACCGACGGAAGGTAGGGGCTCGCCTGTACGCATTGCCCCCATTTAAGGAGATGCGATCGATAACTGCCACCCTTGGCGGACGCCGTAAATGGTGGGGAGCCGATCTTGGCGTGCCCGGTACCCTTGACGGGTCCGGGCCCCGTGCCCGACTCCCGTCGGGGCGGCAGTCCCGGCGCTCATCACCCCACCACGAAGGACGATGAACGACGATGCATCGGTACAGGTCCCACACCTGCGGCCAGCTCCGCGCCTCTGACGTCGGCACCGACGTCCGGCTGAGTGGCTGGCTGCACAATAGGCGCGACCTGGGCGGCATCCTCTTCATCGATCTGCGCGACCACTACGGCATCACGCAGCTCGTGGCCCGTCCCGGCACGCCCTCGTACGAGGCCCTGGACAAGCTCTCCAAGGAGTCCACGGTCCGCGTCGACGGCCGCGTTGTTTCACGTGGAACCGAGAACGTGAACGCCGACCTGCCCACCGGTGAGATCGAGGTCGAGGTCTCCGAGGTCGAGCTGCTCGGCGCGGCCGCCCCGCTGCCCTTCACCATCAACGCCGAGGACGGGGTCAACGAGGAGCGGCGCCTGGAGTACCGCTTCCTGGACCTGCGCCGCGAGCGCATGCACCGCAACATCATGCTGCGCACGGCCGTGATCTCCGCGATCCGGCACAAGATGGCGGCGATGAACTTCAACGAGATGGCGACGCCGATCCTGTCCGCCACCTCCCCCGAGGGCGCCCGCGACTACGTCGTGCCCTCCCGGGTGCACCCCGGCAAGTTCTACGCGCTGCCGCAGGCCCCGCAGCAGTTCAAGCAGCTGCTGATGATCTCCGGCTTCGACCGCTACTTCCAGATCGCCCCCTGCTTCCGCGACGAGGACGCCCGCGCCGACCGCTCGCCGGGCGAGTTCTACCAGCTCGACGTCGAGATGAGCTTCGTCGAGCAGGAGGACGTCTTCCAGCCGATCGAGAAGCTCATGACGGAGCTGTTCGAGGAGTTCGGCGGCGGCCGCCACGTCACCTCCCCCTTCCCGCGCATCCCGTTCCGCGAGGCGATGCTGAAGTACGGCTCGGACAAGCCGGACCTGCGCGCCAAGCTGGAGCTCGTCGACATCACCGACGTGTTCGAGGGTTCGGAGTTCAAGGCGTTCGCCGGCAAGCACGTGCGTGCGCTGCCGGTGCCGGCGGTCCAGGACCAGCCGCGCAAGTTCTTCGACCAGCTCGGTGACTTCGCCGTCTCGCTGGGCGCGAAGGGCCTGGCGTGGGTGCGCGTCGGCGAGGAGGGGACGCTGTCCGGCCCGATCGCCAAGTTCCTGACCGAGGAGAACGTCGCCGAGCTGACCAAGCGCCTGTCGCTGGCGCCCGGCCACGCCATCTTCTTCGGCGCCGGCGAGTTCGACGAGGTCTCGAAGATCATGGGCGCGGTGCGGGTCGAGGCCGCCAGGCGCGCCGGGCACTTCGAGGAGAACGTCTTCCGCTTCTGCTGGATCGTCGACTTCCCGATGTACGAGAAGGACGAGGACACCGGCGCGATCGACTTCTCGCACAACCCGTTCTCGATGCCGCAGGGCGGTCTGGAGGCCCTGCAGACCCAGGACCCGCTGGACATCCTCGGCTGGCAGTACGACATCGTCTGCAACGGTGTCGAGCTGTCCTCCGGCGCCATCCGGAACCACGAGCCGGAGATCATGCTCAAGGCCTTCGAGATCGCGGGTTACGACCGCGAGACGGTCGAGGAGAAGTTCGCGGGCATGCTCCGTGCCTTCCGCTTCGGCGCCCCGCCGCACGGCGGAATCGCGCCCGGCGTGGACCGGATCGTCATGCTCCTCGCGGACGAGCCCAACATTCGCGAGACGATCTCCTTCCCGCTCAACGGCAACGCCCAGGACCTGATGATGGGCGCGCCGACCGAGCTGGACGAGTCGCGCCTGCGCGAGCTGCACCTTTCCGTCCGGAAGCCGCAGCCGAAGTAATTCGCGCGCCGTTTCCACGACGGCCGAGAGGGGCGGCCCCCACAGGGGGGCCGCCCTTTTTTCTGCCGTGCTCGGATTCCTGTGCGGATTCCGTTTCGCGCTGTCAGAATCCGCAGTACACCGAGCTGCCGTAGTCGCTCAGCAGATCGTCGCGGATCCAGCCGTACACCCCCGTGCTGTCGTTGCGGACGTACGTCCAGGTGTAGTCGCCCGCGACGGTGTAGCAGTGGTAGTCCAGCCGCTGGGTGGAGTAGGCGATCCCGTTGATCGCACAGCTGGTGCTGGAGCCGCTGCGCTCGTTGGCTCCGTCCGCCGTCTTGTTCCAGGCGCTTCCGTCCTTGTCCGCCACGGTCTTGCCGCAGGACGCGGCCGCCGAGGCCGGCGTGGTCGCCAGGGCGATCGGCAGGCTCGCGGCCACCGCCACGAGCGTGGGCAGAACGACTGCGAATCGACGCTTCATTGAACCCCCATCGTCGTTGTTCTTGCCGTTGTTGCTTTTCCTTTCGCGTCACCCGGGATCGTCCGGGTCCCGAGTGGCACTAGTACGATTCGGTGCCGGGCGGACTGAAGAAATGCTTCCGATAAGGGATGTCCGTTTCTGTTCGATGTGCGACCGAAAAGGAATGATGGGGGAATAGGCCATTCCTGTGCTGTTGTGTGACATGCGTACAACCCTGGGCGGGGTGGCCGTTCGGCTCGAAACGTTCGGCCGCCGGCCCATGGATCCACGGATTCCGGAATTCCCATTTCCGGCCGGCGGTGGATGAGAATGCTCCGTTTCCGCCTCTGATCAGCGCGGGTGCAATCCGGTACGGTGTGGAATCCCAGGCGAAGGAGTCGCGTTGCCCGCTCGCATACTGGTGGCCGAGGACGACGTGAAACAGGCGCAACTCATCCGTATCTACCTGGAACGGGAGGGCCACGACGTCCAGATCGTGGCCGACGGGCGCTCCGCGATCGACCGCGCCCGCGCCTCCCGGCCGGACTTGATCGTCCTCGATGTGATGATGCCGAACGTCGACGGGCTCGACGTCTGCCGCATCCTGCGCGTGGACTCCCGGGTGCCGATCCTGCTGCTGACCGCCCGCAGCACGGAGGAGGACCTGCTGCTCGGCCTCGATCTCGGGGCCGACGACTACATGACCAAGCCGTACAGCCCCCGGGAACTGACCGCCCGGGTGCGGGCGCTGCTGCGCCGGGCGCGGGCCGCCGAGGGCGAACGGCCTGCCCTGCTCACGGTCGGCGACCTGGAGATCGACACCGCGCGCTTCGAGGTGCGGGTGGCCGGTGGGCCGGTGCCGCTCACGGGCAAGGAGTTCGCGATCCTGGCCGTGCTCGCGGGTGAGCCGGGGCGGGCCTTCACCCGGGCGCAGATCATCGACCGGGTCTTCGGGTTCGACCAGAACGTGCTGGAGCGCACCGTGGACGCGCATGTGATGAACCTGCGGAGGAAGCTGGAACGGGGCCGCGAAACCCGGTACGTCGAGACCGTGTACGGGCGGGGCTACCGCCTGGCGACGCGGCCGCCCGGGACGCCGGCGCCGGACGGCGGGACGCGGTGAGCTTCCGGCTGCGGGTGCTGGCCCTGCTGGCCCTCATCGCCCTGACCGCCACGGGAGCCACCGCCTGGCTGACGTTACGTCAGGCGGCCAGTCAGGCACGGGACTCGGTGACGGCCGGGCGCCAGGACGTGGCGCGTATCACCGACGCCCTCCAGTCGTACGGCTTCCGGCACGGCACCTGGGACGGCGTGGCCCCGACCGTGCGGAAACTGGCGGCGGACACCGGTCAGCGGATCCGGGTCAGCACCGAGGCGGACGTCCTGCTCGCCGACTCCGACGCCCTGGCCGGCCGCACCCCGCGCCCGGTCGGCGGACAGCCACCCGTCCTCGTCGACCCCCGGCCCCGGCTGCGGCTGCCGGAGACCTCCGTGCCGCTCGCCTCGGTGAAGCGGACGGTGACCGCGATCGCCGACTACCGGTCCGCCGTCACCTACGCCACCTGCCTCACCCGGGCCGGCGCGCGGGTCACCGCCCGGACCGGCCGGACCGGCATCCCCCGGATCAGCGCCGACCGGGACCAGGCCCAGTGTGTCCAGCCCGACCCCGGGGCCGACCCCCGCGCGGGAGAGGACCACGCCGCCGTCTCCTCCTGCTCCGGCGAACAGCGCCTCACCGCCTGTCTGCAGCGGGTCTTCAACGAACGGACCGCCACCCTCGCCCCGCCGCGCCTTCAGGTGGGGCTCGGTTTCCGGGGCGAGGCGCCGGCCGGCCTGGCCGCCGCGCCCACCGTGGCGGTCGCCTCCGGTGTCGCCCTGGTCGCGGTGCTCGGCGCGCTGCTGCTCAGCCGGGCGGTGCTGCGGCCGGTACGGGCCCTGACCTCGGCCGCCCGGGACCTCGGCGAGGGCGAACTGGAACGGCGGGTGCCGGTCTCCGGGCGTGACGAGATGGCCGAGCTGGGCCGGGCGTTCAACCGCATGGCCCACTCGCTGCAGGCCGCCGAGGAACGCCAGCGCCGGCTCACCGCCGACATCGCCCACGAACTGCGCACCCCGCTCGCCAATGTGCGCGGCTACCTGGAGGCGCTGCGGGACGGCGTGGTCGAACCGACGCCCGAACTGCTGGACTCCCTGCACGAGGAGGCGATGCTGCAGCAGCGGATCGTCGACGACCTCCAGGACCTGGCGCTGGCCGAGGCGGGAGCGCTCACCTACCACCGGGCCGTCGTGGACCTCGGTGACCTGCTGGAGACCAGCCGCACCGCCCATCTGGCCCAGGCGGAGGCCGCCGGCGTGACGCTGCGGACCGAGGCACCCCATCCGGTACGGGTCCACGCCGACGCCGACCGGCTGCGGCAGGTGGTCGGCAACCTGGTCGGCAACGCGCTGCGGGCCACCGCGCCCGGCGGGACGGTGATCCTCTCCGTGGAGCGCCGGGGCGACGCGGCGCTGCTCCGGGTACGGGACACGGGCAAGGGCATCCCCGCGGAGCAACTGCCCCACCTCTTCGACCGCTTCTGGCGAGCGGACCCCGCACGGGGCCGCACCACAGGAGGCAGCGGCCTCGGCCTCGCCATCGTCCGCCAGATCGTCACCGACCACGACGGCACGATCGAGGCGACGAGCCGGGTGGGCACGGGAACCACGTTCACGGTGACGCTGGGGGCGGTGGGATGAGGGACGCGGTGCGGCCGGTGCCGGTCGGTTGCCGCGGGCGGTGACGCCGGTGGCGGGGTGCCGGGCGCAGTGAGGCCGTGGGGGTTGGGCGCCGGGGATGGCGACGTCGACAGCGGTGGATGAACGGCCGTGCTGCAGCCGGAGATTGGTGCGTGACGGGCGCGATGGCGCGGTGGCGGTGTCGACGCTCCCGGTGACGGCGGACGACCGTGCCCGCCCGGAAGTCGTCGACGGCCCCCGGTGTAAAGGGCCCGGCGGCCACCCGGCGGTATGGGGACGGCGGCCGGCCGTGGAGGGGGTCGGCTGGTCGCCTGGCGGTATGGGGACGGTGGCCGGCTGTCGAAGGGGCTGGTCGGTCGCCTGGCGGTATGGGGATGGTGGCCGGTCGTGAAGGGGGTCGGCTGGTCGCCTGGCGGTATGGGGACGGTGGCCGGCCGTCGAAGGGGCTGACCGGTCGCCTGGCGGTATGGGGATGGCGGCCGGCCGTCGAGTGGGCCGGCCGGCCACCCGGTGGCGAGGGACCGGCGGCCGGGCGTCGAAGGACCGGCCGCCGGCCGTTGCTCACGGCCCCGCCAACGCCTCCGTCGGGGTCAGGCGGCCCGCTCGGACCGCCGGGTACAGGCCCGCCAGGGCTCCGATGAGGAGGGTGACGGCGACGCCCGCCGCCGTCGCCCAGACCGGGACCTGGGTCGGCCAGCCCCGTACGGACGCGAAGACCGCGGTGATCGCCGTGCCCAGCACCGTGCCGCCCAGGCCGCCCAGCGCCGACAGCAGCAGTGACTCCGAGACGAACTGGCCCCGGATCTGCCCGCTCGTGGCGCCCAGCGCGCGGCGCAACCCGATCTCCGGGCGGCGTTCCAGGACCGAGATCACCATGGTGTTGCCCACCCCGACCCCGCCCACCAGCAGGGCCACCGAACCGAGGCCGAGCAGCAGCCCGGTCAGTGTCGACTCGGTGGCCTCCCGGGCGGCCAGCGCGTCGGACGGCCGGGAGACCAGCACGGCGTTCGGCTTCTCCGGGTTGGCCGTCGCCGCGAGCACCGCCCGCACCTGGGCCACCCGGTCGTCGTGGGCCCGTACGTACACCGTCGACGGATGGCCGTCGAAGCCCAGGTACGTCCGGGCCGCCTGCCAGCCGACCAGCGCCGAGCCGTCGAGCTCCGGTGCGAGCGGCACCGGCTCCAGGACACCGACCAGGGAGAACCACTTGCCGCCGAGCCAGAGCCGGGTGCCCGGCGTGTAGACGTCGAGCCGACGGGCGGCCTGTGCGCCCAGCACCACCGCCGGGTACTCCTGGGTCGCCTCGGTCAGCCACCGCCCGACCCGCACCTCGCCGCCGACCGCGGGCAGCAGTTCCGCCCCGGCCGCCGCCACCTCCACACTGCCGGTGCGCCCCACCGGGATGTGCTCGTTGCGGTAGACCGCCGCGTCCTTGACCTCGCCGGTCGCGGCGACCTGGTCCACCGGCCCGATCCGCCGGATCATCGGCACCGCCTCCTGCGGCAGCCGGGTCGCCGTGCCGTCCGGCGTCCGCCCGGGGGCGACCCGCAGCATGTTGGTGCCCAGCGCGTCCAGCCGGCGGTCCACCTCCGCCCGGCTGGAGGACGAGATGCCGACCACGGCGACCATCGCGGCCACCCCGATCGCGATCCCCAGCGCGGAGAGGAAGACGCGCAGCGGCCGGGTGCGCAGGCCGGTGCCGCCGAGCCGCAGGAAGTCGGCGGGCCGCAGCCGGGCCGGCCGGAGCGTTCCCCCGCCAGTGGTGCCCGGCCTCATCGCCGGTCCCCCGTACCCGCGGTGGCCGTGCGCGGGCCGCTGCCGCTGTCGGCCACGACGTGCCCGTCCCTCATCTCCACCCTGCGGTCGAACACCTCCGCCATCTCGCGGTCGTGCGTGATGACGACGACCGTGGTCCCGGCCGTGTGCAGCTCCCGCAGCAGGGCCAGCACCGCGGCCCCGGAGGCCGAGTCGAGGTTGCCGGTCGGCTCGTCGGCCAGCAGCAGCGCCGGTTCGCCGATCACCGCGCGGGCCACCGCGGCCCGCTGCCGTTCGCCGCCGGAGAGCTGGTGCGGGAGGTGGCCGAGCCGGTGGTCGAGCCCGACGCGGGCCAGCGCCCGCGCGGCCCGGCGCCGGCGTTCCCGCAGTGGCACCCCGGTGTACAGCAGGCCGTCGGCGACCGTGTCGAGCACGGGCACTCCGACCGCGAGATGGAACTGCTGGAACACGAACCCGACGCGCTGCGCGCGCAGCGCGGACAGCTCCCGGTCGGAGAGGCCGGCGACCTCGTACCCGTCGATGACGATGCGCCCGGCGGACGGCCTGTCGAGGGTGCCCATCAGATGCAGCATGGTCGACTTGCCCGAGCCGGACGGCCCGACGACGCAGGCGAGTTCGCCGTGCCGAATGGACAGGTCGACGTCCGCCACGGCCCTGACGCCCCCGGCATACGTCTTGGAGACGCCCGCGAACTCGACCACGGGGGTGAGGCGGACGCCCGGTGTGCCGGTGGCGTCGGCGGTGTATTCGACGTCCTCCGGGGTCACTTGGGGATCCTCACCTTCATGCCCTCGCGTACGCCGGGACCGCTGACCTCCACCTTGCCCCCGGCGAACAGCCCCGTCCGCACGGGGACGAAGCGACCCGGACCACCGGCGTCCCCGCCCTTGCCGCCGCTCTGGGCGCCGTCGTCGGCGAGCTCCAGGCCGTAGCCGCCCTCGGCGAGCGCGGTCAGCGCGGCGACCGGCACGGTGAGGACGTCCTTGCGCTGCTTCTGCGTGTAGCGGACGGTGACCGGTCCGCTCTGCAGCCGGCCCAGGGAGTTCTGGTCGTCGAAGGTGATCACGACGGAGACCGTCGCGGACTTGCCCCCCGAACCACCGCCTGAACCGCCGTCCGCTCCTCCACCGCCTCCGCCGTCACCCGCACCCGCGCCGTCACCGCCCCCGCCGGACGCCGACGAGGCGTCCGAGCCCAGGCTGGCGACGGTCCCCTTGACCGAGCGGCCGTCGGGCAGGTCCACGGTGACCTCGCCGCCGCGCCGCGCCCAGTCCGTGTCGGCGGCCGGAGCGCTGACCGTCACCATGCGGGAGGTGCTGGTGTAGCTGACCTGACCGCCGGCGGCCTCGTCCCCGACGCGGGCGCTGGTGCCCGAGACCCGGACCGGCCCGGGCGCGTACACGACGTCGCCGGCTCCGACCCTGCCGGTCTGCGGCAGTCCGAGGTCCTTCTGCCAGCGCTTGACGGCGTTCGCGGTCAGCTCGGTGTACGACTCGTCGACGGTGAAGCCCGAGTAGCCGAGGGCGCTGAGGTTGCTCTCGAACTGCTTGACGTCCATGCCGTGCAGGGGCGCCGCAGCGCTGGCGGCCGGGCGGGTGACCGAGGCGGACGGGGTGGCGCCGGCCGGGGACTTGCCGCCCGCCGAACCGCCGTCGCCCGCGTCCGTGCCGGCGCCCGCCCCCGCGGCATCCGGGGGCTCGGGCTCGACGACCCCCAGGTCCCGGTACATCGGCAGACTGCCGTACAGCAGGACCACGGGACGGTCGTCGGCCCGCATCACCGCCTGACCGCGCCGCAGGGTGGTGCCGGTGGCCGGCAGCCAGGTCACCGTGCCCTTCGCCTTGACCGGGAAGGGGACCTGCGGGCCGTGGCCGAGCTGTCCGTCGACCTCGGTCTGGTCGGTGAGGGTCACCCGGGTGACGTGCACGACCTGGCTGCTGCGGCCCGGTGCCGGATCGTCGTGGTCCGAGCCGCCGCCCCCGCCGAGGCCCAGGGCACCGACGACGCTGACCCCACTCACGACGAGGAAGCCGGCCACGACGAGAGCGAGCCTGTTCCGCCGGCGTGCGGCGGCCCGCGCCGGCCCTGTGACCCGGCCCGTGTCCCCCGGGTCCTCAGGGCCTGCTCCCGCCACCGGCTCGCGGTCTCCGTCCTTCATGACGTCCACGGCACCGGCCCGTCAGCCCTGGGCCGAGGGCGCGTCGGTGGGCACGCCGATGATGGAGGCGCACTCGCGCGTGGCCCGCTTGGCGCCCGCGGACGTGGAGTCCCAGGTGACGTCACGGAAGTGGCCACCGGAGTCGGTGTCCGGGAAGTCGGCGGCACCGTGCTCCTGCATGCACTTGGCGTACTTCTGGTTCTTGCGGATCTCCGCCTTGGACAGCTCGGGCTGCTGGGCCTTCTCGACGCTGTCCGGGACGGGGACGCTGAGGTCCGCGCACTTCTCCTGCGCCTTGAGGGCCTTGGGATCGCGCTTCCACTTGGACTGGTCGCCGAGCTCCACCTTGCCCTCGGCGTCGGGGTCGGGCGCGTCGAGCCCGGCGTCGCGCAGGCACTTGACCCACTTGCGCTGGGCGTCGACGTACTCGGTCAGCTCGCTCGACGCGTTCTTGGAGGCGCCGGCGCCCGCCTTGCCGCCGCCGGCCGAGGCGACCTCACCGCCGCTGTCGTTGTCGCCACCGCACCCGGCGACGCCCACCACGGCCGCCACCGCCACCCCGACCAGCCAGGTCCGCGCTCCGAACCGCCGCCGCGCACTCATCACCGTGCCCCCTTCACGCCGTCGCCGCCCGGCCTGTTCCGGCCGTGCGGCGACGAATGTAGATCCGGGGTGATGAAGGACCTGTGAAGAAGCCATCAAGAACTGTTCCGTCAGGACAGGGACTTGTAGCCGCTCCATCCGGTGGCGATCTTCGTGCGGGACCCGAAGGAGCCCTTGCCGTCGCCGCTGTTGCGCCAGACGTTGCCGCCGCTGTCGCGGGAGACGAGGTCCACCTTGCCGTCGTCGGTGAGGTCGCCGGCGCCGACCACGGCGTTGTAGGAGGAGCCCCAGTCGCCGAACACCTTGGCGCGGGCCGCGAAGGTGCCGTTGCCCTTGCCGTTGTAGCGGTAGAGGGTGTTGGCCTTGTCCTGTGCGAGCAGGTCGCCGATGCCGTCGCCGTCGAGATCGCCGGCGCCGATGATCTTCTTGTAGCCCTTCCAGTCGTCGTACAGCTTCACGCGGGACGACAGCTTGCCGGTGCTGGTGCCCTTGTAGAGGTAGACGGCGCCGGTGGAGGCGTTGCGGGTGATCAGGTCTGGGCGCCCGTCGCCGCTGACGTCACCGGGCGAGGTCAGGACGTCGTACTGGGTCCAGCCGCTGCTCGCGAGGGTGGTGTACGACGTCGACGGCTTGACGGCCGCGTTGCAGCCCGGCTTGTACAGCCGCAGGGCCCCGCTGCTGTAGCGCACGAGGACGTCGTTGCAGCGGTCGCCGCTCAGGTCGCCGAACGGGACGGCCCTGACGGTGGTGGCCCAGCCCGTACCGGTGGTCTTGGAGCCGAACTTGCCGGTTCCGGTGCCGTACTGGAAGGTCAGGCCGCCGGAGGAGTTCAGGGTGAGCAGGTCGCCCCGGCCGTCCGGGCCGTCCACGCTGCCGAAGTCGTGCCGCACGGCAGATCCGCGGGTCAGGAAGCCCTCGCCGGAGGCGACGGTGTCCGCCGTGCCGGTGCCGAGGCCGGTCGCCTTCAGGGCCCAGCGGAACTCACCGTTGGGGAACGGGGTGCCGCCCGGCGTCTTCCCGTCCCAGCTCACCGACACCTGGGACGGGGTCGCCCCGCCGGTGAAGGTGCGGCTGCCCCGGGCGGTCGCGCCGCTCTGCACCGAGGTGAAGGTCAGGGACCAGGAGGTGACCGGGCGGGACAGCCTCACCTGGGTCCAGTGGGGCGTCGAGCCGGGCTCCACGTAGCTCTCGGTCTCCGTGCCGATGGACGTCACGGCCGAGGGGGTGACACCGGTGGTGGCGATGTGCGTGCGCTGGTAGAGGTCGGTCCAGGCGACCAGCCCCGTGTACTCGTCCACGGTCCACCGGAACCGGCGGTCCACGGCGAGGCCCGACTCCTGGACGCCGGTGGCGACCACCCGGGTGGCGCCGGTGGCCGCCCCGGTCAGTACCAGGGTGTCGGCGGCGTGGTCGTGACGGACCGTGAAGCCGTCACCGAGCAGAACGTCGCCGCCGGTCACCGCCCGGGAGGTGGCCGTCCTGGTGTCGTGGACGCCGGCGGAACCGTCGCCGCACGACCAGTACACCCAGCGGCCCGCCGCCTGCAGCTCGTTCGGCACGCAGCCGAGGCCCGGCACGGTGACCGTGGCGAGGGTGCGGTCCTCGGTGAGGCTGTACGAGGTGAGCTTGCCGGCGGTGGTGGTGGCGCTCCACAGGGTGGAGCCGTTCAGCGCGGCGGCGCGCACCGAGCGCTTCAGCTTCTGGCCCTGTCCGAAGTCACCGACGTACTGCGCCGGGGAGGCGCCGCCGGAGTTGTACACCGCGTAGCCGTCGGAGACGTCGACGATCGTGCCGCCCGCGGTGTGGAACTCCAGGTAGCCGCTGGACCATTCGTCACCGATGGCGACCAGCCGGTCCGCGTTCTCCAGACCGCTGCCGCCCTCGTCGCCGTCGTAGTAGGTGCCGAGGAAGACGTCCTCGGGGTCGGTGCCGCTGTTGCCCCACAGCATCGAGCAGCCGGCGTCCTGGTACGGGCATGCGGAGGTGACCGAGTCACCGGTCGTCGGCTCGGACGCGGTCAGTGCGGTGCCGCCGTCGGTGGTCAGCGTGCGCACCGTGGTGGTGTCCGAGGTGCTGCCGGGCTTGTCCTCGGCGACGCGCAGGCTGCCGCGGCTGAGCGCGAGGCCGGTCTTGGCGTTCTCCACGGCCGGGACCTGGGCCACCTTCTCCAGGCTCGGCGAGCCGTCCTGGTCCAGGCCGACGCGCCGCACCCACCAGTCGGTCGGGCCGGTGCCGCCGGTGACGAGGGCGCCGCCGCCCGAAGCGTGGACCGCGTACTCGCCGGCCTTGGCCAGCAGGGGGTGCGATGAGCCGTCCGCGAGGGACACGGCGGTCAGTTCGCTGGTTCCGGTGCCGGTGTGCAGGGGCAGCAGCAGCCAGTCGCCGGTGAGAACCGGGGCCCCGTCCAGGGTGGCGCCGGGTGACGGCAGGTCGAGCACCTGCTCGGCGCCGCCGGGATCGGTGCGCGGCTTCAGGTGCAGGTCGCCGGAGGCGGAGTCGTACCAGCCGGTGCGGTCCTCGCTCTGGACGGTGACCGGGCGGGCGCTCACGCCGGTGAAGGCCTCGGTGGCCACGGCCGTGTCGAGGTCGAGGTAGTACAGGTTCGAGTCCACCTTGACCAGCGCGCCGTGTTCGTCCGCCGTGGTGATCGCGCCGGAGTTGACGCGCAGCCAGGACGGCTGGATGGCGCGGGAGCGCCACTCGCCGTCCACGCGGTCGACCAGCGCGTGCTCGGTGACGACGGTCTTCCCGGCGAGACCCCGGTACGCCGCGGCGGCCGTGAAGGACGACGTCGTCCGCGTCTTCGGGTCCCAGAGGGTGACGATCTTGTCCGACACGGTCGACGGCAGCGCGACCAGGTCGGCGTCCGAGCCGTACCAGGCCGTCGGGCAGGTCGTCGAGCCCAGGTTCGCGCACGAGCCGACCGGCGTGTAGACGCCGTCCTCGGTGCCCACGACCGCGGTCGTGCCGTCGGCGTAGTCCGTCCACAGCAGTCCGGGGACCCCGCTCGCCCGGTGCAGGAACCCGCTCTGCCCGGCGACGAGCGGCCGGTCGGTGCGCGGGTAGGCGGAGGAGCCGGGGTGGCTCAGTGTGATCTCGGTGGTGCCTTCCGCCGTGCCGGCCGGGTCGGCGGAGGCGCCGTTCTCCGGCAGTACGGCGGCGGACACGGCCGCCACGGCGACCGCGAACGAGGAGACGGCCGCGGCCATGCCGCGCCGTCTCGGGGCGTGTCTGCCCACGTGAGGTTCCCTCCCCGCGAGGGCCCCCGCCCTCGCCAAGTGAGCGGACTTTACCAGCACTTTTACAGTTGTTGACGCGGAGGGTACCCGGTCACTCGCCTGTGCCCGGACCGGGCTACGTGTCCGTATCCGTATCCGTGTCCGTGTCCGTATCCGGCTCGGTGTCCGGGGACGCGCCGTCCTCCATCAGCCGCTCGGCGATGTCGTCGGACCAGTGCTGGGCCCAGGCGCGCAGCGCGAGGACCTGGGGTTCGTCCAGGCCGTACCGGAGGAAGTCCGCGTCGGCGTAGAAGTCCGTGCCGGTGAGCCGGGACTGGAAGGTGGGCAGGTCGAAGGGGTCGTGGGCGTGGCGGCGGCCCAGTTCCTCCAGGCGGGGCAGGGAGAACCGGGCGGCGGCGCCCCGCGCGTCGACGAGGTCGACGGCCGCTCCCCGGTCGTACAGCGCGCGGATCTTCGTACCGACCGCGTCCTCCAGGGACAGGGCGGGCCCGTACTCGGTCAGCTCGGGCGGCTGCCAGAAGGCTTCCTTGTGCAGCGCGAGTGCGATGGGCTCCCCGCTCGGCGGATCGGTGACGGTCAGCTGCGCGGTGAGCGGGGTGACGGCCCCGACCCGCACCCGGCGGCCGTGCGCCTCCAGGGCCGAGTCGACGGCGGCCACGATCCGCTCCATGACCTTGGGGCTCTCGGTGGCGAAGTCGACATTGGCGTGCGGACGGGACACCAGGCCGTGCGCCTGCAGGGCATAACCGCCGGCGAGCACCAGCGCGTACGGGCTGCCTGCGCCGAGAACGTCCGCGAGAAGTCGCCTCTGAGGGTCGGAAGGGGTCACGGCATCCGTACTTTGCCAGAAGGCGGGCGGGGCACGGGCGCGCCCCGCCCGGGAGACTCCGGTTCAGGTGGTCGATCAGGGTCTCGCAGTGGGGCAGGTCCGCGTCGTCCTCGTCGAAGAGGTCGTCGACGCTTCCTTGGACACGCCCCGCGCCTCACCCTGACCCTCCTCCACTTGTCCGCGGCCACGGGGCCGAGCGGTCTAGGGTTCGAGCGGCAGTGACGTCTGTTCGGCGGCCGGCCCGAGGTACGTGTGCTCCGTGGACCGCGCGATGCCCATGGAGTCGAGCTGCTGTCGGAAGCGGACCCGGAAATGGACGTTGTCACCGAGACCGGGACGCATGCGCACCAGTTCCTCGGGGTCCTCGAAACGGACGTCGTAGGCGGGCGCGTTCTTGGCTGTGCCCGTCTTCACCTTCACGAAGCCGCTTTCCCGCAGCTCCGTGATGCGACCGGAGATGATGATCTCCTGATCGCGGGCCCTGGTCTCCCGGAGCCGTCGCACGTAGCTGCGGCCCCGCTCGGTCAGTCGTGCGCGACGCACGTAGCCGTCGGCGTCGTACCAGGTCACGCCCAGGTCCAGCTCGTACCGGCTCAACGCCCGGGACACGGCTTCGACCGCATCGAAGAGCCGGGCCCATTCGCGGACGTCATGCTCCGACTCCAGGGCGTCGAGCAGCGTGGTGAGGGTGCCAAGGCCCGTGGAAGCGGCGGATGTGGCAGGGGCGTCGAGAGCGTTGGATTCGGGCGCGTCGGCGGCGACAGCGACCGGACGGGCGTGCACCACGGTGCTGCCTGTCGAGATCCCGGTGAGTTCCAGCTGTACCGGAGTGCCTGCGGCGACCGAGACCATGTGCTCGACGGGTTGCAGCAGCGCGTCGCCCCACTGGAAGCGGAGCGCACCGCCGTCGGCGTCCGGTCCGGTCAGCCGGAGCCGCAGTTCTTCCTCGAGCCGGGCGTCCGGAGCGTACTCCTGTGCCGCCGCCAGTCGGCTCGCGCGGTGTTCTGCCTCGATCTCCTCGTCGTCCCGGGCTTCAGTGCCCAACCGATCGAGGACATGTGCGGCGCGCTCGGCCTCGCCAGGGTCGTCTTGAAGGAGCGCGCGCCTGCGCTCGCGCCAGCTGTCGCCGGTCACAGTCGCACCTCCAGGTCCCACAGTTCCCTGCGTGTCGATGACTCCTCGAACTCCGTGACACTGACCAGCATGGCCTCAGCCTCGTTGAGGGAGACGGAGTGCCGACCGAGCGGAAGAAATCCGTTGGACGCGAAAGTGGGTAGCACGCGAGGTCCTGTCGGGTGTCGGAGAACGTCGTCACAGCGATCGGGGCGGCGCGGTAGTGCTCATCCTGCCGGGGCGGCTTCGGGGGCGCCGACGGTTCCGTAGGTGTGTTCCGTGGATGCGCACCCCTGGCAGTTGCGCGGGTCGGGGCCCCGGTAGCCGCGGTCGCAGGTGTCGCAGTTGCGGAGTGGATGCCGGACGGGTGGGGCCGGTTCGGGGGTGCGGAACGGTGGCAGGGGTGGGAGCTGGGCGGTGAGGCGGTGGGCCAGGAGGGCGGCCGGGCGTCGCAGGGGCTGCGGTGGCAGGTCGCTGGTCAGGGCGTGGCGTACGGCGGTGGGGGTGAGGTCCCGCTCCAGCCAGGCGGCGACGCCGGGGGCGAGGTGTTCCGCGTCGGTGGCGGAGAGGAGCAGGCGGGGGTCCGCTCGGCGGAGGCCGGCGAGGACCTCGGTGGCTGTTTGGAGGAGGGTGAGGGAGGCGTACGCGGGCTTGGGTACGGCGGGGAGGGCGCGGCGGCGTGCAGGTTCCTGCTGCGGGGTGGCGGCGGCGCGGCGGGCCGGGGGCTTGGGCGGTGCCGCTTCGGACGCGTCGCGGTCGCGCTGTCGGCCCGGCTGGTTGCAGGAGACGGTACGGGTGACGATCCGGCCGGTCTCGGTGCGCTCGCGGGTGCGGTGCAGGTAGCCGTGGGTCTCCAGCTCGCGCAGGGCGGCGGCGATCCGGGTCGTGCCTTCGGGGAAGCGGGCGGCGAGGGTCTTGATGTCGACCGGGGCGCCGGTGGGCAGCGACTGGATGTGCACTGCCAGCCCGATGGCCAGCCCTGACAACTCACGGTGCTGGGCGAGGTGGTTGCCGATCACCGTGAAGCGGGTGGTGTGGCGGGTGTTGTCGTGGGTGACGCCGCCGGGGTGCGCGCTCGCGCGCGTGCGGTGAGGGCTCCGGCGCGGGTGGTTTTCGCCGCCGTTACGGGACTGGGCGCGCGGGTGCGCGCTACTGTTTTGGGTGTCCATCGGGAAGGGTTGACTTCCTTGGTGGTCAGGCCCTCGCACTGGGATTGCCGTCCCGGCGGGGGCCGTTTGCATGTCTGAGGTTGTGCCGTGCCGCTTGGTGTTGCGCTGAGCGTAAGGCAGACAACCGGTGCCGAATCCAGCTCAGTTGGTGATGTTCACTCGCGGGAGTGATCGTGCGCCGTGGGCGGGAGGGGTGGGGCTTGGTGCGGTTTCTTTCCCTCTCGTGTTCCTTGGGGAAGATCGCCGACGGCACCGGAACACACGCGCCCGTATTCCGGTGCGTGTGCCGTTTCCGCAGGTCAGGCTCGCGGTGGGTCGAGTTCCGCCTGTACGGTTTGAGTGACAGTGGCGGTACGCAGGGTGACTGTCCGGGGCTTGTCGGCTGTTGTCCGGGCTGTCTGAACTGGACCCATGGGTAGCGGCGTTGCGGCACGGTGGCACAGCGGCACGACGGAGGGTGCGGGATGTCGGTGGACGGCGAGGTGCGGCAGCTCACGGACGAGGCGGACGAGCCAGGGTGGGAGGTGGACCCGGAGGACGAGTGGGGAGTGGCCGTCATCACCACGGTGGGGCGGCAGTTGAGGCTGCGGCGGGAGGCGGTGGGGCTGCGGGCCGCCGAGTTCGCGACCGCGGTCGGGTACGGAGAGGACCTGGTCTACAAGGTCGAGGGCGGGAAGCGGATCCCTCGGCAGGAGTACCTGGACAGAGCCGACGAGGTGTTGGACGCGGGCGGGCTCATCGCGGCGGCCTGGGAGGACGTGAAGAAGGTCCGGTATCCGAAGAAGGTCCGGGAACTGGCCAAGTTGGAGGCGCAGGCCGTAGAGGTCGGCGTCTACGAAAGTAACGGCATCAACGGCCTCTTGCAGGTCGCCGACCATGCGAGAGCACTGTTCGAGGCCATGCAACCTCCGTATTCGCCGGACGAGGTGGAGCGCATGGTGGCCGCGCGCGTGGCTCGTGCGTCGATTTACGAGCGTAGGCCCGCCCCTGCGCTCAGCTTCGTCCTGGAAGAGGCGGCTCTGCGCCGTCCGATCGGGGGCACAATGGTGTGGCGCCAGCAGCTCGAACGTCTGTTGGAAGTGGGCAGGCTGCACAACGTCGTTCTTCAGGTGATGCCGTTGAACTGCGAGACCCACTCTGGCATGGACGGCAAGATCGAGCTGCTGAAGTTCGCGGATGGTTCAGCGGTGGGCCGCTCCGATGGTGCGTTCAGCGGTCGGCCGATCTCTGATCCCAAACACCTGCGCATCCTTGAGCTGCGGTATGGCACCATCCGGGCCCAGGCGCTCTCACCACGGGAGTCGCTGGCCTTCATCGAGCAACTGCTGGGAGAGACATGATCCGCAAGACCACTGCCGGGGACACCTTCGAGCTGGCGTGGTTCAAGAGCAGCTACAGCAGCGGCAACGACGGCAACTCATGCGTTGAGCTGGCCATCACCCCCGGCACCGTGCATGTCCGCGACTCCAAGAACATAGGAGGCCCTCAGCTTGCGTTGGCCCCGGAGGCGTGGGCCGACTTCGTGGCGCACGCCTCGGGAAGCTGAACGGCCCGGGGACAGCTCCTCCCGGGCCGTTCGACACACACGAAGCAGCCCTACGCATCGCTCGTCAGGTCGGGGGTGAACAGTTCCTCCGGCGTGTCCGCCGTGATGGCGCGGTCCAGATAGCGAGTGAGGGCGTCTGGGTCCGGACACAGCGAGAGCGGGCGGTAGATCTCCTTGGGTACGTCGATGTCACGCACCTCCAGAACCCGCAGGACCGCTGCGGACCACGCCGCGGTGTATCCGGCGGTGTATCCCCTGACCCAGTCCTCGTCTTCGTGCTCCTCCGCTGACCGCTTGTCCAGCCCGGCCCGGATGCGGGCCATGTCCCGGAGGGAGAGGGAGCCTTGTTGTCTCAGCTCCTCCAGTCCGGCACGGAAGTCGCCCAGCACGCGTTCCGGTGGTACGCCCAGGCCTACGGACAGCAAGTTGAACCGGAGCAGGTCGAGTAGCTCAGGTGATGCGTCGAGGTCGTCGATCATGATGGCGCCGTGGGCCAGGCTTCGCCCTGGTCCGCGGTGGCCGCCGGGTCCTCGGCGAAGAGGTCGTCGACGCTGTCCACGTGGGGCGTCCGGTCCAGCCAGCGATTGAGGAGACCGAGATCGGTGCAGTCGGCGATGCGGTCCCGGGCCTTCTTGGGTACGGAGATGCCCCGTGCTTCGAGGAAGCGAAGAATGGCCTTGGCCTCGCCCCTGGCCTCTCCCCTGGCCTCGCCCTTGGCTTCCCCCTCGGCCTGGCCTTCCAGGTAGGTCTCCTCCAGCAGGGTGCCCCGGCCGGGGAAGAAGTTGGTGAAACTCATCAGCTTTCTCCATGTCTGTCGGGCCGGAGTTTCCCCCAGGCCGATCTCCAGTAGGCCACTGAAGTACATGGCGGTCTGCGGGTCTGTCTCCTGCAGGGCGCCGAACAGGGCCTCCAGTATGGCTGTGGCCTTCGGATTCCTGCTATGCGTGATGGCGGAGAATGTCGCCATCGCCAGGTTCCGGGCGGCCGTACGCCGGTCGGTGATCATCGGTACGTTGTCCG
This sequence comes from Streptomyces sp. NPDC058145, assembly GCF_042884245.1. Classification (NCBI taxonomy): domain Bacteria; kingdom Bacillati; phylum Actinomycetota; class Actinomycetes; order Kitasatosporales; family Streptomycetaceae; genus Streptomyces; species Streptomyces sp. NPDC058145. Next base: position 149,666 of record NZ_JBHVUH010000004.1, on the reverse strand, counting down.
GGCTCAGGACCAGGGGATGGGTGCTGTGAGTGGTCCAGCCTCGCACCTCGCAGATGAACGGTCCGGTCGCCCACCGCGCCGTACTCCGGTCGGTGCAGGTGACGAGGAGCAGCACCGGAAGGCGGAACTTCTCGTGCAGGTACGCCACGTAGTACGACCAGCTCGTCGCCTTGCGGTTGTCGCGCCGGCCCTGCGTCTCGATGGCGAGCAGGAAGGCATCCCCGTCGGACGGTTCGACGCGCAGGACGGTGTCCACGCGTCTCTCCAGAGGCTGGATCTCCGTCACGTCGGCGCTGAGTACCAACACCGACGCCTTGGCGGACATCGGGACTCCGAGGAGGTCGAAGACGGGGGTGAGGAGTTCCGGCCTGTCCTGGAATATCCGGTGAGACGCCTCGTGGGTGGATGTGACCATGCGGTCAACGTAGGTGGATCAAGGGGCCCGGATGTTGCGCGATGAAAATGGTTCACTCGTTCGGGTAAGGAGGAAACGTTCACGCCTCCCCGTTCGGTGCTTGCGAAAACGCCGAGGCCCGGAAACGTGGTGTTTCCGGGCCTCTGTCGGTACGGAGATGCGTTACGCGGTCGGCTTCTCAGTCGGCGCTGAGCGGAAAGCACTCTCGGCGACCGTCACCTTCATCCCTCGTCGCCGCCGAAGCGCTCCTTGTAGTTCTCCAGGTCCTCGTCCGTGAGCTTGGCGAAGAGGACCGGCGGGACCGTGAAGGGGGTGCCGGCGGGGACGGAGGAGAGGGACTTCGCCTCGGCCTCCGTGGCCCACGTCGCCGTGTCGTCCTTGAGGGAGAACGCCTCGCGCATCGTCTTCGCCGTCGCCGGGATGAAGGGCTCGGAGACCACCGCGTACAGGTGGATCAGGTTCATCGCCGTGCGCAGGGTGAGGGCCGCGCCGTCCTTGTCCGTCTTGATCTCCAGCCAGGGGGCCTTCTCCTCCAGGTAGGAGTTGCCGGCCGACCACAGGGCCCGCAGGGCGGCGGCCGCCTTGCGGAACTGGAGCGCCTCCATCTGCACTTCGTACTCGGCCAGGAGGCGTGCGATCTCCTCGCCGAGCTTCGCCTCGGCCTCGCCCGGCTCGCCGCCGGTGGGCACGTCGTCGCCGAAGCGCTTGCGGGAGAAGGACAGCACCCGGTTGACGAAGTTGCCGAGAGTGTCGGCGAGGTCCTTGTTGACCGTGGCGGTGAAGTGCTCCCAGGTGAAGGACGAGTCGTCCGACTCGGGGGCGTTGGCGATCAGGAAGTAGCGCCAGTAGTCGGCGGGCAGGATGTCCAGCGCCTGGTCGGTGAAGACGCCTCGCTTCTGCGAAGTGGAGAACTTGCCGCCGTAGTACGTCAGCCAGTTGAAGGCCTTGACATAGTCGACCTTCTTCCACGGCTCGCGCACGCCCAGCTCGGTGGCCGGGAACATCACGGTGTGGAAGGGGACGTTGTCCTTGGCCATGAACTCCGTGTAGCGCACCTCGGTGTCCACGTCGTACCACCACGAATTCCAGTCGCGGTTCTCCGGGTCCTGGTCCGCCCACTCCTTCGTCGCGCCGATGTACTCGATCGGGGCGTCGAACCAGACGTAGAAGACCTTGCCCTCGGCCGCGAGCTCCGGCCAGGTGTCCGCGGGCACGGGGACGCCCCAGTCCAGGTCGCGGGTGATCGCGCGGTCGTGCAGGCCCTCGTTCAACCACTTGCGGGCGATGGAGGAGGCGAGCTGAGGCCAGTCGTCCTCGTGCCGGGCCACCCACTGCTCGACCTCGTGCTGCAGCTTCGACTGCAGCAGGAAGAGGTGCTTGGTCTCGCGGACCTCCAGGTCCGTGGAGCCCGAGATCGCCGAGCGCGGATTGATCAGGTCGGTCGGGTCCAGCACGCGGGTGCAGTTCTCGCACTGGTCGCCGCGGGCCTTGTCGTAGCCGCAGTGGGGGCAGGTGCCCTCGACGTATCGGTCCGGGAGGAAGCGGCCGTCGGTGGGGCTGTACACCTGACGGATGGCCCGCTCTTCGATGAAGCCGTTCTCGTTGAGCTTGCGGGCGAAGTGCTGCGTGATGTCCCGGTTCTCCGCGGAGGAGCTGCGGCCGAAGTAGTCGAAGGCCAGCGCGAAGCCGTCGTAGACCGCCTTCTGGGCGTCGTGGGCCTGGGCGCAGAACTCGGCCACCGCGAGGCCCTGCTCCTTCGCGGCCAGCTCGGCGGGCGTGCCGTGCTCGTCCGTGGCGCAGATGTACAGGACGTCGTGGCCGCGCTGGCGGAGGTACCGGGAGTACACGTCCGCCGGGAGCATGGACCCCACCATGTTGCCCAGGTGCTTGATCCCGTTGATGTACGGAAGGGCGCTGGTGATGAGGTGTCGAGCCATCGGGGGCTGCTCCCAGGTCGGGTTGTTTTGCGAACCTTGAAATCGTAGCCGACATGTGTATGCCGCCCGCCTCCCGTTTTACGGGGTGAGAAGCGGGCGGCATTAGTTGTGCCGGTGCGTTGCGCGCCGTTACGGGGTGCTACGGGCGCCAGGCTGCCAGCAGGCCCTCGTAGAGCTCGGTGTCCGTGAGCTCTCGGGGGGTGGGGCCGGCGTGGAAGAAGGACGTGTTGTCGGTCTTCAGTTTGCGCAGGTAGTCGAAGGCCTTGTTGTCGTGCTCGCCGAACGCGACGAAGGAGAAGAAGACGCCGGGGTGGTTCTTCGCGGCCTCGGTGAGGGACTGGGTCGCGGGGGTCTTGGCGTCGGGGGCGCCGTCCGTCTGGAAGACCACCAGGACGGGGGTGCCGGGTTCGTTGTTCTTCTCGTGGTGGGCGAGTACGGCCTCCACGGCGGCGTGGTAGCTGGTACGGCCCATGCGGCCGAGGCTCGCGTGGACGTCGTCGATCTTCGTCTCGTGGTCCTCGGCGAGGGTCAGGTCGGTGGTGCCGTCGATCTCCGTGGAGAAGAGGACGACGTGGACCGTGGCCTCGGGGTCGAGGTGGGCGGCTAGGGCGAGGGTCTGGTCGGCGAGGGCCTGGGTGGAGCCGTCCTTGTAGTACGGACGCATGCTCGCGGAGCGGTCGAGGACGAGGTAGAGCTTCGCTCGGGCGCCGGTGAGGTTGTTCTTATCGAGGGTGGTGGTGGCTGCCTTGTAGGCGGTGGTGAGGTTGGGGGCGTGGGACTTGATCTTGGTGAGGGGGGTTGCGGGTGTGGCGGACGGGGCGGGGGGCTCGGGGGCCTCGGCTTCGCCTTCGGCGGGATTGTTCCCACCCGCACCAGCCGTGCGGCTTTCGGTGTCGGGTGCGGGTGGCCCCTGTGGGGTGTCCTCGCCGTCGGCGGCCTGCGGCTCGGGGGTGGAGGCCTGCGGCTCCGCCTCGGCCTCCGCCTTCTCCGAGGTCGGCTTCGGCGCCGGCTCGGGCTCGGGCTCGTCCTGAACCTTCGGCTCCGCCTCGGCCTTGGTCGGCGTCGGCGTCGGCGTCGATTGGGGCTGCGGCTCCGTCGCGGTCGCCGTCTTGACCGGCTCCGGCGTCGGCTCGGGCTTGGCCTCGGCCTCCGGCTCTGCCTCCGGCTCGGGCTTCGCCTCGGCCTCTGCCTTCGGCTCCGGCTCAGTGCTCGGGTCCGGCTTGGCTTCGCTCGACTCCGCCTCGGCCTCCGCCTCAGCCTTCGGCGTCGGCTCGGGGCCGTCCTGCGCCGTCGGCTCCGCCTCGGTCTCGGCCTTGGTCGGCGTCGGCGTCGATTCGGGCTGAGGCTCCGTCGCAGTCGCAGTCGCCGTCTCGGTTGCCTCAAGCTTCGCCTCGGCCTCTGCCTTCGGCTCCGGCTCAGCGGTCGGGTCCGGCTTGGCTTCGCTCGGCTCCGCCTCAGTCTCGGCCTCGGCCTTCGGCGTCGGCTCGGGCTTCGCCTCGGCCTGCGGCGCCGGCTCGGGCTTCGCCTCGGCCTGCGGCGCCGGCTCGGGCTTCGCCTCGGCCTGCGGCGTCGGCTCGGGCTTCGCCTCGGCCTGCGGCGCCGGCTCGGCCTCCACCTTCGGCTCCGCCTCAGCCTTGGCTTCGCTCGGCTCCGCCTCGGCCTTCGCCGTCGCTGTGTCCTCCGCCTGCGGCGTCGGCTCGGGCTCGGGCTCGGGCTCCGGGGTCAGGTCCAGGACCAGTTCGGGTTCTGGGGAGTCGGTGGGCTGCCTGGGGACTGTGATCTTGTCGAAGGCGGCCGAGACCAGATCGTGCTCGTCGGAGGACGAGGTGCGGGGCTCGGGGACCTGGGCGGTCGGGGCCGGGTCGGTGGTGGTCGTCGGCTCCGGTTCCTGCGACGGACGTCGGTCCGCACCCTCTGCTTCGGCGGTGCGTGGCTTGCGCCCCCGGCCGAATGCGTTCCGCAGGAGAGTGAGAATGCCCATGTGCGCAACCCTTTGCGTGAGTTGGTACCCGTTAATCCCTGGCCAGGACGGACACGTAAGGTTAGCGGCCCTGGGTTGCTTTTCGGTCCGTTGCGGAGCCGTGGAGAGTGACGTCGGTAACGAGCGCGCGGTGGTCGGTGCCCGTCAGGCGCAGGAAACGGGCGTCTTCGGCGGAGAAGTCCGGGGAGAGCAGGACGTGGTCGATCTGCGCGCCGATGACGGAGGCCGTGCGGGAGGGCCAGCTCGGGGTGCGGTAGTGGCCCGCGAGGCGGGCCGCGTCGGTCAGGCCGGTGTCGAGGACGCGGCGGAAGGCCTCGTGGTCCTGTGTGGCGTTGAAGTCGCCCGCGAGGATGGTCGGGGTACGGGTGTCCTCGGCGGCGTAGGCGCGGAGCCGCCCGAGTTCGCGTTTCCACGGGCCGACCTGGCCGGGGAGCGGTGGCACGGGGTGGGCGAGCTGGACCCGTACGGCGTGGCCGCGTACGTCGGCCACGGCGCCGGGCATGCCCATCGTGCCGGGTACGCCCGCCGCGGCCCTCAGCGGGAAGCGGCTCAGGATCAGGGAGCCACGGGAGCCGTCCGCCGCCACGGCCCGGCGGTGGGGATAGGCGCCGGCGAGTTCCTCGTCCAGGGCGGCCCGGCAGGTGCGCTCGCACTCCTCGACGAAGACGAGGTCGGGGTGGTGGCGGCGGAGCTGTGGGACAAGGGCGGGGGTGCCGCGCCCGAACTCGACGTTCGCGGTCAGGACGCGCAGGGAGGCGAGCGGCGCCCCGGCGGGCTCGTGGACCTTGCCGTAGGGGTCCAGGTACCAGCCGAGCAGACCGAGTACGGCCACCGACCAGACCAGCCCCGGCCACCAGCGGGCGAGCAGGGCGCACAGCAGGCCGAGTCCGGCCGGTGCGAGCAGCCAGGGCAGGAAGGCGAGCAGCTGCGGTGCGGGCGTGACGCCGTCGGTGCCGGCCATCCGGCAGCCGAGGATCACGCTGACCCCGGTGAGGAGCAGCCCCGCGCACCAGGGGCCCGGTCCGCGTCCGGGTCGATCGGTCACCCGGCCGAGCCTACGGGCGTGGCGTCCACCCGGGCCAGGAACCTCCCCAGCACCTCGTTGAACTCCTCCGGCCGCTCCAGGTTCGGCATGTGGGCCGCGCCCTCGGAGACGTGCAGGGCTGAGTCGGGCAGCAGGGCGTGCATGGCCTCCGCGTCGGCGACCGGTGTGAAGGTGTCGTCGGCGCCCACCACGACCAGCGCCGGCACCGTGACCCGGGTCAGCAGCGGGCGGTAGTCGGGGCGTTCGGCGCGGCCGCGCAGGGCGGCCGCGGCGCCCTCGGGGGAGGTGGCGGTCATCATGAGGTGCACATGGGCCTTGACCCCGGGATCGGCGTAGGGGGCGACCATCCTCTCCAGGACCTCGTCGGCGTAGCCGCGCATGCCCTCGGCGAGCAGCCGGGCGGCCAGGGCGGTCCGGCCCCGTCTGCCCTCGGGTGTCTCGGGGTCGGGGAAGGTGTCCGCGAGGACCAGGCCGCGGACGCGGTCGCCGAGGCGGTCGTAGCACTCCATGGCGATCTGGCCGCCCATCGACAGCCCGGCCAGGACGAAGGTGTCGACCTCCAGGAAGTCCAGCAGCTCCTCGATGTCACGGGCGTGGCGGGAGAGCGGGACGGTGCCCGGGGTCACCGGGGAGGCGCCGTAGCCGCGCAGGTCGGGGGCGATCACCCGGCGCCCGGCGGAGAACGCCGCGAGCTGCGGGGCCCACATCGTGCGGTCGAAGGGGTGGCCGTGGACGAGGACGAGCGGGGTGCGGGCGGAGGTTCCGGGGTTTTTGTCATCGTATGCGAGGAAGGGGGGCATGTGATCGACCCTAGGGTTACGCGTCTTCTCGGTGCAATAAAATCTTTGCCCTCGGTGCAATCCAAGGCATGCCGCGACAGGGGGACTTGTGGAGGACTACCGGCGTATCGCCGACCGGATCGCCGGTGACATCGGTTCCGGGCGGCTCCGGCCGGGGCAACGGCTGCCGCCGCAGCGGGCGTTCGCCCGGCGGCACGGGATCGCCGCCTCCACGGCGGGCCGGGTGTACGCCGAACTCGTGCGCCGGGGGCTGGTGGTGGGCGAGGTCGGGCGCGGCACGTTCGTGCGGGCCACCGAGTCGGACGGGCAGCCGGGGCGGGCGCTGACCGAGGCGGCCGCCACCACGCCGGTGAACCTGGAGCTGAACTACCCGTCCGCGTCCGGCCAGTCGGAGCTGCTGGCCCCCGCGCTCGCGCCGCTGCTGCGGCCGGACGCGCTGACCGAGGCGCTGCGGCCCGCCGCGGCCACCGGCACGGGCGCGGCGCGGGAGGCGATCGGCGGACTGCTGGACACGGACGGTTGGCGGCCCGACCCGGCGGGGCTGCTCTTCACCGGCAACGCCCGCCGGGCCATCGCCGCCACCCTCGCCTCCCTGGTCCGGCCGGGCGGCCGGGTCGGTGTGGAGCCGCTGACCTATCCGCCGGTCAAGGAGATCGCGGCCCGGCTCGGCTGCGTCCTCGTCCCGCTCGCGGCCGACGACCGCGGGCCGCTCGCCGAGTCGGTCGCCGCGGCCCACCGCGCCGCCCCGCTGTCCGCCCTCTATCTCCAGCCGACCCTGCACAACCCGACCTCGCTGACCATGGACGCCGAGCGCCGGTCCCGGCTGGCCGATGTCGTCCACAGCCTGGGGATACCGGTGGTGGAGGACCGGATCTGGTCCTTCCTTCAGCCGGCCGGCCCGCCGCCGCTGGCCGCCCTCGCGCCGGGGCTCGTGCACCTGGTCGACGGGCTGTCCAAGCGGGTCGCGCCGGGGCTCACCGTGGGGTTCACCTCCGTACCGGCCGAGCGGGCCGAGGCGGTGGCGCGCGCCATCAGGTCCGGCGGCTGGAGCGCGGGCTCCTTCGCGCTGGAGGCGGCCGTCCGGTGGATCGGCGACGGGACCGTGGCGCGGCTGGTCGCCGCCAAGCGGCGGGACGCCGCGCGCCGGCAGCGGCTGGTCGCCGACGAACTGGCGGGTTTCGACGTACGGTCCGACCCGGCCGCCTACTTCGCCTGGTGGCGGCTGCCCGCGCCCTGGCGTGCGGACACCTTCACCGCGGCCGCGCGGGCGCACGGGATCGCGGTGACCCCGGGCACGGCCTTCCGGGTGGATCCGAGCCGTACGCCGGACGCGGTCAGACTCGGGCTCGGGTCGGCTCCGGAGCCGGAGCTTGCGCGGGCGCTGCGGACCCTCGCCGGCGTCGCGCGGGACGGGACGGCCGCAGCCGGCGGCTGAGCAGGGCGGTGAGGGCCACCGTGAGACCGAGGCCGATCAGCAGCCAGGAGGCCGTGCGCAGGGTGCCGGTCAGGGCGTCGTAGACCGCTCCCGCGGCCGGGTGGGACACACCCTCGGCCAGGCCGTCGAGGGTGAGGCCGCGGCCGATGACGAGGGCGAGGTTGAGCAGGCCGCCGCCCAGGGCGGTGCCGAGCGCGGTCACCACGATCGCGCGCCGGCGGTGGACGGCCAGGGCGATGCCGGCGACCGCGAAGACGACGGCCGCGACCGGGCACCAGAAACCGGCTACTTCGAGCACGTGGAATCCCTTCCGCAGCGGGGCCACCTCGCGCGCCTCGAGCACGGGCACCGCGGTGTGCTCCACCGGGATGCGCGCGGCGAGCGCGATGTGGTCGTCGGTGAGCTGCTGCTTGACCTGGGCGGTGACGGGGGCGAGGTCGACGGTGACCGGGCCCTCGCCCGCGTCGCCGGCGGTGGCGTCCTGGCGCAGGGCGCGCAGGACGGCGTCGTGGGTGACCCGGTTGCCGGTGTCCCAGGCCATCCGGAAGGCCCGGGTCTGGGTGAAGGAGCGCACCGCCTCGTGCACGAACGGGGCGACCGAGCCCTGCAACGGGCGGACGTGCATCCGCTGGTCCACCTCACGCAGGATGCCGTCCCCGACGGTCTCCGCGACGGCTTCCCGCACGTCGGGGTCGGCGGCGAGCGGGGCCATCGCGGTGACGTACCGGCCCGTGTCGGCGAGTCCGTACGCCGCCCAGGCCGCCAGCGCGCCGAACGGCACGAGGAGGCAGGACACGGCGATCAGGGCGGCCGACAGGGCGCTCCTGAGGCGTGGGGGCACCCTTCAAGGCAAGAGCCGCGCGCCCGGGTGCGCGAGCGGGGCGCCTGCATTCGGGGGACGGGGCGCGGCCGAACGGCCCATCCGGGTCTCCTCCGCCCACCTCCGCCGACCGGAATCGGGGAATCCGGCCTCCGGTGGAGGGTTCACCCGAACGGGTGTTTCCTGGTGCTGGGGAGACGCCGGGACGGTGTCCCGGACGCCGCCGGGCCGCGGGAAGCGGGCCCGGCGACCGGTGAGGAAGGGAAGCACAGGGGAGTGCGTGGGCCCCGGCCGGGATGTCCGGCCGGGGCCCACGCGCGTGCCGCGTACTGGGCGGACACGGTGCCGCGTGCTCCGCGCGAACGGTTCCGCGTGCTCCGCGCGAACGGTTCCGCGTGCTCGGCGCGGGCGGGACCGTGTGCTCGGCGGATGCGGTCCGGCGTGCTCAGCGGATGCGGTGGCCGGCCGCGTCCTCGTGCGTGTAGTAGCGGTAGAACAGCACCACGAACGTGGGCACGGCGATCGCCAGGGCCAGGACCGCGGACTCCCACACGCCGTGGCCGCGGCCGCTCAGGCTGTACAGGAAGCCGACCGCGATGCCCGTGAAGGCCGACCACAGCACCGCGTGCACCTCGCGCCGGCAGCGCGCGGCGAAGAACTCCAGGGCCCGGAAGACGGCGAAGAAGACGATGCCCGTCACCACGCCGAACAGTACGTTCCAGCCGGTGATGGGGCCGCCGTAGCGGGTGTTGGCGGCGGCCCAGTAGCCGTAGATCAGGCCGAGCACGATGGGCAGCACCCACCGCGCGAGCGCGTGGGTCCGCTCGCCGAAGACATCGGGCGGCCGGTGGCGGGCGGTCGCGTCCCGGCCGCCGAGTGCGGGCGCTGTCGTGCGCCGGGGCATTCCACCGGGCGCGGGTGCCGCTTGAGCCATGAGAGCACTCCTCTCGCTCCTCGCCCCCGGTCTCCAGGGCACACCTGGGGGGACGGCCTGGCAAGTCGGTCGGACGGGCCGTGCCCGGATGCGGCCGTTTCGATGCCGTGTTTCGCTGAGGGGCATGGAGCGCTGCCCGCCGTGACACAAGTGGAGTCCCGGCACCGGCGGCAGCCGCTTCGGACGCGCGGGCGGATCGCGGTGCAGGCGCTGCCCCTGCTGCTGCTCGCCGGCATCACGCTGCTGGACCTCAGGACCGGTGAATGGTTCCGGATCGTCTCCTGGATCGTCCTGGTCCCCGGCACGGCCGCCGCGGTCTGCGGGGTGTGGACGACCGCCGGGTACGCGGTGCTGTCGCTGATCACGTACGTCGCCGTGGACCGCGTCTGGCCCGACGAGCACCGGGCCGGTCTCGCCGACTTCCTGCTGGTCGCCCTCGGCGGCGCCCTCGCCACGCTGGCCTCCGCCGCGCGGGTGCGCAGGGAGCGGCAGATGCTGCACATGCGGGACATCGCCGACACCACCCGCCGCACCGTGCTGCGCAAGCTGCCGGCGTACTGGGGAGGGCTGGAGCACGCGGGCGCGTATATCGCCGCCGACGTGGACGCCCGGGTCGGCGGCGACTACTACGACATCCAGCCCGGCCCGCACGGCACCCGGGTCCTCGTCGGGGACGTCCAGGGCAAGGGGCTGGGCGCGGTGGAGACGGCGGCCGCGCTGCTCGGCACCTTCCGGGAGGCCGCCTATCACGAGACGGAGCTGACGGTCGTCGCCGAGCGGCTGGAGACCCGTATGACCCGGCACCGCCTGCACCGCATCGCGCTCGGCCGGGACGACGGCGACCGCTTCTCCACCGCCGTGCTGCTCGGCTTCCCCGAGGACGACCCGGACACGGTCGAGCTGATCAACTTCGGCCACGAGCCGCCGCTCGCCGTCGGCCCGCACGGAGTGCGCGCCCTGCCGGCCGGTGACGGCCTGCCGCTCGGGCTCGCCGACCTGGTGGCCGGCTGCCCGCCGCTGCACCGGGTGCCGCTGGGCCGCGAGGAGACCCTGCTGCTGGTGACCGACGGGGTGACCGAGGCGCGGGACAAGGCCGGTGAGTTCTACCCGCTGGTCCCGGAGGTGGCCCGGGCGGTCACGGCCGACCCGCGCCGCGCCGAGCCGCACCGGCTGGTGCGCCGGGTCCGCGACGGTGTGCTCCGGCACACCGCCGGTCACCTGGACGACGACACCACGGTGTTCGCCATTCGGCGGATGCGCGAAGACCCCGTACAGGGACGTTTGCGGTCCTGAGCCGACCCTTCGCAGCGGCAGCGGCTACGGTGCTGGCTGTAGGGCGATCGACAGGGGAGGGACGATGCCCGGAACCGTGCTGCTGCTCGCGGCCTCGCCGCTGGGCCGGGGGCGTCTGGTGGACGCGGCCGGTGTGCTGCCCGTCCTCGCCGCGGTCGCCCCCGCGGTGCTGTCCGGCGCCGACACCGCGAACGTGGTCGAACTCGCCGACCCGCTCGAGCCGCAGGCCGTCCTCACCCGGCTGCGCGCAGCCGCGGCCGCGCCCGGACCGCTCACCGTGTACCTCACCGGCCAGCTGCACCTGGACCGGCGTCAGCGCCGGCCCCATCTCGCGCTGGCCCGCACCACCCCGGCGACCGTCCGCTACACGGCCCTGCCCTGGGCGTGGATCCGGGAGGAGCTGCGGCTGCGCTCCGCCGCCGACACCGCGCTCGTGGTCGATCTGCACGCGGACGCGGAAACCTGGCGGCAACTGGCCGAGCGCCCGCTGGACTCCGGACGCACGACGGAGGTCTACGGCCGTATCGCGCCGCCGGCCAGGGGACGGGGTCCGGCCGAGCCGACGTACATGAAGGCGGTGGCGACCCTGTTGCGCAGCGGGCACCGGCCGCCGCTCGCCGAGCTGCACGAGCACGCCCTGGCGCGGGTCACCGAGCCGGGCGCGGGACGGGACCTGGTGCTGGCCGGTCCCGGGGGCTACGCCCACCGGCCCACCCCCCTGCCGGTGGTGCCCCGCCCGTACATGCCGGACGCCCCGCCCACCGCGCCGCCGTCGCAGGGCGATCCGCACGCGGCCATCAGCGACGCCGTCCGGGCCGGCCGGCACGCCGAGGCCGACGCGCTCGCCGCGCGGCAGGAGGAGGCCGCCGTGCGCGCCCTCGGTCCCGCCTCCGGAGAGGCCCTGCACTGGGCCGAGGTCCGGGCGGACCTCGCCATGTTCGCGGGGGACGCGGCGCGCAGCTGCCGGGCCTGGCTGACGGTGGCCGGGGTGCGGCTGGCCGCGGGACAGGCGCCGGGCACGCCCGCCGTGGAGGCGGCCGTGGACCGGGCCCATCACCAGTGGGGGAACATCGAGGACGCGGCGCGGGCCCGTGAACTCGGGCCCGCGCTCGCGGAGCTGAGGCTGCGGGTGCCGGGACGCCGGCGGGGCGCGCTGGAGAACGTCCAGCGGCAGCTGCGGCAGCTCCAGGCGCGATGACCCCGCTCGGCGGGGAAATCCGCTCTACCAGGTGAAACCCGGCTGGACCGGCATGCAGGCGTCGGTCTTGCCGCCGTTCAGCACGGCCGCGGACTCGGGCGCCTTGGCCGGGGCCGCGGACTTCGGGTAGGTGCCGCCGGCGCGCCAGTCGGCGCCCACGGTCAGCGTGACGCCCGTGACGTCGGTGGACGCGCGTACCTGGGTCAGCGGGATGCCGAGGGCCTTGGCCACGGCCTGGGCGTCACCCTCCAGGTGGTGGCTCGGGTACAGGAGGACCGTGGTGGTCCCCGCCGCGGCCGTGGTGTCCACGGCGGCCTTGGCGAACCCCTTGTGCCGCAGCGCCCGGACGACCGCGTCGGCCCGGTGGAGCACGGGGGTCCTGGTGGTGGTGCCGGTGCCGTTGCGCACCCGCACGGCGAGGGTGCCGGCGGGGGCGGCGGGGTCGTCCGACACCTGCTCGGTGAGCTGTTGCGCGCCCTTGCCGTCCAGCGGGGTGTCCGTGCGGACCATGGAGACGAGCTGGTCGGCGTCCTCGGTGGCGGGCACCAGCCGGTTGTGGTCCTGGGACCACTGCACGGTGGGCAGCGTCGTCATCGTGATCCGCTCGGTGGGGACCTTCTGCAGTTCCGAGGACAGGTCGTACAGCTTCTTGACCGTGCCGAGGCCCTCGTCGACCGTGAGCGCCTTCGTCGCGGTCTCCGCGAGCCGGCGCATCTCGGTGGGGTTGCCCAGGGTCGCGTTCTCGCGGAGCTGGCGGACCATCGCGTTCATGTACATGTGCTGGGCGTGGGTGCGGCCGATGTCGGTGCCGTCCTCGAAGCCGTAGCGGGTGCGCAGCCACTGCAGGGCCTGCTTCCCCTTGACGTACGTGGTGCCCGCCTTCAGCTTGAGGCCCGAGCCGTGGCCCTCGGAGGTGTGCGACCAGACGTTCTCCTTGACGCAGACCGGGACACCGCCGATGGCGTCCGCCATCGAGACCACGCCGGAGAAGTCGACCATCAAGAAGTGGTCGATGTGGATGCCGGTGAGCTTCTCCCAGGTGGCGACGGTGCAGCCCGGGCCGCCGCGGCCCAGCGACTCGTTGGCCATGGCCAGGTTGAGCGCGCCGTACACCTTGCCGCCGTCGGGGTCGGTGCACCTGGGGATCGGGATCATCGTGTCGCGCGGCAGGCTGACCACGGACATGTTGCCGCGGTCGGCCGAGACGTGCAGCAGCATCTGCACGTCCGCGAGCGGCGGGCGGCCCACGTCGGCCTTGGAGCCGCCGAGCTTCAGGTCCGCCGCGGTGTTCCGGCTGTCCGAGCCGAGCAGCAGGATGTTCAGCGGCGTCTGGCCCTCGGCGTTCGGGGTCGCCTTGGGCGCAGTGGAGTCGCCGAGGTTGAGCCGTGCCTTGGTGATGTTCGCGTTCAGGTGCTCGTAGTAGCCGTATCCGGCGACCGCGCCGCCGAACATGAGGGCCGCCAGGGTGAAGGCCGACCAGCGCAGTATCCGGCGCCCGCGGCGCGGTCTGCCGGATGTGTCGTCGTCCTCGCGGCCGTCGTCGTGCCGGCCGCGGCCGGCCGGCCGCGCCTGTGCGTCCAGCGTCATTCTCTGCCTTCCCACCCCGACGACGGCGCCTGCCGCGTCTCCGGCTGCACCGGATCGCACACATTAGCGGCGTGACGCGATGAGAAGGGGTGAGTGGTGAGATATGCCACTCCCGTACAACCTTCGAAAGGGTTGACGAACTCGGCCTGACTCACACTCACCAGTAGTTCGGGTGGGGAGGAGGCGTCAGGGCTGGGTCCGACCCACGGCCGGCGGGGCCGGTGCGGTGTCCGCCGCCCGGGCGGGTCCCGCGTTGGCCGCCGTGACCAGCGCCGCTACGGCGAGCACGGCCGCGGCCACTCCTCTGGCGGTGGGCGCCCGGCCGCCCGGGCGGGGCCGGACGGGGGCCGGTGCGCCGGGGCGTCCGTAGGGTTCGGATGTACGTCCGGGCACGGTGACCTCGCAACAACAGCGGCCTGTTAAACATGCTTGATCCGCCATTTAACCTAGAGGCTGACGGACGCGAACGGCAAGGCCCACCAAGGGAGTTGGGGGTGACGGGGAGATGCCGGAACGGGACGATCCGCAGGTCGTGGGGCGGCGCGTACAGCAACTGCGCACCGAACGAGGTCTGACGCAAAGGCAGTTGGCCGAGCCGGCCTACACACCCGCCTACATCTCCACCCTGGAGGCGGGCCGGGTCCGCGCCTCCGACGAGGCGCTGCGGCACATCGCCGGCCGGCTCGGGGTCGCCTTCGAGGAGCTGGCCGTCGGCCGGCCCGCCCACCTGGCCACCGACCTCCGGCTGCGGCTCGCCGAGGCCCAGCGCGCCCTGGCCGACGGCGACTGCGAGGAGGCGGCCGCTCAGTACGCCGGGCTGCTCGCCGAGGCGGAGACCCACGGGCTGCTCGCCGAGCAGGCCACCGCGCTGCTCGGGCTGGGCGAGACCGCACTGCAGTCGGGCGAACTGGGCCGGGCCCGCGAGCACTTCGAGCGGGCCGAGGAGCGCCTGGCCGGGGAGTCGCTGCCCGCCCGGGTGCCGGCCGTCCGCGGCCGGGCGGTCTCCCACTACCTCGCCGGTGAACTCCGCTACGCCGTCTACCTCCTGGAGTCCGCCCTCGACGAGCTGAACCGCGGCGGCCTGCACGACCCCGACGCCCTGCTGCTCCTATACGCCGGCGTCATCGGCCCGTACATGGACATGGGCGCCCACGCCCGCGCCGCCCAGGCCGCCGAGTTCGCCCTCGCGCTCGCCCCGCGGATCGCCGACCCGGCGCTGATCGCCCGGATGCACCGCACGGTCGCCCGCACCCTGCTCGCCGAGGGCCGCCTCGCCGAGGCCGACGCCTCCCTTGCCAAGGCCGCCGAGCTGAACCGGCAGCTCCAGCTCCGCACCGAACTCGCCAACTGCCACTGGATGCGCGGCTACGTCTGCGCCCAGAACGGCGAACTGGACCGCGCCGAGGCCGAGCTGCGGCAGGCCCTCACCATGCTCTCCCAGACCCGGGCGGCCCTCTACCGCAGCCAGGCCGCCGTCGAGCTGGCCGACGTCCTGCACCGGCGCGGCAGCTCCGCCGAGGCGGCCGAGCTGCTGAACGGGGTCCTCGGGGACTTCTCCTCCGAGCGCGGGGCCGTCCACGCGGCCGCCGCGCACCGCCTCCTCGGCATCATCGCCGAGGACGCCCGCGACACCGAGGCGGCCGAGGAGCACTACGTCCGCGCCCTCAGCCTGCTGGAACGGGCCGGGGCGGCGGGTGACCTCGCCGACCTGTGCCGCCTGCTGGGCGACCTGCTGCGCCGCACCGGCCGGGTGGAAGCGGCCCTCGACGCCTACCGCACCGGCCTGGGCCACCGCACCGCCCCTGGCACCACCACACTCGGCCCGGCCCCGGCCCAGCCCCCGCTGTGACGGCTTCCGGGCCTGGCTCGGTGCGGTGCCGGTCGCGGTCGGCTTCGGGCTGGGTTCGGCGGAGTCCTCCTCGTGGCCGTCTCCGGGCCGGGTTCGGTGCGGCACCGGTTGTGATGGCCTCGCGGCTTGGCCCGGTGAGCCGCCCTGTGTTCCTGGACGTCGGCGGCTCGGTGCGGTGCCGGTCGCGGCCGCCTTCCGACCCGGCCTCGGCTCGGCCCCGCCAGGTGACCGCCCCCGGCAGGACTCGGAGTGGCACCGGCTGCGACCGCCGTCTGGCCGCCTTCCGGGTGGGTTCGGCCAGCTCCGCCGCGGCCACCTCCCGGTCGGCCCCTGATGCGCCGCGCCGGGCTTCTCAGACCTCGGCGTGGCCCTGCTTTCGGACGTCCGCCAGGCGCAGTGCGCCGATCTGGACGGCCGCCTGGGTCGCCTCGTTCGGTACGTCGCCCAGGCCCCCGTTGGTGAGCGCGAAGGAGTCCTCCCCGACGCGGACGGCGGCCACGTCCATCGTGAGGACGACGTCCTGGCCACCGGACGTCGTGGTGTAGAGCGTGAGCCGCAGGCCCTGACGCGCGTCCCCGACCTCCGGCAGCGGAGCCTCCTGCACCTGGACGTCCTCCACCAGTCCGTTCTCCGTGGTCGCGGTGAACCGGGCGCACCGCGCCGGCATCGTCCGCAGCCAGGCCAGGGCGGCGTCGACGTCCGCCGGGCGGCGCGCGCCGATCTGGTAGCGGAGCTGGGCGTCGGTGTCGGCGTCGTCCAGGCCGACGGCGGCCCGGCCGGGGGCGCCGAGGAGTTCGTCGGCGTAGAGCGCGTCGAGCAGGCGCTGGCACTCCGCGGTCCGGGTGGTCGCCTTCAGCAGGCCGTCGCGCCAGGTGGCCGCCCCGCGCGTCGCCGACCAGGGGGCGCCGAGGTCGTTCTGCGTGAGGAGCGCGGCGCGGGCCTGATCGTCGGTGAGCAGGGTGCCGTCGCCCCGGCCGGACGCCTTCGGCGTGGGTGAGGCCGCGTCGATGGTGGGCAGCGGCTGCTCGGCGGTCGGCGGGTGCTCCAGGCCGAGGGCCGCGCAGCCGGTGAGGGCGAGGAGGCCGGCCGCGAGAGCGGCGAGCGGGAGGGCACGGGGGCGTATCGCGGCGGTCATCGGTGGGCCTCCTGTGCGGGCCGGTGGTGGTGCCACCTCTCACGCCACCACCGCCCACACCAGCTCACCAGCGCTCCGGGCCGTCCGGGTGAGGGGCCGGGGCCGGCGGGACCGGAGCATCGGGCGAGCGTCCTGCTGTGGTCCGGCCGCCTGGGGCGTTCGGCTCCGGGCCCGCTGCCGGCCGTCCGGGCGAGGGGGCCGGGCCTGGGCCGGTGCTCTGGCGAGGGTCCGGCTCTTCGGCTGTCCGGGGTGTCCGGCCGCCTCGGTACCGGCTCGGTCCGGAGCGCTGTGTGAACGCCCCGGGGCTCTCGGGACGCCCCCGAGGCGTCCGTTCCCGGCCGTCCGGACAGCCGGCTGCCCCGGGTGTCCACCTCCGGCCGGGGCGGTCGTCGCACGGCTGGGGACGGCGGGCGGCCGTAGGCTGAGGGGGCCTTCGTGGCGAGTCCTCGGGTCGGGGTGGCGGAAGGAGACCGTCGTGACCGGGCAGTCCGGTATTCCTGTGATCATCGACTGTGACACCGGCGTCGACGACGCCCTGGCCCTGCTGTTCGCCGTACGTCACCCGGGACTGGATCTGCGGGCCGTCACCTGCGTGGCCGGGAACACGGACGTGGACGGGGTGGTCCGCAACACCCTGACCGTGCTGGAGCGGGCCGGTGCCCCCGACATCCCGGTGGCGCGGGGCGCCGAGCGGCCGCTGATCGAGCCGGCCCGCTCGGCCCGGCATGTGCACGGCTCGGACGGCATGGGCGACCTGGGCCTGCCTGCGCCCACCCGCACCCCGGCCGACGTGGACGCCGTGAGCCTGCTCCGCCGGGAGATCCTGGCCTCCCCTCGCCCGATCACCCTCGTGCCCACGGCCCCGCTCACCAACATCGCCCTGCTGTTGCGCACCCACCCGGAGGTGACCCGCAACATCGAGCGGATCGTGTTCATGGGCGGCGCGGTCGCCACCGGAAACGCCACGCCGGTCGCCGAGTTCAACGTCTGGCACGACCCCGAGGCGGCGGCCGTACTGCTCACCGCCGGGGTGCCGATCACGATGTACGGGCTGGACGTCTTCATGCGGGTCGTCGTGCCCGGCACCGATGTGCACCGGCTGCGCGGCAGCGCCGATCCGGGCACCCGGCTGGCCGGGGAACTCCTCGCCCACCGGCCCGCCGCGCAGGGCGGCGCGCCGGAGGCCGAGGAGGCGGGCGGACTCGGTGACGCGGGCGCGGTGTGCGCGGTCGCCGATCCGGGGGGCATCACCACCCGGCGTCTGCCGGTCGAGGTCTCCCTGGCCCCCGGTCCGGCCCGCGGCCAGACGCTCGTCGACCGCCGCCCCCGCCCCGGCGAGTCCGAGATCCACGAGGGCGCCCGCGAACAGGCCCTGGTGGACGTGGCGTTGGAGGTGGACGTGGACCGGTTCGTGAAGCTGTACCTGGAGACCGTCGAAGGGTTTCGGGGTCCGGCGGGGTGAGCCGCGGGGACGGGTCGCGGGCCCGGGGTCAGTCGGACGTCGCCGGGACCCGTGACGCCCAGCGTTCCTCCACCCGCGCCAGCCGCCAGTACGCCAGCGCCGCCGCCCACACCACCACGAACAGCCCGACGATGACGTAGCCGACGCTGTCCAGGTCGAGCCGGGCGATCCAGCCGGTCACGGCGTCGCCCAGGGCGAACTTCTCGTGCAGGACGCCGACCAGCTCGATGGTGCCGATGAAGAAGGCGACGGCGATGGACAGCCCGGTGATCGTGAGGTTGTAGAACACCTTGCGGACCGGGTTGGAGAACGCCCACTGGTAGGCGAAGTTCATGAACGTGCCGTCGAGGGTGTCGAACAGGCTCATCCCGGCGGCGAAGAGCAGCGGCAGGCACAGGACCGCGTACCAGGGCAGTCCGGCCGCCGCGCCCGACCCGGCCATCACCATCAGCGTGACCTCGGTGGCCGTGTCGAAGCCGAGCCCGAACAGGAAGCCCAGCGGGAACATCTGGCCCGGCCGGGAGACCGACCTGGTCAGCCGCCCCAGGACCCGGTTCATGAACCCCCGCGAGTCCAGGTGCTGTTCAAGCGCCCGCTCGTCGTACGTGCCGGACCGCATCGCCCGGAACACCCTCAGGATGCCGGCCAGCGCGACCAGGTTGAGCGCGGCGATGAGGTAGAGGAACGTGCCGGAGATCGTCGTGCCCATGAAGCCGAGTACCTGGTGGGTGCGCGAGTGCTCGTCCATGACCCGGCCGGCGAGCCGGGTGCCGCCCGCGATCAGCAGGGCCAGCAGCACCACCACGCTGGAGTGCCCCAGCGCGAACCAGAAGCCCACCGACACCGGCCGTCTGCCGTCGGCCATCAGCTTGCGGGTGGTGTTGTCGATCGCGGCGATGTGGTCGGCGTCGAAGGCGTGCCGCATGCCGAGGGTGTAGGCGGTGACGCCGAGGCCGACGCCGAAGACGTCCTGGCCGACCTTGTAGTGCCCGGGGGAGACGAGCAGGAACAGCACCCCGAAGGCGACGACGTGCAGGGCGGCGATCACCGCCAGCAGCCCCGCCGTCCTGATCGTGTCCTCGCGTCGCCATCGGAAGGCAGCGGCATCGGCCATCGGATTCACGCTCCAGCACCTCGTGGATCATCTCGTGAGCTGCCGTGGCCGGTCTCCTGGCTTACGGGGTGGTGCGTTCGCCGTCCCTGCCTTCCCAGCCGTACGAACGGCCAGTGGCCCGGCGGATGCCGGACGGGACGGGAACTCCCCGATCACAGTGGCGAGGGCCGCGTCGGCATGGACCCCTGAGGGGCCGTCACCGACTTCCCGAGCACCACGGCCCGCCCACCGTAGGCAGGTGAGCGGTCGTCCGCATAGCCGCGCACCGGCGCAGGTACCCAAGATCACATGAGGAACGACCCCCGCCGTCTCGCAGGCCTTGCGGCTGCCGCGAGCGGCGGGGGTCGTGGGCGCTCAAGCCCTGAGCGCGTGCGCCGCGGGAACGGTCAGCCCTGGGCGCCCCGCTTGCGGCGCGCGAGGAGCACGAACGCGGCGCCGCCGGCGACCAGCACGGCGGCCCCGCCCGCGATCAGCCCCGAGTCGCCGCCGCCACCGGTCTCCGCGAGGTCGCCCCCGTCGTCACCGCCACCGTCCGGCGTGGGTGCGGAGCCGGCCCGCGATGCGGAGGCGGACGGGGCCGGCACGGACTCCGAGGAGGCCGGGGACGGTGCCGCGGACGACTCCGAGGCGCTCGGCGCGGGCGAGTCCTGCGCGGGAGCGCTCGGCGACGGGGACTGCGGCTCCTCAGGGGTGCTGGTGCAGTCCTTCGCGCCGCCGTTCCAGGCCGCGATCAGCTTGTCCTTGATGACCGGGTGGTCCGGGCCCTTGGGCAGGTCCCCGTGCTCGAAGCCGTCGTTCGCGTCGGACTTGCCGTCGAACCTGACCGCGCCCCGGTACAGGTCGATCTGCGCGAAGCAGCCCGCGTCCGGTACCGCGATATCGAGGGAGTCGGTCTCGCCCGGCTTGACGGCCACCGTGTCGAAGTCGACGAAGACCTGCTCGCCGGAGGTGGCGAAGCTCGCGCCGTGGGCGAGGTAGGAGGCGAGTGAGGCGGTGCAGCCGGCGGCGTCCCCGGCGGCGCGGACCTTGACGTGGACCTTGCCGTCCTCGGTCGGCTTGAGGTTCTGGTCGTCCACCTTGACCGAGTCGAAGAAGTTCACGCCGTCCAGCGAGAACTGGCAGCGGTCGGTGCCGGTCTCGGTGCCCGCGCCGGTGCCGGGCGCGTAGTGGCCGCCGGCCTTCCAGCCGTCACCGCCGTGCGCGCCGTGGGCCCAGGCGCCGGAGGCGGCGGCGATCGAGGCGGCGCAGAGGGCGAGTGACGCGGCGCCCGTCCCCAGCAGGCGGCGCGCGGTGACACGTCTGGCTATGGACATGGATATCCCATCGCAGAAGCTCGAGTGAGCGGAAGAAGTCAGAGAGACACGCGGCCCATTGGTCACATGCGCCACAGTGTGAGGCCATGGTGATCGGCCCTGTTGAAACCTGTCAACCTGCGTGAATGCAGGGCTCGTTCATGGAGCCGTCACAACTTCATCACACGGGGAATGATCCACTCCCCATCGCCTGAAGGTTCCCTTTCCGGGCAATGTGGACAGTCTCTGTACTGTCGTCCTTCCCGAAGGGAGCCCGTATGGCAGACCTCTCGTCCCGGAACCCCGACTGGTGGCGCCAGGCCGTCGTCTACCAGGTGTATCCGCGCAGCTTCGCCGACGCCGACGGCGACGGGCTCGGCGACCTCAGGGGAGTCACCCAGCGCCTGAACCACCTCGCCTGGCTCGGCGTCGACGCCCTGTGGCTGAGCCCCTTCTACCCCTCGGAACTGGCCGACGGCGGCTACGACGTCGCCGACCCCCGGGACGTCGACGCCCGCCTCGGCACCCTGGACGACTTCGACGCCGTGGTGGCCGAGGCCCACCGGCTCGGCCTGAAGGTCGTCGTCGACGTCGTCCCCAACCACACCTCGCACCAGCACCCCTGGTTCCAGGAGGCCCTGCGGGCCGGCCCCGGCTCCGCCGCCCGGGACCGCTACGTCTTCCGCCCCGGCCGCGGGGCGCACGGCGAACTGCCGCCCAGCGACTGGCAGTCGGTGTTCGGCGGCAGCGCGTGGCGGCGGACCGCGGACGGCGAGTGGTACCTGCACCTCTTCGCGCCCGAACAGCCCGACCTGAACTGGGGGAACGAGGAGGTCCGCGCCGACTTCCGCACCACCCTGCGCTTCTGGTCCGACCGCGGCGTCGACGGCTTCCGCGTGGACGTCGCGCACGGCCTCGCCAAGGACCTCGCCGAACCGCTGCGGGACATCGGCAACATCGGCAACATCGGCGCCACCGGCGAGGAGGCCCTGCAGCGCGTCGCGCCCGGCAGCCACCCGTACTGGGACCGCGACGAGGTGCACGAGATCTACCGCGACTGGCGCAAGATCCTCGACGCCTACACCCCGCCCCGCACCGCGGTCGCCGAGGCCTGGGTCCCGGACGCCCGCCGCGCCCTGTACGCCCGCCCGGACGAACTGGGCCAGGCCTTCAACTTCGAGTATTTGCAGGCGTCCTGGAACGCCGATGAGCTGCTCGAGGTCATCACCGGCTCGCTCGCCACCGCCCGCACCGTCGGCGCCTCGGCCACCTGGGTGCTCTCCAACCACGACGTCGTACGGCACGCCTCCCGCCTGCTGCTGCCGCCCGGCACCGACGAGAACGCCTGGCTGCTGTCCGGCGGCAGGGCCCCGGCCGTCGACCCCGACGCCGGTCTGCGCCGGGCCCGGGCCGCGACCCTGCTGATGCTGGCGCTGCCCGGCTCCGCGTACGTCTACCAGGGCGAGGAACTCGGCCTGCCCGAGGTCGCCGACCTGCCCACCGCGGTGCTGCAGGACCCGATCTGGGAGCAGACCGGTCACGTCCGCAAGGGCCGCGACGGCTGCCGGGTGCCGCTGCCGTGGACGCCGGACGGGCCTTCGTACGGTTTCGGACCGGGGGCCGCCTGGCTGCCGCAGCCGGAGTCCTTCGCCTCCCACGCCGTCGCGGCGCAGGCCGGTGCCGAGGGCTCCACCCTGGAGCTCTACCGCGCCGCCCTGCGGCTGCGCCGGAAGCTGCTGGAGGGCGAGACGCTGACCTGGACGCCCGACGCCCCGGCCGGTGTCCTCGACTTCGCCCGCACCGAGACCTGGCGCTGCGTCACCAACCTCACCGAGCGGCCCGTACCGCTGCCGCCGGGCGAGGTGCTGCTCGCCAGCACCCCGCTCCCGGAAGCCGGATCGCTCCCGCCGGACACCACGGTGTGGCTCGGCTAGCCCACGGTCGGACTGGGCGTGGGGGCCGGGGCGTTGCCGCCGGAGCCGCTGCCGTCGCCGGTGAGGCCGCCGAGGTTCAGCGGGGTGGACGTGGCGTTCGGCGGCGGGGTGAGCACCACCTCCGGCTGGCCCGCGGGCGGCGCGGGCGGGGTGAGGTTGTCGGAGGGCAGCTTCGGCGGGGTGGTCTGCTGGAAGATGGTCTGGTCGAAGTCGACCAGACCGGTCTTCTCCATCACCGTGATGTGGTCCAGCACGGTGTTGTTGGCCTGGTCGGCCAGGGCGCGCACCAGCGAGTTCTTGGTGGTGGAGCGGATCTTGGCGATCGTGTTGAAGATCGAGCCGTGCGTCATCCGCAGGATGTTGGCGAAGTCGGTGTCGAACGACTTGCCACTCTCCGCCTTGAGCTGGGTGACGAAGCCCTCCTGCTGGGGGCTCGCGATGTTGGGCAGCGTGATGTTGAGCATGGGCGCGATCTTGCGGCAGCTCGCGTCCAGCGCGGCGTGCCCGTCGACCAGGTGCTTGCTGGCCTCCAGGACGCCCTTGGAGGAGCCCTTCTGCAAGCCGATCTGACCGAGCGGGTACTCCCAGAGACCGGCTGCCCGCACCTTGACCACGAAGTCCCGGTCGCCCTCGGTGAGCGGCCCCCACTGCGTCTGGGCGATGATCTGTGTCTGCGAGGTGGAGACGGTGTTCAGCCCGAGCATGCTCGGGTAGGCGAGCGCGCCGAGTGTCAGGGCCATCGCACCGCCCACGAAGAGAGTTCCCGTCGCGTTCCGCGAAAAGCGCACCGTGCCTCCTGCCCGGTCGTGGATCCCGCCCCCGACAACACGCGGGCAGTTCGTACGCACAGCAGTACGGATGCGAAGGCCGATCGTCTCTGTGCCGCGGGTAAAAACTCTCGCCGGGCCGCCAACGAGGTGTCGGAGCCCCCGATCGCGATCCGTTGGCGATCGGGCGGGGGCTTGGCCGGCCCTCCGGCGGCCGGCGGGAGCGGACGCCCGCGGTGATGAGGACGGACACCCGGCGGGCGACGGCGACGGACACCCGGCGGTGACGGGACCTGGGCGCTCTGGCAGCGTTGGCCCCATGGCGCACTCGGAGACGGACACCGGCCACGACCCCGACCCCGACCCCTACCTCGAGTACCGGCGGACGCTGTTCGCGACGGCGTACCGGATGCTGGGCAGCGTGGCGGACGCGGAGGACGTCCTGCAGGACACCTGGCTGAGCTGGCACTCCGCGGACCGCTCGGCGGTCCGGGACCCCCGCGCCTACCTGGTCCGCACCGTCACCAACCACTCGCTGAACCGCCTCACCTCCGCCCGGGCACGGCGGGAGCGGTACGTCGGCCCCTGGCTGCCCGAGCCCCTCCTGACCTCCCCCGACGTCCAGGAGGAGGCGGAACTCGCGGACAGTGTCTCGACGGCCATGCTGGTGGTCCTGGAGACGCTGACCCCGGTGGAGCGGGCGGTGTTCGTCCTGCGCGAGGTCTTCGGCTACGCGCACGCGGAGATCGCCGGTTTCCTGGACCGCTCCGAACCCACGGTCCGCCAGATCGCCCGCCGTGCCCGCGACCACGTCCGGTCCCGCCGCGCCCGCTACGACACCGACCCCGAGCGGCGGGCCACGGTCACCGCCCGGTTCATCGAGGCGTGCGCGGGCGGTGATCTGAACGCGGTGCTGGAACTCCTCGCACCGGACGTCACCTGCTGGTCCGACGGCGGCGGCAAGGTCTCCGCGGCCCGGCGGCCGCTGCACGGGGCGGACCACGTGGGCCGGTTCGTCCTGGGCGTCCTGCGAAAGCCCCGGATGGAGGGAGTGGCCGTCCAACTGGTGCCGGTCAACGGTGAACTGGGCATCCTGCTCACCCTCGGCGGGGAGCCGGTGGGCGCCGTGACCTACGACCTGGTGGACGACCGCATCGAGAACCTCCGCCTGCAGGTGAACCCGGACAAGCTGCGGGGGCTGCGGCGCTGAGCCGTCGACGGCGGGCGGTGCGGCCGGACTGCAGGTGAGCGCTGACTTCCGGTGGGGGCGCTGGCGTCGGGGCTGTCGGTGGCGGGCGCTATCGTCCGGGTTGATCTTCCACTTCTCCCGAGGAGCGCCATGCGCCTCAAGCGGGTCTCGCTCACGACGGCGATATCGGTCGTCGCCGGGCTGACTGCCACCGTCGGCCTCGGCGGAGCCGCCGCCCAGGCCGACAGCTCCGCGGCGCTGCCGCTGGCCCACTACTCCCACATGCTGGTGGACACCGCCCACCGGCACATCTTCCTGAGCCAGGGCGCCGGTTCCGACGGCATCGTGGTGACCGACCTGAGCGGCACCCCCGTCACCACCGTCACCGGCGAGCAGGGCGCCACCGGCCTGGCCCTGTCGCCCGACGGCGGGACGCTCTACACGGCCCTGGCCGACGGTGACGCGGTCGCCGCCATCGACACGGCGACCCTCACCGAGTCCGCCCGCTGGCCGACCGGCGCCGGCAGTGCCCCGGTCTCCGTCGCCGTGGCGGGCGGCCGGGTCTGGTACGGGCACACCGCCGACGGCAAGGGCGCCATCGGCTCCGTGGACCCGTCCGCCGCCGACCCGGTGGCGACCCCGCAGCCGTCGATGTCGCAGTGGACGGCCGCGCCGCTGCTCGCCACCGGCGGCGGAGTGCTCGCGGCCGAGGAGCCCCAGGGCAGCCTCAGCCACGTGGCCACCTTCGACGTCTCCTCCGGGACCGCTTCCGTCGAGGCGGACACCGCGGTGTGCGGCGGCACGGCGACCGGTCTCGAGGTCACCGGCGACGGCGAGCGGGTGCTGCTCGCCGCTGTCCAGCAGTCGGCCCTGCGCGTCTACGACGCCTCGAACCTGGGCGCCGCGAACCCCGCCGTGTACTACACCGGCGGCGCGAACTCCGCCCCGAACTCCCTGGCGGCCGACACCGACGGGACGATCGCCGTCGGCAGCTCGGCCGGCTCGGGCGCGGGCGTCCACGTCTACGCCGGCTCGAACACCGTCGCCGAGAACCACCTCACGTTCCCGTCCGGCACCCTGGCCCCGGACGGGCTGGAGTGGGGAGCCGACGGCGTGACGCTCTACGCCGTCACCCGCGACTCCTCGGGCGCGTACGCCCTCAACGTGCTGGGCGGGGCCAAGCTCACCGACACCCAGCTCTCCCTGACCCACCCGCGGTACGCGGTCCCCACCCAGCAGTACACCCTCACCGGGTCGCTGAGCACCCAGGGCGCCGTCCCCGCCGGTGCCTCGGTCCACGTCACCCGTGACGGCACGGCACTGCCCGACGACGCCGAGGTCGGCACCGACGGATCGTTCACCGTCAGCGACACCCGGCCGGCCGAGGGCGCGTACACGTACGAGGTGAGGTACGCCGGTGACGCCACGCACCGGGCCGCGTCGGCCTCGCTCACGGTGCACGTGGCGCGGCTGTCCACGACCATCGGCTCCCCGGAGATCAGCTCGGCGACGCCGCACGCGGTGACCTTCACCGGCTCGCTCATGAGCCGGCTCGGTCTCGGCAGCCTGCCGGGGGACACCACCGTCCAGGTGTCCAGGACGAACGAGGACACCCAGGAGACCAAGCAGCTCCCGTCGGTGCCGGTGGACCCCGCCACCACCGAGTTCACGGTCGAGGACGCCCCGGACGCCACCGGCAGGTTCACCTACCGCCTGTCGTACGCGGGCGACGTCACGCACGAGCCGACGTCCTCCGACGCGACCGTGCACGTCTCGCCGTACGTCCCGGCCCTGACGCTGAAGGCTCCCGGCACCGCCGCCCGCGCCTCGGCGCTGTCCTTCACCGGCTCGCTCGGCGACGCCCCCTACGCCGCCGGCGAGAAGGTCACCGTCTCCCGCACGGACGCCGCGCACACGACGGCACCCGTGACCTGGACCGCGCCCGTGGGCACCGACGGCACGATCACCGTCACGGACAAGCCGGACGTCGGCGGCGCCAACACCTACACGGTCGGCTACCCAGGCGACGCCTCCCACGAGGCGGCCACCGCCTCCGCGATCGTCCAGGTCTCCCGGTCGAAGACGGCCCTCGCCGTCACCACCAACGCGTCCACGTACGCGTACGGGGCGACGGCCACCGTCACCGCCCACCTCGGCACCACGTACAACGGCCGCACGGTCTCGCTGTACGCCCAGCCCGGCGGCGGCACCAAGACCCTGCTGAAGACCGGCACGGTGGACAGCAAGGGCAACCTGTCGGCCACGTACAGGCTCACCCGCGGCACCACCTTCACGGCGTCCTACGCCGGCGACTACCGCTGCGCCCCGGCGACGATCACCCGCGCCGTCTCCGCCTACGCGAAGGTCGCCCAGAAACTCAGCGGCTACTACACGAGCACGACATACGGCGGCACCACCTACCGCGTCTACCACCACACGGTGAAGCCGCAGGTGACCGCGACCGTGACGCCCGCCAAGCCCGGCCAGTGCCAGCGCTTCCAGGCCCAGGAGTACTACAGCGGCGCCTGGCACACGCTCACCACATCGGGCTGCTTCACCCTCGACGCGAACAGCACCGCGGTGACGAAGCTGGCCCTCACCAACGCCACGGGCCACCGCTTCCGCGTCCGCTCCGAGTACGAGCACAGCAGGACGGACACCACCAACCTGACCACCTGGAGCTCCTGGCTCCACCTCACCGTCAGAACCTGACCAGCCCCTGAGCCGTACCCGGCCCGGACACCGCACGACGGTGTCCGGGCCGGCTCTGTTTTGGTGTGCCCCTGTCGGGTTCGGGGGTGGCGTGCGTCAGGATGGGCTCGTGGATGAACTCATGGGGGAGGGAGCCGCTCGCGGGCGGCTCGGGATGCGGTCCGTTCGGACGGCCGGGTGGTTGGCCGGAGGGGCGTTGCTGGTGGCCGGGGCCGCCTGGCTGGTGCGGGGGGTCTGGGAGATCAGGCTGGCCGTGGCGGGGGAGCCCGCTTCGGGGCCGCCGGACCAGGGGGACGGCGTGCACCGTCCGCTCAACGGGCTCGAGGACTCGTACCACGTCGTGACCTCGCTGGGCGGTGGCGTCGCGTTCGTGTGCGCGCTGCTGTTCCTGGCCTGGCTGTGGCGGGTGCGGGACAACGCGCGGGTGCTGTCGGGGCGGACGCCGAAGTACCTCGGGATCTGGGTGTACCTCGGGTGGGTCGTGCCCGTCGTGAACCTCTGGTTCCCGCGCGGGATCGTCGCGGACGCCTTCCGGGCCACCGCCCCGGAGCGGAAGCTGCCCGTCTCCGTCAACGTGTGGTGGGTGCTCTGGCTGATCGGCATGTTCGGTGGGGTCGGGCTGGTGTCGCGCGACTCGACGGACGAGATCATCGCGCGGGCCTACGAGGAGGTGTGGCCGCTGCTCATGGCAGACGCCGCCGTGGTCGGGGCGGCCGTGGCCGGGGCGTTCGCCGTGCGGGCGGTCACCGCCGCGCAGGTGGAGCGGATCCGGCAGGTTCAGGGGCGGGGCGTGGCGGAGGAGTCCGTGGGCGTCGTCGGCGGGTGACGGGGAACCCGCGTGCGGCCCGTGCGGCGGCCTCGTCGCCGTGCGGGTGGTGAGGTGGTCGTGGGACGGGGAGGATTTCTTCCGTGAGTGTCATCGCCATCGTGGGGGCCGGTCCCGGGCTCGGGGCCGCCGTCGCTCGCCGGTTCGGGCGGGAGGGCTACGACGTCGCCCTCATCGCGCGGGACCCGCGGCGGCTGGACGACCTGGTCCGTGAGCTGGCCGCCGACAAAGTCACCGCGCGCGGTTTCGCCGCCGACGTGCGCCGGCCGGAGGAGCTGGCGGCCGCGCTGAAGGACGCGGGCAGCGCCCTCGGGACCGTGGAGGTGCTGCAGTACAGCCCGGTGCCGCACCGGGACTTCATGCGGCCGGTGCTGGAGACCCGGCACCGGGATCTGCTCGGGCCGATCGAGTTCTCGGTTTACGGGCCGGTCGCGGCGGTGCAGCAGGTGCTGCCGGGCATGCGGGAGCTGGGCCGAGGGACCATCCTCTTCGTCAACGGCGGTACGGCCGCCGTGCCCCATCCCGAGCGGGCCGGTACCTCGATCGCGTTCGCCGCGGAGAGCGCGTACGGGCATCTGCTGCACGACCGGCTGGCCGACGAGGGCATCCACGTCGCCCAGCTGATCATCCCGGGGTCGATCACACCCGGGCACGGGCGCAAGGACCCGGCCGTGCTGGCGGACACCCTGTGGGCCATGCACCGCGACCGGCGCGGATTTCGGCACTACGCCGACGACCTCGACGGCTGAGACCGCGGGCGGGCCGGGGTCCCGGGTGCTGCCCTGCGTGAAGAGCATTTGTGAGCGAATATGGTGATGTTGGCCGCATAGCTCTCTTCGAGGGGGCCTCAATGGCTGTGGAAATCCCTTCGCTCATCAAGCCGTCCCGGCTCAGAAGCCGGGGAGGGCTGCTGGGCGAGTGTCTGGCGGAGTTCCTGGGGACCTTCGTCCTCATCTCCTTCGGTTGCGGTGTGGTCGCGACGGCGGTCGCCGCACTGCCCGGATCGGGCCGTGCCGCCACCCCCACGACGATCTTCCTGGCAGCCGGTGACTGGCTGCTGATCACCTGGGGCTGGGCCTTTGCCGTCGTCTTCGGCGTCTACGTCGCCGGCGGCGTCAGCGGCGCCCACATCAACCCGGCGGTGACCCTGGCCATGGCCGTGCGCCGCGGGTTCCCCTGGGTCAAGGTGGTGCCGTACTGGTTCGCGCAGATCGTGGGCGCGTTCACGGGAGCGGCGCTGGTCTACCTCGTCTACCACCAGGCGATCAACGCCTTCGACGCGGCTGTGCCGGGACCGAAGGTGAACGGGCATACCAATGCCACGTTCTCGATCTTCGCGACCTTCCCGGCTCCGTACTTCCACGGCGGGATCTGGGGGCCGTTGATCGACCAGATCGTCGGCACGGCCTTCCTGCTGATGCTGATCGCCGCCATCCTCGACCTGCGCAACCAGGCCGTGAAGGCCAACCTCGCACCGCTGATCGTGGGCTTCGTCGTCGCCGCGATCGGCATGTCCTACGGCGCGAACGCGGGCTACGCCATCAACCCGGCCCGCGACTTCGGGCCGCGGCTGTTCACCTGGGCGGCGGGCTGGGACAGCCTGGCCTTCCCGGGCAGTGTGGCCGGCTCGTTCAGCGCGTACTGGTGGATCCCGATCATCGGGCCGCTGATCGGCGCCGTGATCGGCATCCTGGTCTACGACCTGTTCATCGGCGATGTGCTGGTGGTCCGTTCCCAGCTGGGCGAACTGCCCGAGCCGGGCCGAACGCGCCCCGTGGAGGAGGAGGACTACTAGCATCGACGGCCGTCCACAGGCTGTGGACCGATCCCGCCCCTCACCACCCGGTCAGCAACAGGTGGTTCAGGAGCAGGGCCAGCGCCGTCTGGGCCGTGAGCCAGGCCCGGGGGCACGGAAGGTACGCGCACGCCGGGAGCAGCCACATCGCGAACGGCAGCCAGATCCGCTCGGTCTCGGCCTTGCTCATGCCGGACAGGTCGGCGACGAGCAGGGCGAGGAGGGCTGCGCAGACGAGGACCGCCAGGCGGACGGCGGCGGGGGAAGCGCGGTGGGTGAGGGCCGTGGCGGTCCGGCGCAGGCCCGCCGCCGTCGCCAGACCGGTGATCAGCACGGTGCAGGCCAGGTTGGCCCACACCCAGTAGCCGTAGGGCCGGGTGCCGCCGACGCCCTGGTGGTAACGGGTCACCAGCAGGCGGTACGCCGTCCACCAGTCGAACCCGGCGAGCGTGAACGCCAGGGGTACGACGGCCAGTCCGGCGAGCAGGGCCACGAGCAGGACGGGACGCCGGCGGACCCCGTCCCGGGCCACCCACACCGCCGCCGCGCCGGGCAGGGCGATGAGCGTGAGACCGTACGACAGGTAGCAGGTCAGGCCGAACAGCAGGCCGGAGGCGGCCGCCCACGGCAGGGAGCGCCGGGTGACCGCGAGGGCCAGCAGGGCCACCGCCCAGGCCGCGACCGCCGCGAACCAGCCGTCGGCCGAGGTGCCGGTCCAGACCGCGGCCGGGGCCAGCACCAGGAAGGGCGCGGCGCGGCGGGCGAGCGTCTCGCCGGCCAGGGCGCGTACGGCGACCAGGACGGCCACGCAGGCCGTGGCGCCGGTGAGCACGCACCACAGCCCGGCCCAGCCGCCCCCGCGCAGCCCGGCCCGGTCGAGGAGGACGAAGGTGAGCGTGGCGCCGGGCGGGTGGCCGGCGACATGGGCCGGCCAGGGGTCGGGGGTGCCGGCCACGATGTGATGGGTGAAGTCGCGCAGGGCGGCCGGGATGTCGTGGAAGCGGCCGATGACCCGGAGGTACTCCTCGCGGGTGGTGAGACGGCCCGCGACGCCCCGGTGCCAGCCGTCGACCAGGGCCAGGGAGAGGATCCAGGCCGTCGCCGTCGCCCAGGCCGCCGCGAGCAGGGCCCGCCAGGGCAGGCGGGCGGCGAGCGGCGGCCCGTACGCCACCCCGGCCGCGGCGAGGAGCACGGCGGCCGGGGTCCCGGGGCCCGGATGCGGGTCCCACTCGGCCAGCAGGGGCGGCCAGTGCACGAACAGGGTGTGGCGGGTGGACTGGATGTGGCGTCCGGTCAGCACGGCGGCCGTCACCAGCAGGGCGGCGGCCCCGGCGGCGTACAGGTCACGGCGGAGGTCGCGACGGGCGTCACGGCCGGCACGGCGGGGGTCGCGGCCGGTGTCACGGCGGAGGGAGGGGGTCACGTCGGCACGTTAGGCCGCACGGCCGCGCCGGAGCCGTCACACGAGGCGGACGTCAGCGTTTCGTCATCGGTCGTGGGCCCTTTTCCGGGCGCCCCGCGGCCTACCGTCTGCACATGCGCGACCATCCCCGGCTTCCCACCGCCCCCGGTTTCTGGCGCAGCCCCCTGCGCGGGCCCTGGTTCACCTCGGTGCTCGGCCTCGTGCTGCTCGCCGGCATCACCGTGCTGTTCGTGACCGGCCTGGTGTCGTACGCCGCCTACAACCCGGACCTGTCCCCGGTGAACGACACCACCCCGGACAAGGGCGTCCTCGGTTTCTACCTCTTCGCCTGGCCGGTCGGCCCGGTGTGGCTGTACCGGCTCACCCAGGGCGTCCACGTCACCCTCGGCATCACCCTCGTCCCGGTCCTGCTGGCCAAGCTGTGGTCGGTGGTGCCCCGGCTGTTCACCCTGCCGCCGGCCCGTTCCCTCGCGCACGCGCTGGAGCGGCTCTCCCTGCTGCTGCTCGTCGGCGGCGGGCTGTTCGAGTTCACCACCGGGGTGCTCAACGTCCAGCTCGCCTACGTCTTCCCGGGCTCCTTCTACCCGCTGCACTTCTACGGCGCCTGGGTGTTCTTCGCCGCGTTCGTGGCGCACGCCGTGCTGAAGGCGCCGGCGGCCGTGCGCACCGTACGGCGGCGGCTGCGCGCGGAACCGGAGAGCGACCTGGTCGCCCCGAGCCCCGACCCGCCCACCGTCTCCCGGCGCGGGGCGCTGTGGCTGGTCGGCGGCGGCTCGCTGCTGCTGTTCCTGACCACGGTGGGGCAGAGCCTGGGCGGCCCGTTCCGCCGCACCGCGCTGCTCGCGCCGCACGGCGGGGCCGACCCGGGCGGCGGCCCGAACGGCTTCCAGATCAACAAGACGGCCGCGTACGCCGGGATCGACGCGGCGGAGACCGGCGCGGAGGCGTGGCGGCTCGTCGTCACCGGACGGACCGGCACGGTGCGTCTCAGCCGCGCCGAGCTGCTGCGACTGCCCCAGCACAGCTCGTCGCTGCCCATCGCCTGCGTGGAGGGCTGGTCGACCGCCGACCAGTGGTGGCGCGGGGTGCGGCTGCGCGATCTCGCGGCGCTCGTCGGGCACGACGGCGAGGCGCCGGACGTGTTCGTGGAGTCCCTGCAGCGGCACGGAGCCTTCCGCCGCGCGGCCCTGCGCGCCAACCAGGTGGCCGACGGCCGCTCCCTGCTCGCCCTGTCCGTCAACGGCGAGGACCTGTCCATGGACCACGGCCACCCGGCGCGGATCATCGTGCCCGCAGCGCCCGGTGTGCTCAACACCAAGTGGGTGGCCCGGCTGACCTTCGGAGACCTGTGATGCGGCGTCGCTTTCCGGTCGGAAGTCCGTTCCAACTGCTGTTGTTGGCGTGCTCGTTCGCGCTCGCCGGGTACGCGGGGGTACGGCTGCTCGCCGGTGACTGGCGCGGGATCGCGCTGTGGATCGTGGGGGCCGCCCTGCTGCACGACCTGGTGCTGCTGCCGTTGTACGCGGCGGCGGACCGGGCGGTCGTCCGCGGGCTCGGCGCGGCCGGACACCGTGAGTGGACGCTGTACGTGCGGGTGCCGGCCGTGCTGTCGGGACTGCTGCTGCTCGTGTGGTTCCCGCTGATCCTCAACCTGGTGGACCGGCGCTACCGCGCGGCCACCGGCATGTCCGCCGATGTCTACCTCGGCCGCTGGCTGCTGATCACGGCCGTGCTCTTCGGCGGCTCGGCGCTGCTGCTGGTGCTGCGGGGGCTCGGCGTGCGCAGGGCGACGAAGCGGCGCGCACCGGCCGTCCACTGAGCGGCCGTCCGCCACCCGGCCCGGTCCGCGATCCGGAGCAGGGCCGGGGTGCCGATCCGGGCCCACGGGAACGGTTCGCCGACGG
Organism: Streptomyces sp. NPDC058145; assembly: GCF_042884245.1. Classification (NCBI taxonomy): domain Bacteria; kingdom Bacillati; phylum Actinomycetota; class Actinomycetes; order Kitasatosporales; family Streptomycetaceae; genus Streptomyces; species Streptomyces sp. NPDC058145. Next base: position 116,819 of record NZ_JBHVUH010000004.1, on the reverse strand, counting down.
TTTCCCGGCCGTGGCGCACGACCCGCACCTCGGCGCGCTCGTCGAGGTCCGCCGGGTCGGTCTCGGTCATCAGCAAGCCGCCTGGGCACAGCAGTCGGCCCATCCGATGCAGCAGGGCGCCCGGGTCGCCACCGATGCCGATGTTGCCGTCCATGAGCAGGACGGTCCCCCAGCGGCCCTCGCCGGGCAGCGGGCCGAAGACGGAGCGGCGCAGCGCCTGGCCGCCCACGGTGATGGTGCGGGTGACGGCGGCCTCGGAGACGTCGACACCGAGCACGGTGCGGCCCTGGCCGGCGAGTTCCGCGACCAGCCGGCCGGGTCCGCAGCCGACGTCCAGGACGGCGCCCTCGCAGCGGGCCAGCACCGCCCGGTCCACGGCGTCCGCGCCTGCGCACCAGCGCTCCACCTCCAAGGGGAGCAGCCGGCCGTCGGTATGGCGCAGGAACAGCGGACCCCGGCCGCTGCGCAGGGCCGCGGCGTACGGATCGCAGGCCGCCCAGGCGGGCGGGGCGCCGGCCGTGCTCATCGGCCGGCCGTGCAGTCGGCGAGCCGCGCGGCGAAGGCGCCGTGCGGGGCCAGGGCGGCGACGGCGCGGGCGTCGGCGGCGGTGTCGACGTCCCGCAGACCGGGCAGGTCCCGCACCCGCAGCCCGGCGGCCACCAGCCGCTCCCGCTGCACGGCCCCGGTCACCGGCGTCGACATGGGCACACCGCGCAGCAGCGCGGGCTCGGGGCGGGCCAGGCCCAGCGCCCAGAAGCCGCCGTCCTCGGCCGGGCCGAAGTACGCGTCGCAGTCCGCGAAGTCCACGGTGAGCAGGGCGGGGGTGACCTGCGGGGTGTCCATGCCGATCAGCAGGGCGGGGCCGGGGCAGTGGGCGAAGGCGTCGGCGAGGCGGTCGTCGAGGCCGCCGGCGCACTGGGGGACGACGTCGAAGCCGGGTGGGAGCCAGGGGCCGGGCCGGCCGTCCAGGACGAGGAGTCTGCGGGTGGCGGGGGTTTCGGCCACGGCGCGCAGGGTGTCGGTGAGGGAGGCTTCGGCGAGGGTGGCGGCCTGGGCGGGGGTGAAGGGTGGGGTGAGGCGGGTCTTGACCCTGCCGGGGCGGGGCTCTTTGGCGATGACCAGGAGGGTGATCATGGTTCGGACTCCTTGTGCGGCGCGGGATGGTGCGACTCCTGACGGGCGCGGGGAACCGCGCGATCAGCCACCGTCGGCCCGCGGCCGGGGACGGACAACGGGTGGCTCTTTCAGGACCGTGCTCATGTCCCGCACGGCGTGCCACGTGCCGCGCCAGGTGCCGGTGACCTTGGAGGTGCCGGTGCGCGGGAGGTAGGGGACGTCGTGCTCGGTGATGCGCCAGCCGGCGTCGGCGCCGCGCACCACCATCTGCAGGGGATAGCCGCTGCGCCGGTCGGTGAGGCCGAGGGAGAGCAGGGCCTCCCGGCGGGCGGCGCGCAGTGGGCCGAGGTCGTGCAGGCGCAGCCCGGTGCGGCGGCGCAGCAGCCGGGCCAGCGCCAGGTTGCCGGCCCGGGCGTGGGCCGGCCAGGCGCCCCGGGCCTGCGGGCGGCGCCGGCCGAGGACCAGATCGGCTCCGCCGTCCCGGATCTCGCGGACGAACGGGACCAGGTGCGCGGGGTCGAGGGAGGCGTCGCAGTCGCAGAAGCACACCACGTCGGCGGTGGCGGCCAGCAGCCCCGCGTGGCAGGCGGCGCCGAAGCCCCGCCGCTCCTCGGGGACGACGGTGGCGCCGAGGGCGCGGGCGAGACCGGCGGAGCCGTCGGTCGACCCGTTGTCGACGACGAGGGCGCGCCAGCCGGGCGGAATGCGCTCCAGCACCCAGGGCAGGGCCTCGGCCTCGTTCAGACAGGGCAGGACGACGTCCACGCCGGCGGGGAACGGTGAGGTGGTCACGGCGTTCACCCTACGAAGCCGAACCGTGACGAACCGGACACCCGCTCCTTACGAAACCCGGACGTCGGAGCCGGGACCGGGCCGCGGCGGCGGCGTGGTGCCAGGGTGGGAGGCATGCAGCAGCCATACGCATCACCGGACACCGGACGGCGGACGGACACCCGGGGCCGGATCCTCGTCGTGGACGACGACCCGACCGTCGCCGAGGTCGTCGCGGGCTATCTGGACCGTGCCGGGTTCGCCGTGGACCGTGCCGGCGACGGTCCGGCCGCCCTCGAGCGGGCCGCCGAGCACCGGCCGGACCTGGTGGTGCTCGATCTGATGCTGCCCGGCATGGACGGCCTCGAGGTGTGCCGCCGGCTGCGCGAGCGGGGCTCGGTGCCGGTCGTCATGCTCACCGCGCGCGGCGACGAGGACGACCGCATCCTCGGCCTGGAGGTCGGCGCCGACGACTACGTCACCAAGCCGTTCAGCCCGCGCGAACTGGTGCTGCGGGTGGAGTCGGTGCTGCGCCGCGCCCGGCCCGCCGTACCGCGCGGCCGGCTCGGCGCGGCCGGTCTGACCGTGGACCCGCAGGCCCGCCGCGCCACCAAGAACGGCGAAGAACTGCTGCTCACCCTGCGGGAGTTCGACCTGCTCGCCTTCTTCCTGCGGCACCCGGGCCGGGCGTTCGGCCGGGAGGAGCTGATGCGGGAGGTGTGGGGCTGGGACTTCGGCGACCTGTCGACCGTCACCGTCCACGTCCGGCGGCTGCGCGGCAAGGTCGAGGACGACCCGGCCCGGCCCCGCCTCATCCAGACCGTGTGGGGCGTCGGCTACCGCTTCGACGCCACGGGGAAGGAGGCGGTCTGACGTGCGCGACAACCTCCTCATCGCCCTCTACGCCTTCCTCGGCGCCGCCGCCACCGGCCTCGCGGGGGCGGCCGTGCTGCGCCTGATCCGCAGACGCTCCCTCACCGCCTCGCTCGCCGTGGTGGCCGCCGTCGGGGTGGTGGCCATGCTCGCCGGGACCATGGCCGTGGCCCGGGCGATGTTCCTGTCCGCCCACGATCTGCGGGTCGTCACCGCCGTCGTCGCGATGGCGGCCGTCGTCTCCCTGGCCACCGCGCTGCTGCTGGGCCGCTGGGTCGTCGCCCGCAGCCGGGAACTCACCGACGCCACACGGCACTTCGGCGACGGCGGCGCCTTCGCCGCGCCCACCGTCCCGGGCACGGCCGAACTGGACGCGCTGAGCCGCGAGTTGGCCGCCACCAGCGCCCGGCTGACCGCCTCCCGGGACCGCGAACGGGCGCTGGAGACCTCCCGGCGCGAGCTGGTCGCCTGGATCTCGCACGATCTGCGCACCCCGCTCGCCGGGCTGCGTGCCATGTCGGAGGCGCTGGAGGACGGGGTGGCCACCGATCCGGACCGCTACCTCAAGCAGATCCGCACCGAGGTGGAACGCCTCAACGAGATGGTCGGCGACCTCTTCGAGCTCTCCCGCATCCACGCCGGCACGCTCCCCCTCAGCCCGGCCCGCGTCTCCCTGTACGACCTGGTCGGCGACGCCCTCGCGGGCGTCGGACCGCTCGCCCGCGAGCACGGTGTACGGCTGGTCGGGGACGGGGTGGAACCGGTGCCGGTGGAGGTCGACGGCAAGGAGATGAGCCGGGTGCTGGCCAACCTGCTGGTGAACGCCATCCGCCGCACCCCCGCCGACGGCACGGTCGCCGTCGCCGCCGAGCGCGCGCCCGGGGGCGTGGTGCTGTCGGTGACGGACGGCTGCGGCGGCATCCCCGAGGAGGACCTGCCCCGCGTCTTCGACACCGGCTGGCGCGGCACGGACGCCCGGACGCCCCCGGCGGGGGCGGGGCTGGGCCTGGCGATCGTACGGGGGATCGTGGAGGCGCATCAGGGTCAGACCTCGGTACGCAACATCCCGGGCGGCTGCCGCTTCGAGGTGACCCTCCCGGCGGCCGGGGCATAGCCCGGGCATAGGCCGGGTCTGTGGGCGCGTCCGACCTGTGCCCGGGAGGGTCCGCCGAGCCGGTGAACCCTCCCGGTCACGCCACCGGCGAAAGAACCTGACCAAGCACTACTGGCCCGCCAGGTCGGCCCCGAAAGCGGAGTACTCCCCGGCCGGAAGCCCCACCCTCGTCGGGCCGAAGCTCGTCGACGCACTGGTCGAGTAGAGGGTGGACGAGGCGCCCGGCAGGAACCAGACCGCGCCCTCGGGGTCGTTCTCGTTGTCGGCGACGGCCGTGAGGTCGGCGTGGCCGTCGCGGTTCACGTCTGAGGCGAGGAGGGACGAGCCGAATCCGTCGCCCGGCTCCAGGCTGCCCGGCACGCCGGGACTGTCCTGGGTGAGCAGGACCGGGCGAGCGGCGGAGAGGCCGGAGGCCGAGCCGCGGAGCAGGGTGATCGCCCCGGCGGAGGAAAGGTAGTGGGACTCGTCCCCGAAGGTCTCACCCGGCGCGCCGAGGAGGAACAGGGTCAGTCGGTCAGGGCCGCGCCGAAGTACGAGCGGGAGCCCAGGCCCAGGGATTCGGTGGTGAGCAGGACGGAGCCGGCGCCGGTGGGGCCGGAGGAGGTTCCCGGCAGGAGGTGCAGCCGGCCGATCTCGTTCGCGGTGGCGACCAGTTCGGCGCGGCCGTCGTGGTCGAAGTCGCGCAGCAGGACCGAGGAGCCGAGCCAGGCGTCGTCCTCCTCGGCGGGGTCGCCCGCGACTCCCGGCGTGCCGGTGTCGTACTGGCGGGAGCCGGTGCCGGTGAGTCCGCCCCGGCCGCCGCGCAGGACGGTGACCGCGCCGGCGCGGAAGAGGTTGCCGCCGATCACCTCGCCGGGGATGCCGACCGCGAGGTCGGGGTAGCCGTCGCCGTTGGTGTCGGCGGCGGACACGTCGTAGCCGAAGTAGTCGACCGACTCCGGGGTGCCGGGTACTCCGGCGGTGGCCTGGGTGAACGTGGTGGCCGAGGTGGCGGGGCCCTGGGAGGTGCCCTTGAACACGCTCACGGAACCGCCCTTGCCGGCCCGGGCCGTGCCCACCACGAGGTCGCCGTAGCCGTCCTTGTCGAAGTCGGCGATCGTGGCGCTCGCGCCGACCAGGCCCGAGTCGCCCGGCACCCGGACCTTGCGGGCCGGCTTGGCGGGGCCCCCGGAACCGCCGCGGTAGAACCAGGCGCGGTTGGTCCAGGTGTCCGAGTCGTAACCGAGGACGGCGAAGTCGGCGGTTCCGTCCTTGGTCACCTTGCCGGAGACCACGAGGTCCGGCTTGATGTCCTCGCCGTCGACCGGGTCGAGGTTGGTGGCCGTGCCGCGGGAACCGGACCTGGTGAACGGCCCACGCACGACGTAGACGTAGTCGTCGGTGATCGAGACCACGTCCTGCCTGCCGTCCGCGGTGAAGTCGCCCACCGCCACGTCCTTGGCGAAGCCGCAGTCCTTGCAGGCCGGGCTCTTGAACGACGTCCCCTCGGTCAGGCCCGCGCGGGAGCCCCACAGGATGGTGAAGGTGCCGTGGTAGGCGCCGACGTCCTCGCCGGGAGCGGTGACGACCAGGTCGCCGTAACCGTCCTTGTTCATGTCCGCGGCGGTGACCTTGGCGCCGAAGAAGTCGTTCGTCTCCGCCCCGCCCGCGATGCCCGGGCTGTTCTGTGTGATCAGCGAGCGCTTGGCGGGGTCGGGGCCGTGGGCCGAGCCCCATACGACCACGACTGCCCCCGCCTGCTTCTTCCCGGACACGGTCGCGGTGCGGTCGCCGAACGCGAGGTCGCGGTGGCCGTCGCCGTTGAAGTCGTCCACGTACTTCGCGACGGCCGCGGTCGCCGGCGTGGCCAGGACCGGCGGGGTCAGGACGGAGGCCAGGAGCCCGGCGGACAGCAGGCAGAGGCGCTTACGGATGGTGTCTCCCGGAGTCGAGGCGGATGCCGGGCGCCCCTTGGGCGCGATGAGGAGACCGCCCGCGAGAGACAAGGGTTGTATGGGAACCGGAACAATTCCTGTGACCGCGGCGGGAGTTCGCGCAGGCAGCTTCCGCGACGGCTCAGCGTGTCCGCGCGAACTCCCGCATCCCCTCGGCGAAGCCGGTCTCCGGCTTCCAGCCGAGTTCCGCGCGCAGGCGGGAGGAGTCGGCCGTGATGTGGCGGACGTCGCCCAGCCGGTACTCGCCGGTGACCAGCGGCTCGGGGCCGCCGTGGGCGGCGGCCAGGGCGCGGGCCAGGTCGCCGACCGTGTGCGGCTCACCGCTGCCGGTGTTGTACGCGGTGAGCGTTCCGGGGCGCCCCCCGGCCTCCAGTGCGGTCACGTTGGCGGCGGCCACGTCACGCACGTGGACGAAGTCCCGGCGCTGCCGACCGTCCTCGAACACCCGCGGCGGCTCGCCGTGTTCGAGGGCCGAGCGGAAGAAGGAGGCGACGCCGGCGTACGGGGTGTCGCGGGGCATCCGGGGGCCGTACACGTTGTGGTAGCGCAGCGAGACGGCCGTACCGCCGGTGCAGCGCGCCCAGGCGGCGGACAGGTGCTCCTGGGCGAGCTTGGTGGTGGCGTAGACGTTGCGCGGGTCGGCCGGGGCGTCCTCGGCGACCAGTCCCGGGGCCAGCTCGGCGCCGCAGGAGGGGCAGTCCGGTTCGAAGCGGCCGGCCGCCAGTCCGGCTTCGGCGCGCGGGCCGGGCCGTACGACGCCGTGCGCCGGGCACGTGTAGCGGCCCTCCCCGTACACCACCATCGAGCCCGCCAGCACCAGCCGCCGCACGCCCGCCCCGGCCATCGCGGCAAGCAGGACGGCGGTGCCCAGGTCGTTGTGGGAGACGTACTCCGCCGCGTCCGCGACGCCGTCGCCGAGGCCCACCATGGCCGCCTGGTGGCAGACCGCGTCCACCCCGGCGAGCGCGCGGGCGACCGCCGCCGGGTCGCGCACGTCGGCTCCGGGATCGGTCCGGACGTCGTACACCACCGGCTCGTGCCCGCGCGCCCGCAGGGCGTCGACGACATGGGACCCGATGAACCCGGCACCGCCGGTGACCAGTACGCGCATACGCCCACGCTAGGCCCGGGTCCGGCCCCGGGCCGCGTCCGGCGGACGGCGCGTCACGGGTCCGTAAGGACCTCGTCACCAGCGGCCGGGGCGGGACGTGCCCGGCGGGCGACGAGGACGGTGCCGGCACAGCAGAGCACGCCGATCGTGCCCGCGACCGTCATGAGGCCGTAGGCCGATACCCAGTCGTCGCCCGCCGGATAGCGCTGGCCGCACAGGCGGTTGGTGGCGGGCCTGGAGCCGGCCACCTCCAGGCACACCCGGACGCCCGCCCCGGGCTTCGTGCCGTAGGGCAGATCGTTCAGTTCCCGGTCGGTGGAGTAGCGGCGGGCGCCCACCGTGTAGGCGATCTCCATCCGCACGCCGCCCTTGGGCTCGGGCACCGCGTGCTCGACGACACCGGTGACCCGCCGGGGCGCGGCGTCGATCCGCCGGGCGTCCTGCCGCTGCCGGGCCGCCGCGAGCGCGGTGGACACGGCGAGCGCGCAGCACACCGCCCCGATCGCCGCGCAGGTGATCCACGTCCGCTTCCCCACGCTGGCCATGCGCGGACCCTAGTGCCCCGGCGGGCCCGCCGGGGAGGGGTGCGTCAGTTCCGGGGACCGGCCGCCGCGGGTTTCGGGGTCTTCGTGGACGGCGCCTTCACCAGGTCCACGTCCTGCTCCCGGACATAGGCGAGCCGGTGCCCGAACTGGATCTCGTAGTAGCGCTCCCGGCCCTTCACCACCGGGTTGGGGACGTCGCCGAAGGACTTGCCGGCCCAGGAACCGAGGACGCTGGACCGGGTCACGTACCGCTGGCCCGCGCGGAGGTCGTACGGCAGCGGCGACTCGGGCTGTTCCTCCACACCGTCCGGGTAGGCGTCCTCGTCCGGCAGCGCGCGCCCGTACACCGGGATCTCGCTCAGGCCCTCCTTGGGCGTCACCATCCGGCCGGCCGCGCCGACGGCCACGGGGTGCTTCTTCGGGTTCTCGAACCAGGCCTTGTTGCCCTGGAACCAGATCGCCGTCCAGTCGCCGCTGCGCCCGGCGACCGCGAACGTCTGGCCGGCCGAGACCCGCGAGCCGAGGTCATTGACGTCCTCAGTGGAGTCGTCGCCGTCCGGGTGCCGGCCCATGTCCTGGATCAGCGGCGCGTCGTCGGACGGCTCGGTGTGCAGGCGGACGGCGCTGGAGCCGTGCGGCGCGCACGGGTCGCCCTTCCCCGTGCACCCGGTGAACCGCGGCTTGTGGGTGGCGTAGTCGGGCAGCACGGTCACCATCGGACTGTCCGCTCCGGCCGTCGCCTTCAGCGGGGCGCCGAGCAGGTCGAAGTAGTGCCGCCAGTCCCAGAACGGGCCGGGGTCGTCGTGCATGTCGGGGATGGAGCCGGCGGTCGGGGCGGGCACGTTGTCGTGGCCGAAGATGTGCTGCCGGTCCAGCGGGACGCCGTACTTCCGCGCCAGGTAGCGCACCAGGCGGGCCGAGGTCCGGTACATCGTCTCGGAGAACCAGGCGTCGGGCTGGGTGAGGAAGCCCTCGTGCTCGATGCCGATCGAGCGGGCGTTGACGAACTGGCTGCCCGAGTGCCAGGCCTCGTCCTTGGTCTTGATGTGCTGGGTGACATGCCCGTCACGGGAGCTGATCGAGTAGTGCCAGGAGGCCTCCGTCGGGTCCTGCACGGTCTTGAACATGTTCGGCAGGATCGCCTCGGTGTCGTGGATGACGATGTAGTCGATCTTCTGGTCCCGGGGCCGGTCGGCCAGGTCGTGGTTGCCGTATCCGCCGTTGTCGTCGGTCACGTCGTAGGACGCGCTCAGCCAGGAACAGGACAGCTCCGGCGGGCACTCGGGGTCCTGCGCCCGCTGCGGGCCCGACCGGCCGGCGGGGTTCCAGCGCACCTCGGGGCGGGCGGTCAGGCTGACCCGCTGACCCACGTCGGTGGTGCGGTGCGCGCCCTGCCGGATCACCTCGAAGACGTCGTGCGCGTACGTCGCCGCCTCCGCCTTGTCGCTGGAGCCGGAGAAGCGGGTCACCGCGTCCCACCAGTCCGCCGGGTTCGTGCTCAGCGGCTTGCCGAGTGCCTTCTGGGTCGCCGCCAGGAGGGCGGCGCCGCCGCGCACGTTGGCGGCGGCGTCCAGCCGCAGCCGGTCCGTCGCCTCTCCGGTCAGGCGGGCGGCCCGGCGCAGGTCCGCCGCCTGCTGTTCCGGACGGCCGCGCGCGGGCCGGGCCGCGGGCCGGGGCGAGGGACCCGCCGCCCCCGTGACGCCGGCGTCCACCAGGTGCATCGGCCCGTAGCCGCCGCCGGTGCTCGGGACGCCCGGATGGGAGTCCCAGCGCGACTGCAGATAGGACACGCCCATCAGGACGCTCACCGGTACGTGGTAGGCCTGCGCGGCGGTCGCGAAGTCGTCCTGGAGCTGCCGGTCCTCCACCTCGCCGTCGTCGGACGGCGGCCACGCCAGCAGCGGCAGCAGGAGCGCCGCCGAGGCGGTGGCGCAGATCAGCCCGTTGCGTCCGCGTACGGCGCCGGGGACACGGGACATGACACGACTCCACATACGCAAGGGCCTCCGACCGCGCTCGTGCTGCCCAGGGGGAGCGAGTGCTCCACCGCCACCCCTTGTACGCTGCCGTGCCCACCGCGCCACGTCGCGCCAAGGGTCACTGGCGTGGACCAGTGACCCCGCCCGGGCCACCCGGTCGGCGGCGTAATCGCTCAGTCCGCGACCGGGTCCACCTGCCAGTCGGGGTGCCCGGGCATCGGCGGGGTGTGCGGCCCGTACAGCCACGGCGTCAGGAACGGTTTCAGGTCCCGGCCCGCGACCTCGGAGGCGAGCGTGACGAAGTCCGCGGTGCCGGCGGCCCGGCCCCGGTACCGGGTCACCCACGACCGCTCGATCCGCTCGAAGGCCTCCTCACCGACCTCCTCCCGCAGCGCGTAGAGCACCAGCGCGGAGCCGTCGTAGCGGATGTTCCGGAAGAGGGCCGGCTCGGTGGGTTCGGCGGGCGCCCCGTCGTCGTGCCGCCACTGGTCGTGCTGTTCGTACGCGTCCCGCATCGCGTCCTCGAGGGACACCCCGCCGTGCGAATCGGAGTAGAGGCGTTCGTAGAAACGGGCGTGACCCTCGCTCAGCCACAGGTCCGACCACCGCCGTAGGGCGACGCTGTCGCCCGTCCACTGATGGGTCAGCTCGTGCACCAGGTCGCGCTCGGCGTGCACCCGGTCGCCCAGCAGGCTGTCCCTCGGCAGGACGGACAGCGACTGGGTCTCCAGCGCGACCGGCAGGTCGGTGTCGGCGACCAGCACGCCGTAGCGGCGGAACGGGTAGGGGCCGAGCCGCTCTTCCAGCCAGGCCAGGTGCTCCGGGGTGAGGGAGCGGTACTCCCCGGTGTCCGCGACGAGGTCCGCCGGCACCACGTCCCGCACCGGCAGCCCGTGCGGTCCGGTGCCGTCGGCGAACTCGAACCTTCCGATCGCCACCTGGACCAGCTGGGCCGCGATCGGCTCCTCGGAGTGGTACGTCCACCGGACGCGTCCGCCGGGTTGCCGCGCCCGCTCGACGAGCCGGCCGTTGGCCACCGCCTGGCGGTCCGCCGGGGTGGTGATGCGGAAGGTGAACGGAGCCCGCAGACTGGGGTGGTCGTCGGCCGGGAAGATCATCTTGGCGCCGTCGGGCTGCGGGTACAGCACGGTGCCGTCGGGGGTGGGCACCCAGCCGTACTCGCCGATCGCGTCGCGGCGGTGGCGGCGCTGGGCGGGGTCGGCGGTGTAGGTGACCCGCACGGTGAAGGCGGCGCCGTCCGGCACCGGCCGCGCCGGGGTGACGACGAGTTCGTCGCCGTCGCGCTCCGCCCGCGCGGTCCGGCCGTCGACGGTGACCGTGCGCAGCGTGTTGCCCGCGAAGTCCAGGTCGAAGCGGGACAGGGCCTGGGTGGCGGTGGCCGTGATGGTGGCGCCGGCCTCGAACGGCGTGCCCGGCGCCCGCCAGTCGAAGTCGAGGTCGTAACGGCGCACCGTGTAGCCGCCGTTGCCGTCGAGCGGCAGCAGTGGGTCGCCGATGCCCCGGGCGCCGGGGGAGGGGGCCGCGCCGGAGGCGCCCGCACCGGAGCCGGGGGCCAGGCGGCCCGGGTGGGGGGCGCTGTGGCCGCCCTGGCAGGAGAGGGCGCCGGCCAGGAGGGCGGTGCCGGCGAGCACGAGGGCCGTACGGCGGCCGCGCGGGCGTGCGGTGTGGGCACGGCTGCCGGCCCTCGTGAATTTCATGGCCGCACTATGTCAGTAAAGCGATGAATCACCGCTTATTTTCCTATCACCACTTTCATATCGGTCTGTCAATTCTTCACCCGGTTTACGGCATAGTGGCGGGCGGCTTGGCACCGGACCCAGGAGGAAACGCATGCTCGGCACCGACTTCCGCACCGGATCGCCCGTCTGGCTCGACCTCGGAAGCCCGGACACCGACGCGACCGCCGCCTTCTACGGAGCCGTATTCGGCTGGCAGTTCGCCTCCGCCGGCCCGGAGGCGGGCGGCTACGGGTTCTTCCTGAAGGACGGCAAGACCGTCGCCGCCCTCGGACACCTCACCGAACCGGGCGCCGCCCCGGCCTGGACGACGTACTTCCACAGCGACGACATCCAGGCCACCGCTCGTGACGTGGTCGCGGGCGGGGGGACGGTGCGTGTCGAGCCGATGAGCGTGGGCGAGGGGTCGATGGCCCAGTTCACCGACCCCCAGGGCGCCCGGTTCGCGGTGCTGCAGTCCCCCATGGGGCTGCAGCGGACGTCCGAGGACAACGCGCTGGTGTGGGTCGAACTGCACACCACCGACCCGGCGTCGGCGATCCGGTTCTACGCCGGGGTGTTCGGCTGGCGCTCGGCGGAGATGACGGCACCCGGCATGACGTACCAGGTGCTCAGCATCGCGGCCGGCGACCAGCAGGAGGGCGCCTTCGGCGGTGTGGCCCCGCTGCAGGGCGGCCAGGGGGACCCGCGCTGGGTTCCGTACTTCGCCGTGTCCGACCCGGAGGCCGTCGTCGCCGCGGGGCGGGACAACGGCGCGACGGTGCTCATGCCCGCGGTGGACGTCCCGGAGGTCGGCACCATCGCCTGGCTGAGCGCCCCCGACCAGTCCGTGTTCGCCGTCCTGCGGCCGAACCCGCGCCAGGGCTGAGACCTCCACCGCCGGGCGGACCGGCTCTCGGCTGCCCGGGGTGTTCTGTTACGCCGTTCCGGTGCCCCTCCCGCCGCAGTTCAGCGCTCCGCCCCCGCGCCGCGCATTGAATGCACCGTGCCGCGCGAGGGGCATCCGCTCCGTGCCGTCCCTTCGCGCGTCCACGACCATGCCCGCGTACCCGGTGCCCCCGCGGGCACCGGAGGAGAAGGGACTCGGATGCGCGTACTGCGCCGTTTCCTGTGGAGCGCGCTCGCCTCGACGCTCCTGCTGTTCGGGGCCGCGCCGGCCCCCGCCCAGGCCGCCGAAGCACACCTACGCCACGACAGCCGCGCCTGCCCGGTCACCCACCGGACGGCGAACCTGACCAAGGCGCCGCCCACGGGGCTGGAGAACTACTACCGCGACGACTGGCGGCTGGGCCCCAGTCACCTCCCCAGCACCGGCCCCGTCGCGAAGATGCTCAAGGGCTGGAAACCGCAGGACAGCACGTCCTCGTACTGGTTCCTTGGCTGCTACTGGCAGACCAACCAGCAGAACGTTTCCGGCTGGTGGTACCCGGACAACAACGGGTTCGTGCTGCGCGACGGCCGTCCGGTGCAGCGGACGGAGACGCTCCGGAAGGGGCAGCTCGTCGACCTCTTCGGCAGTGGACGCGGCAACTTCCTGGCGCCGGCCGGCACGCCGTACGCCAAGCGGGCCATCCCGCCGACCAACCTGGACGAGTACGACACGGCCGGCCCGCCGTTCAACTACCACCTCTACCGGGTCCTCGAGGACTTCACGGTCCAGGCCGGCCCCATCAGGCCCTGGTTCGGCCAGCCGGGACTCGGGCGGCAGTACGTGACGGACAAGACCGTCCCGGACCTGATCGCCGGTCAGAAGCTGGTGGAGATCAAACCGGCGGCGTAGGGCACTGAGGGCCGGTCCGGCTCATCTGCCGGGAGCGCGGAAGGTCACCTGCCGGCGGGCGGCCTCGTCGATCTCCTCGAGGGTGAGCAGCGGGGTGGCCCGGGTGTACAGGGCGCCGCTGGCCTTGACGGTGAGGCTGACGGCGGCCATGGACACCGGGTCGGGGAAGTCGACGACGAGCACGATGTCGTCCGCCCCGAAGGCGAAGTACATGGCCTCGACGCTTCCGCCGAGGCCGGTGACGACCTGCTCGACGGCGGCGCGGCGACCGCTCCCGCCCTCGTCGAGCAGACCCTTCGTGCCCTCGGCGGTGTAGGTGGCCTGGATGAGGAACTTCGGCATGACGCTCCCTGCACTTCGGTGATCGGTTACGCCCAAGGGGCTTCCCGTCGCGGCCCCGGCCGTCCCGCGCCGCGCGGCCGGAATCACCCGTTGGGCGGTCCCCCGGCGCCTGCCGCCGCCGACGGGCACCTGACCCCGCCTCACCCGCCGTCCGTCACGGGGACAGCGTCCAGCGGGGTGCCGTCCTGACCCAGGCCGCGTCCCCCGCGGCGAGGTTGTGCCGCCGCACGGCGAGGGCCGCGGTGCCGTAGGCGTGTCGCGGGCCCCGTCGGACCCGTACAGGATCGGATCGCCATCGGCGCTCCCGCCCCGCGCGGGCTAGGATCCGGGACCATGGCGCTGACCGTGCACGACGTGGACCGGTTCGAGGCGTCCAGGCCCCGCCTCGAGGCCATCGCCTACCGCCTGCTCGGTTCGGCGGGTGAGGCGGAGGACGCCGTGCAGGAGACGTTCCTGCGCTGGCAGGCCGCCGACGTCGGCCGTATCGAGGTGCCCGAGGCCTGGCTGACGAAGGTGCTCACCAACCTGTGCCTCAACCAGCTCGCCTCGGCCCGCGCGCGGCGCGAGACGTACGTGGGCCAGTGGCTCCCCGAGCCGCTGCTCGCCGGGGACCCGATGCTCGGCCCCGCCGACACCGCCGAGCAGCGCGAGTCGGTCTCGTACGCGGTCCTCACACTGCTGGAGCGGCTGTCCCCCAACGAGCGCGCGGTGTACGTGCTGCGGGAGGCGTTCGCCTACCCGCATCGGGAGATCGCCGAGATCCTCGATCTCACCGAGGCCGCCAGCCAGCAGATCCACCACCGCGCCAGGAAGCACGTCGCGGAGGGCAGGGCCCGCACCGAGATCGACGAGTCCGCCGCCCGGCGGATCGTGGAGGAGTTCCTCGCGGCCGCCACCAGCGGCCGGACCGAGCCCCTGGTGCGGCTGCTCACCCAGGACGCCGTCGCGATCGGCGACGGCGGCGGTAAGGTCCCGGCCCGCACCAAGGCGTTCGAGGGCGCCCTCGCGGTCGCGAAGTTCATGCGCGGTCTGTTCAAGCCCGGCAAGGCCAAGCGGGACCTGGTCGGCGGCTCGCCCGAGATCCACGCCGCGACGGCCAACGGCGGCCCCGCCGTCGTGGTGGTCCTCGACGGCCGGGTCATCGGCGTCCTGTGCCTTGAGGTCACCGCCGACGGCATCGCCGCGTTCCGCAGCCAGGCCAACCCCGACAAGCTCGAACGCGCGACCGAGCGCTGGGCGGCCACCGACCACGGAAAACCCCTGTTCAACATCTTCTGAATCCGATGTGACCTGCTTCACACCGGAGACCTGTCAGGAAACGGCGGGCCGCCCGGTTCAAGGGGCGAATCCGCTGAAGACAGGAGCAGGGACATGCAGCACCGCATCGTCGTCCTCGGAGCCGGATACGCCGGGGCCATCGCCGCCGGACGCCTCGCCAGGCGGCTGCGCCCCGAAGACGTCGCCATCACCCTCGTCAACGCCGAGCCCGACTTCGTCGAGCGCGTCCGGATGCACCAGCTCGCGGCCGGCCAGGACCTGCGGCCCCGGCCCCTCGGCGCGATGTTCGCGGGCACCGGCGTGGAACTGCGCCTCGCGAAGGTCACCGGCGTCGACGCCGACCGCGGGACGGTGGCCGTCGAAACCGCGGACGGCGCCGAGGAACTGGCGTACGACACCCTCGTGTACGCCCTCGGCAGCGGCTGGAACGACCAGGGCGTCCCCGGGACCACCGAGCACGCCCACGAGATCGCCGGCCGGGCCGGCGCGCTCCGGCTGCGCGAGCGGCTGGCCCGGCTGGACGCCGGCCAGGCCGTGGTCGTGGTCGGGGGCGGCCTCACCGGTGTGGAGGCCGCGACCGAGATCGCCGAGGCCCGCCCCGACCTCGACGTCGCCCTCGCCGCCCGCGGTGGCCTCGGCGACTGGCTCTCGCCCAAGGGCCGCGGGCACCTGCGGAAGGTCTTCGGCCGGCTCGGCATCACCGCGCACGAGCACGCCGCCGTCACCGCCGTCGAGGCCGACCGGGTCGTGACCGCCGACGGTGGGTCCATCCCGGCCGCGGTCACCGTGTGGACCACCGGCTTCGCCGTCCACCCGATCGCGCGGGCCACCACCCTGGAGGTCACCGACACCGGCCGGATCGTGGTCGACGGCACCATGCGCTCGGTGTCCCACCCGGACGTGTACGCCATCGGCGACGCGGCCATGGCGACGGGCTCCGGCGACAAGCCGCTGCGGATGTCCTGCGCCTCGGGCGTGCCCGCCGCCTGGCAGGCCGCCGACGCCATCGCGGCCCGTCTGACCGGCGGCAAACTGCCGAACGTGCCGCTGCGCTACTTCAACCAGTGTGTCTCACTGGGCCGCGGGGAGGGTCTGATCCAGTACGTCACCGCCGACGACCGGGCCGTCCGGGCGGCCCTGACCGGACGGCTCGCGGCCTTCTACAAGGAACTGGTCTGCAAGGGCGCGGCCTGGGGCGTCGCCAACCCGACGCTCGGCGTCCCGAGCCGGCGCCGCCGCGTCGTACGGCAGGCGGCCCAGCCGGACCAGCCGGTCGAGGCGGTCGAGGCGGTCGTCTGACCGCACCGCGGCCCGGGCGTCCTCACGGTGAGGGCGCCCGGGCCTGCCGCCGGCCGCCGTTCGTCACAGCTCGTTCGCCGGCCAGTCCAGCAGGCGGGCGCCGATCGTGGCGGTCTGCAGCATGTAGCGGTGGGCCGGGTCCGAGAGGTCGGCGCCGGTGAGCCTGCGGATGCGGTCCAGGCGGTAGGTCATGGCCCGCACGCTCAGCGACAGCCGGCGGGCCGCCTCGGCGGCGACGCAGCCGGAGTCGAAGTAGGCCGTGAGGGTGTCCAGGAGGGGCTGGGCACCGCCGCGGGCGGCCGTGAGTGGTCCGAGCGCGCCCAGGACCAGGTCGGTCAGGGCCTGGCGGTCACGGGCGAGGACCGGATAGACGAGCAGGTCGGCCGCGTACAGCACGGGGGCGTCGAGACCGAGACGCTCGGCCATCTCCAGGGCGTTCAGAGCCTCTTCGTACGACTGGAGCACCCCGCCGGGGCCGGGCCGCGGGCGGCCGACGGCGACCCGGCCGCCGTCGGTGGCGGCGTGCGCCTGCTCGGCGAAGTAGGGCAGGACCTCGTCCTCGTGGCCGGGGGCGATGCACAGCAGCCGGCCGTCCTTGCGGGCACCCTTCTGGCCTGGCGCGCCACCCGGCCGGTGTAGCTTCACGCCGTGTCCATAGCCTTCGGTTCCCTCGGTGCCCTGGCGGCCCTCCTGGCCGTGATCAACGCCGCGCAGGCCTTCCTCGGCCGCCAACTCTTCAGACCCTCGGCGAGCACGGGCCCGGTCCGTCGGCTCCGCGCCGAGTCGGCGGTGGCCGCCGTCGTCCTGTCCGGCGCCGGTCTGGCGGCCTTCGGCGTCCTGGCGGGCGGCCAGTGGCCCCCGCTGGGCGGCGCCGTGATGCTGACCGGCTGGATCGCTCTCATCCTGGTGCGCCGTCGGTTCACCGCCCGGGCGTAGGCGGCCCCCGGCCCGGGCGGTGAACCGACCGCGGCCCATCCGTCCTCCGGCCTGCTGGTGCCTGTATGTCTCCGGACCCGCCCCAGCCGCCTTTGTGGCGCGGACTCCCGGAAGGATCCGGCGGAACGCGGACGGGGGCCGGGCCCGTGTGGTCCCGGCCCCCGTCGGGCGCACCGTCAGGAGGACGGCATCAGCACCGTGTCGACGATGTACACGTTGGCGTTGGCGGTCTTGACGTTGCCGCAGACGACCTTGGAGGAGTCGTTGACGGTGTAGGACTCACCGGAGCCGGACGTGGTGAGCTTCGACTTCTCCAAGGTGGGGAAGGAGCCGTTCTCCAGGTCCTTGGGCGCGAGCTTCTGGCCGACGACGTGGTAGGTCAGGATCTTCGTCAGCTGGGCCTTGTCGGCCAGGACCTTGTCCAGGGTGGCCTTGGGGATCTTCTTGAAGGCGTCGTTGGTCGGCGCGAACACGGTGATGTTCTGGGCGTTGTTGAGCGTGTCGACCAGACCGGCCTTCTTCACGGCGGAGACCAGGGTGGACAGGGCCGGGTTGTTGGAGGCGGCGGTGGCCACCGGGTCCTTGGCCATGCCGTCGAAGGAGCCGGCACCGTTCTCGGGCACCGCCGAGCAGGCGGGCCCGAACGGCTCGTCCATGGCCGAGGCGGAGCTGCTGCCCATACCGTCGTCCGAGGCGCCGGCCGGCGCCGAAGCCTTCGGGGCGGAGTCGGACTTGGAGGAGTCGCTGCCGCCGTCGGAACAGGCGCTGAGCGCGAGCGGCAGGACGGCCGCGGCGGCCAGGGTCACGACGGTACGGCGGATACGGGTGTTCATCAGATTTCTCCTGGTGGTAGCGGCAGCCCGAGCTGCCTGTCTCGAGGGAAAAGAGGTGGCTCGGAGGGTCACTCGACGGTGACCACGACGGAGTGCCATCCACTGGCACCGTCGGGGACGGTCCGGGTGCGTCTCTCGGTCTGCACCCGGCCGGAGCGGTCGGTGGCGCGCACGGTGAGCGTGTGGCCGCCCTTGGTGGCCCGCCAGGGGAAGGACCACTGGCGCCAGGTGTCACGGCTGTCCTCGGCGGCCAGCCGGGCCTCCTGCCAGGGGCCGTCGTCGACCCGGACCTCGACCTTGTCGATGCCGCGGTGCTGCGCCCAGGCGACCCCGGCGACCATGACCGGGCCGGCCCCGGGCCGTGCGAAGGGCTTGGGGGTGTCGATCCGGGACTGCGTCTTGACGGGTGCCTTGCGGGCCCAGCCGCGCTTCACCCAGTAGGGGTCGTAGGCGTCGAAGGTGGTCAGCTCGATGTCCGTGATCCACTTGCAGGCGGAGACGAACCCGTAGAGCCCCGGCACGACCATCCGTACGGGGAAGCCGTGGTCGAACGGCAGCGGTTCCCCGTTCATGCCGACGGCGAGCAGCGCGTCCCGGCCGTCCATGACGTCCTCGACCGGGCTGCCGATGGTCATGCCGTCCACCGAGCGGGCCACCAGCTGGTCGGCCGGGCCGCCGCGCGACGGCGGCCTCACCCCGCACTCGGCCAGCAGGTCGGCCAGCCGGGCGCCGGTCCAGCGCGCGGTGCCCACGTAGGGGCCGCCGACCTCGTTGGACACACAGGTGAGGGTGATGTCGCGTTCGACCAGGTCGCGGCGGAGGAGATCGTCGAAGGAGAGCACGACCGGCCGGGACACGCCCTTGCCGTGGACGCGCAGCCGCCAGGTCGTGGCGTCCACCTTCGGGACCACCAGCGCGGTGTCGACCCGGTAGAAGGAAGCGCTGGGGGTGATGAAGGGGCTCACGCCGGGGATCCGCAGACCGGCACCCCGTGGAACGGCGTCCGCGGGCGAGCCGGGCGCCGGCAGCACCAGCCGGTCGCGGGAAACGACCGCGTCCCTGCCGCTCGCACCGTTCAGCGACCGGCCCAGCGCTCCGGCCCCGGCGGAGGCGACGGCGGCGGCCGTGGCGGCGATCACGAACCCACGCCGGTCCCAGTCGTCGCCGGAACCCGGACCGGATCCCTCGCCGGAACCCGGGTCCTTGCCGGAACCCGGATCTTTGCCGGAACCCGGATCTTTGCCGGAACCCGGGTCCTTGCCGGAACCCGGCTCCTCGGCGGCACCCGGCTCCCGCCACGCGAGCCGGCCCGCGAGGAAGAGGAGGACAGCCGCTCCGGCGCCCGCGCCCACGAGCGACGGCAGGGTGTCGGACAGGCCGCGCGAGTCGGGCCGGCCGATCGCCGCCAGCGCGCCGACCACGCCGAACAGCACGACTCCCGCCGCGCCGGCCCGCCGGAAGCGCAGCGCGGCAATGCCAAGGGCGAAGGCGAAAAGCGTCAGCACCGCCAGAATCCCGAGTCGCAGAACCAGCTTGTCGTCGGTTCCGAAATTCCGGACGGCCCAGTCCTTCACGGCGGCGGGTGTGCGGTCGATCGCCGCTCCTCCCACCACGACGACGGGCCCCGCCTGCGGACGGACCGCCGCAGACACCAGCTCGGCCAGGGCGAGCGAGGCGAAGCCCGCCACGGCACCGGCGAGCGCGCCCGCCGTCACGCGGAGCGGCCCCGAGGGCCCGCGCGGTTTCTTCTCGTCGTCGGTCACGTGGGGAATCCGGTCCCGCAGGGGTTCCGGATTGGCCGTCATCTCGATCGAGTGAATCTTTTTTCGCACCAATCCGCATGCCACTCCGCTACGGACAAAGAAAAGAAATCGAGTGCCCGGTCCTCCGTGGGCCCTGCCGGTCGCCTCGTCGACGCCCGGTCGACGACCAGGAAGGGCGAACCGCATGACCGCGCACAGCGCGCACGACACACTCGTCGAGGACGTCGACCGGGTCGTGGAGGGCGTGCCGGGTGTGGCCTTCCTCAAAGCCGGGCCTGACCGCCCGGCTCCGCTCGGCGTGGTTCAGTCCCGGACCCGGACCCTGCACCGCCCGTCGGCCGGCGGAGTCCGTCTGACGCCCGGCCCCGGCGGCCGGCACGTCGACGTCCAGGCGGTGGCATCCCGCCGGAACCGAGCGGTGGACGTGGCCCGCGCCGTCCGCACCGCCGTACAGGCGCACCTGACCGCGCCGTCGCCGGGCCGCCCGGCGGCACGGGTGACCGTGACGGTGACGGGCCTGGTCCGACCGGGGCGGGACTCGGCACCTCGATGCCCGAGCGCCCGCCCTCGCACCGGCCCGGATCAGCCCTCAGGCGGGAAGGCCCAGCAGGGCGACCGGCGCGGAGGTCGGCGCCGTGGAGCCGCCCGCCGGCTCCACGGTGACCCCCATGCCCGAGGCGCCGTCCACACCGCCGCGCAGCAGCACGGCCTGATCGGTGCGGCCGGGATCCATGAGGCCGGCCGACCGCATCGTGCCGTCGTCGTCGAACCACAGCTGGTAGACCTTGCCTCCCGCAGGCCGGGCCATCCCGGAGGCGACGAACACGGCCTTGTCCCGTTCCCGGGAGACGACGACGCTGCCGGTGGCGCCGTCGCCCAGGGGGGCGGTCCGGGTCCGCGCGTCCGGTGCCGCCAGCACGGCGGCGATCTCGGCGGTGCCCTGCCGGGCGCTGTGCGCCTGGCGCAGGGCGTCCTCGGCCCGCTGGTGCTGCCACACCGTCGTACCACCGAGTGTGGCGGCCGCCGCGAGACAGGCGGTCAGCGCCCATCGGGACAACAGCCGCGCCCGCTTTCCGGCCCGGCCCGCGCGGACCCCGGTCCATGTGCCGGGCGGCACCTGCCGGACGGAGGAGATCCGACGCAGGACCTGCCCGCGCAGGGCCGTCGAAGGCGTCACGGTGGCGGCGAGTCCCAGACGGGCCGCGGTGGCGGACAGCTCGGCGGTCTCCTGCGCACACGACTCGCAGTCCGCCAGGTGACGCTCGAACGCGGCGCGTTCCTCGTCGGACAGGGCATGCAGGGCGTAGGCGCCGGTCATCCGGTGCAGGTCGGCCGTCGTGGTCACGCGGTCACCCCCAGGCAGTCACGCAGCCGGATGAGGCCGTCCCGCAGCCGGGTCTTGGCCGTGCCGAGGGGAAGGGTGAGCGCCTCCGCGACCTGGCGGTAGGTCAGCCCGCGGTAGTAGGCGAGGGTGACGGCCTGCCGCTGGATCTCGGTCAGTGTGCGCAGGCACCGTCGCACCTGTTCCCGCTCCAGCCTGGCCTCGACCTGTTCGGTCACCTCGTCGAACTCGGGCGTCCGCGCCAGCAGGGCGGCCTTGTGGTCCCTGACCGCCGCGGCCTCCGCCGAGCGCACCCGGTCCACCGCGCGGCGGTGCGCGAGCGTGAGGACCCAGTTCCGGGCCGTCCCGATCTCGGGCCGGTAGCGGGGTGCGGTCCGCCACACCTCCACCAGCACCTCCTGCGCCACTTCCTCCGACTGAGCCTGATCACGCAGCACGGCCTGCACGACCCCGAGGACGGGACCGGCCACGGTGTCGTAGACGGAGGCGAACGCGTCCTCGTCACCGAGGGCGACGCGGCCCATCAGCTCCTGCAGATCAGGTTCCGACGAGGGATTCGCGCCGATGTACACGGCTTCTCTCACAAGGGGCCTCCGCGGTTGCGACATCTCCGGACGTAATCCGGTCCCGGAGAGGCGGCGGATTGGTCCCGACGGCGAAAGAGCGCGCATACCCCGAAAGGGCGATCCGACGACTCGTCGTCGGCCCGCCGTCACCCCGGCTGAGAGGGCCCCCATTCGGAGGAGCCGAGCGGATGGCTGTACGCCGGGCGTCCCACGTTTCCGCTGGTGCGGAAGGGCCTGCCGTTGTCGTCGACGCGTACGGTGCCGTGCCGGTCGCCGCTGGACCAGTCCAGCTCCAGGTACCAGCTCACGTTGTGCGCCCGCGCGTCCGCGAAGACGTAGAAGACCTCGGGGTCGGACTCGCTCACCTTGTACGGGAAGTCACGCTGACCGGCCTTCGGGGTGAGCGTGGGCCGCCCGGCATCGAGGTCCGCCCCGAATGCCGCCGTCCCTACGCCACCACCGCACCCGACGCCCATCTCGAAGTCGTTCCAGGCGAGCGGCGCGCTCTTCTCCACCACCCGCACATGCAGGTCCTCCAGGACGACGGTGGCCCTGCCGGTCCCCTGCACGGTCAGCGCGAGCATCTGCTGTCCGCCGGCGACCCCGCCCAGCGCGGTGACCCACCCGCGCGCGTCCGGCTCACCCGGCGGCGGAGGCACCTGCTCGGGCTGCCGGTCGACCAGGTAGTGCTGGCTGCACGGGTCCTCCCACTTGTACGGATTGACGGCGACGGCGGGCGCGGTGGCCCCGTCCTCGATACCGCCGCCCCGCGCCGCGCCGGCCGCACCGCCACGGGGGGCGGAGTCGGAGGCGGAAGCCGGGGGACTTGCGCCGCGCGAGGCGGACGGCGAGGGCGAACCGCCCTTCGCGCCGGCCGGCTGCGAGGCGCCGGCGCTCTCGGGGAGGGGCTGTGAGGCCACCGTTCCCGTGGACGGATCGCCGGCCCAGTGGGCCTCGCCCCCGCCGGACAGGAGGTTCGCCACGAGCGTGGCCGACACCACGGCGGCGGCCACGCCGACCCCGGCGAGTAGGACGGCACGCCGCCGGACCACGGGAGTCTCCACCGAACGCCGCGGCTCGCCCTCCGCCCGGGCCCCGGCCTCCTCGGCCTCCGTCGTCCCGGCCGCCGCAGCCTCCTCGGCCTCCGTCGTCCCGGCTGTGTCCGGTGCCTCGGCCTCCGTCGTCCCGGCCGCGGACGGCGCTTCCGAGCCCGCCGCCCCGGACGCGGACGGCGCTCCGGCCACCGCCGCCCCGGTCCCGGCCTCCGCTGCCCCACTCGCCCTCTGCTTGCGACGGGCGTCCGCGAGAACCCACCGCCGATGGAGTTCCACCAGCTCCTCGGGCGTTGCCCTGCACAACCGGGCGAACCGTTCCACGGGCGCGTAGTCCGTCGGTACGGCGTCCCCGTTGACGTACCGGTGAAGCGTGGACGCACTCGTGTGCAGCCGCTTCCCGAGCACCCCGTAACTGAGCCCGGACCGTTCCTTCAACCGGCCCAACAGCTCCGGGAAATCGTCCCCCGTCACCGTTCCGTCCCCTCCAGGCGTCCCGTACCCCCATTCCAGGGGGAGGTCATTTCAGCAGGTCAGAGCTACTGCAAGCGTTCCAGCGTCCCGGATGTCCCGGCAGTCCTGGCGACCGGGACGGATCACCGCACAAGCTTGGGCCATCCAAGCACGCCGCTCCCCGGATCCCGGACGAGCGGCCCACGTCAACACCCGTACCGCACAAGGGGGATCCCATGTCCACTCGCACCCGCCGCACCCGTCTGCTGTTCGCCTCCGCGCTCGCCGCCGCCGCGCTGACGCTGACCGCATGCGACGACGGACAGGACGTCCGCGACGAGGGGGCGTCGGCGGGATCCGCGTCCACGTCGGCGCCCACGGCCGCCACCACGCCCTCGTCCAAGGCGAGCGGGGGGACCTCCGGCGGCTCGGCCGGCGGTGCGGCCGGTTCGAGCGAGACCACGGGTTCCGCGGGCTCGTCGGGCTCCAAGGGTTCGTCCGGGTCCACGGGCTGGAAGGGTGCCAACGGGTCGTCCGGGTCCAAGGGTTCGTCCGGGTCCAGGGGTTCCTCGGGCTCGAAGGACTCGGGGGCCACCTCCACCCGCTGCTCCGTCACCTCCACCCGGACGACCGCCACGGAGGTCTCCCGCCCCCTGAACCACCTTCTCCTCACCGTCACCAACACCGGCTCGAAGAACTGCGACCTTCTCTACTACCCGGCGGTCCGGTTCGGCGAGGCCCAGTCCGTCCCGGCGGCCTACGAGGACTCCAAGCCGCAGGCGGTGGTCACGCTGGCCCCTGGCGAGTCGGGCTATGCGAGCGTCCGTCTCTCGGCCGGGGACGGCAGCGGCTCGAACGGCTACACGGCCAAGTCCCTCGAGGTCTACTTCGACGCGGGCGCGAACGTCGCCGCCCACCCGTCGCTGCCCGCGAAGGGCGTGTACGTCGACGACTCGATCCGGGTCTCGTACTGGCAGTCGACCATGGACGACGCCCTGAACTGCTGACACGCAAATGAGCCGGGGCCCGCACCTCAAGGGTGCGGGCCCCGGCCACATGGTGCGCGAGCCATCGGCTCGCGACGATTCGCGTCAGCGTCAGGCGGGAACGATGTTCTCCGCCTGCGGGCCCTTCTGGCCCTGCGTGACGTCGAAGGTCACCTTCTGGCCTTCCTGAAGCTCGCGGAAGCCGGTGGTGGCGATGTTCGAGTAGTGGGCGAACACGTCAGCGCCGCCGCCGTCCTGCTCGATGAAGCCGAAGCCCTTTTCCGCGTTGAACCACTTCACGGTGCCAGATGCCATATTGATCTCCCTTGAGGGGCAGTGCCGGATCCGCACCTTACGGACCCGAGTGGCCGCGATGATCACCCCTCCGGAAAGATCCGGAAAGCTGTGCAAAGAAAAAATCTCTGGCAACCAAAACTGCAACCGGTAGCCAAGCTAACACAGGTCCCGGTCACAGCACCTGAGCATTTTCCGGAGCGTCGGGCACTTCTCGTCCGGCCGCGTCTCATAATTCTGTGTCAGCGGGATCAGATAATCATGCCGCGCCAGTCCAGCTTTCGGCGCATGTACCGGGTCGGGCGGAGGGCGTCGTCGAGCTGGTCCTCGAGGGAGACGATGCGGCAGGCGGTCTCGACGGGAGTGCCCTGACCGACCAGTTCGCGGGCCCGGGCGGCGACGCGCGACTGGCGGCGGGAGTAACGGCGGTGGCCCCCTCCCGAGCGCAGGGGGGTGATGAGCCCGGCTTCGCCGGCGGGCGTTGTCCCGAGGGCGTCGGCGGCCCGCCCCGTGGTGCAGGCGGGATGGTCGTCGTCGTCGAGGTTGCCGGCGGCGGGGGCTTCATCGGCGGGCATGGCACCTTCGTCTCGGGGGTGCGGCGGGAAACCCGGGCGTGCGCGGCACCCGCGCCGCGGACCCGGCACTCCTCTGCCTCGCACAGCAACCCTGGCGGTGACAGGCATGGAGATGTGCCCTCGTCATGACAGTTTTCCGCGCCCGGACGCGTCGACGGCGCCGTAACCGGGCCGCTGACGGCTCTGATTCCTCCGTCAGCCGGACGCGGCTGCGGATGAGACCCCCGGCCCACCCGCCTGTTCAGCCGGCGCCGAAGCCGCGACTGCCCGCCCTTTCACCGGCGACACGGCGATACTCGGCGTTGATGCGCTGCGCTTCCTCGAGCTGGTCCTCGAGGATGACGATGCGGCACGCCGCGTCGATCGGGGTCCCCTTGTCGACCAGTTCGCGGGCGCGCGCGGCGATCCGCAGTTGGTAGCGGGAGTACCGGCGATGTCCTCCCTCCGAACGGAGCGGAGTGATCAGGCGAGCCTCGCCGATGGCTCGGAGGAAGGCCGGGGTGGCGCCGATCATCTCGGCTGCCCGGCCCATCGTGTACGCGGGGTAGTCGTCGTCGTCCAGACGATCGTTCAGTGGGTTGTCCGATGTCATGTCACCTCGCTGTGCAAACGCGTCGAGGGGCCCTGGTGCCGTACGGCACCAGGGCCCCGAAGGAAATTCAACACCATCTGTCGGCCCTACTGCTGTGCCGACCTTCTGTTTCCGCTACCCGGCCCGACAGGGCGGAGCGGGGATCGCAGCTGCGTAACCGGGGACCACCATCCAATCCGGGGTCTTGCGGCACCCGGGCCGAGTGCCTCTCGGGCCGGGTGATCCTGATGGCGTCTGCTCCTCCTCCGTTCCTCTCGGGTCAACCGCTGGATGAACCGGTACCGCTGTTCGGCAGCTCCTCGACTGCGAGCCGCCCAGCGCGGCTCCCAGTCCCGTCACCGTTCTGGGAACGCTTTGGCTTCGAGGCTCGAGAGCCGCACTGACCTGCGTCTTTCGTCTTCAACCACCCGCCAGTTCGTGTCTGGCGGGCCTCCTTCGACCGTGTCTACGATAAGAACCATACCCAAGGTACACGCAAAAGTCTACTGCGGCAAGAGCAGATTTAACCCGCCTGGTAGAGGAGGACTCCAGCCCGCGATCGGACCTAACCGGTTGGCGGCCGTGCGCGGCGGGGTGCCCTCGCATCCGCACGTTCATCTCTCCGAGTGGACGGCGACACAGCGGTGGGGGGCGGTGCGGCGCCCCGCGGGGCCGGGCCCCCCCGGGGGCAGGGGGGGGGTTGGGCCCCCGGCCGCAAACCCCCCCGGGCCCTGGGGGCCCCCCCCCCCCCCC